>JAXMBP010000008.1:0-152276 GCA_046349795.1 Pirellulales bacterium | reverse complement strand
TGTCCTTGACCTTGCGGAACGTGGCCATCATTTCGGGATGCGCTACCAAAAAGCCAAAGCGAAGACCTGCTAAAGCATAGGATTTGCTTAGGGTTCGAGAAACCATCACCCTGGGGTTCTGTTTGATTAATTCTAGGCAATTCTCATCGGCAAAATCGGCATAAGCCTCATCAACCAAAATTGGGCACGGCAGACGCTCAGCTATCTCGGCAATTCGGGCAGGACCAAGGACGGTTCCACTGGGGCTATTTGGATTAGGGAGAAAGACCAACTTCAGGCCGTCTGTGTTGCCTACGAAAGAGTCGTCGAGCGAAAAGTCAGCTTGAAAATGAACTTCGTCCCAAGCCGCATTTTGCAACTGAGCCAGTGTGCGATACAGGATGTAACTTGGATACGGTAGTCGCAGTTTATCTCCTTCTCCGACAAACGCTCGCGTAACGATCGTGAGAATGTCATCGCTTCCATTACCACACAAAATCCAGTCTGGTTCGACTCCTAAAACCTCAGCCGCTCGAATACGAAAAGCAGTACCCAGCGGGTCCGGATAACGTTCCAAAGGACGATCTGCCGCATCTCGAACAGCCGCGAGTACTTTCGTTGAAGGTGGATAGGGGTTTTCGTTGGTGTTCAGCTTGATGAACTTACCGCCCTGAGGTTGTTCACCGGGCACGTAAGCCTGCATCTGTTGAATTGCAGGTCGAAAGTACTTTTGAAGATCCATGGTCACAGTTTGATCAATCTCTTACGCGAATTTGCACGCTTTCACGATGAGCCGTCAGGCCCTCTTTGTCAGCTAAGATAGTTATTTCGTCAGCGATGTTCGCTAGAGCTTCCTTCGAATATTCAATTAGACTGCTACTTCGCAGAAATGAATTGCTGGAAAGTCCAGAAGCCCAACGCGCGGTGCCGCCAGTTGGTAAAACGTGCGATGGACCAGCAGCGTAATCTCCAAGAGCGACCGGGCTAAATGGCCCGATAAAGGTGGCTCCAGCATTTCGAATTTGATCCGCTAGTTTTCTGGCATCGGTGCAGGCGATATGCAGATGCTCTGGAGCAATCCAATCGGTTAGCGTCACCGCCTGCGCCGCATCGCGAACCAAAATGAAGGCTCCGAAGGCATTCAAGCTATCCAGAGTGAGTTGACTTCGACTGAGTCGTTGAAGTTGGCTGAGCAGTTGATCGTAAACAGCTTCGAGCAGATCTTCGTGCCAAGTGATCAGCAGGCTCGCGCCAGGCGAATGTTCGGCTTGAGCCAGGATATCAGCAGCAGCAAAAGCGGGGCTAGTAGTTTCATCGGCCAACACGACGACTTCGCTTGGTCCAGCAATCGAATCGATATCGACTTCGCCGTAAACATGTTTCTTGGCGAGGGCCACGAACAGGTTTCCCGGACCAACGATCTTGTCGACTTGCGGCAAGCTCTCGACGCCGTAAGCCATCGCAGCTACAGCTTGAGCACCACCCACTGGGTAAACTTCAGTCACGCCTAGCTCGTAACAAGTTGCCAACACATCGTCGTTGTAAGCTCCAAAGGCCGTGGGTGGAGCCACCACAGCAATCTCCGAAACCCCTGCCGCAAGTGCAGGTACGACGGTCATCAAAACTGTCGACGGATATGCTGCAGCACCGCCTGGCACGCAAACTCCGATCCGTTTCAACGGACGATAGCGTTGCTCTAGGCATATGCCTGGCGCGGGTTGAGTCGTTACCGTTTTGTGGAGGATCGACTTTTGAAAGCTCTCGATATTCTGTCGGATTCGATTGATACAGCGGAGGAACTCTGCAGATGCCTTCGCGTGAGCCTCGCGCAGTTTGGCCTCATCTAAACGAAGCTGGCCAGGTGTAAGCTTTGCTCCATCCAGTTGCTGACTGTAGTGAATGACAGCCCGCTCGCCTTGCTCGCGAACATCGTTGCAAATGCGCTGAACGACCTGCGCAGGCAGCAAAGCTTCACCAAAAACTCGTTCAGTCAGCGATTTACCTTTTGGGCTGACTACGTTGCCTGAGGGGCTGAGCTGATCGCGTAGGGCTTTTAGTTGAGCAATCGATCCACCAGATCGTGCGTCTATCTTTTGAATCTGAAGGTTCTGCATTCACTGCGTCGAAATTAGTGAGGCTAATAGAATTTGCCGGCTAAGTTTGAAAATGGTAAGCATGCGGACGGTACCGCTACGACCGAGTGGGCACTACAATTTACTCGAAAGATCGTCACTTCTCGCTGATCGCCGTTAACCCACGCGAATGGACCCTCCAGCGCGCACAAGTTTGCGACAAAAAGCACGCTAATTCGCGGGAGGGTCGCCCTCCCCGGAAAGCTCGCATTACTCGCTTACCGACCCTCCCGCAAAATGACGTATTCACTGTAGTTTCGTCAGTTTGCGGGAGGGTTCGTACACCGCGATTAGTGACAAGTGTCGAAACATCAATCAACCCGAAACGGGTCAAACCGCCTACATTACCGACCATTTTGCCCTTAAGCAACCGACGATTCGAAAAACATGCCACAACCCACACAATTGGATGTCGATCTTCGTAGCGATACTGTGACAAAACCTTGCCGAGCGATGAGAGAGGCGATGGTAGCCGCTGAAGTTGGCGATGACGTTTTCGGCTCCGATCCGACCGTGAATGCTCTTCAAGAGCAGATCGCCGACATGTTGGGCAAAGAAGCTGCGCTCTTTACGCCCAGCGGTTCCATGGCAAATCAAATTGCCATTCGTCTTCATTGCGGTCGTGGTGAGGAATTCATCTGTGAGCAGAATTGCCATATTTTGCTGTACGAGCAAGGCGGATACTCGCAATTAAGTGGAGCGATCGCCAAGCCGATTTCCGGATCGCATGGCGTAATCCAGTTGTCGCAACTACCGGCTCAATTGCCTCCGCTTGATGATCACGTCTGTCGCACAAAGTTATTAACGATCGAGAACACGCACAACCGAGGTGGAGGCAAGGTTCAGCCATTGGAAACCGTTCGCGAGCTATGTTCGTGGGCTCGTCGACTCGGTCTAGCAACGCACTTAGACGGAGCCAGACTTTTTAACGCCGTGGTTGCCTCAGGAGATTCCGCGCGCGATTGGGCTGCACCGTTCGACACGATCAATGTTTGCTTCTCGAAAGGACTGGGAGCGCCTGTGGGCTCTGCAATCGTAGGTTCGAAGGAGATGATTCGCGAAGCGCGGCGCATTCGCAAGTTGTTGGGCGGTGGAATGAGGCAAGTTGGCATTTTGGCAGCCGCTGCAATCTATGCATTGAAAAACAACATCCAGCGATTAGAGATTGATCATCAGCACGCCAAATTGATTGCCGAAGCTGTAAGTGGAATCGATGGACTTAGCCTTGAACCGCAACCAGAAACCAACATCGTCATTGTTCGCGTTGCGACAGAATTGGGTTCACCGGCGGCGCTAGTTGCAGCTCTGGCAAATCACGGAATCGGAGCGGTCCCCTTTGGACCGCGGCATATTCGGATGGTCACTCACCTGGACATCACTCGTCAGCAGATTGAACGTGTCTGTGAGTGCTTGCCGCTAGCAGTTAGTTCCATTTGTGAGGTGTGAGGAAGCGTGGCAGCGTAAAGGGCAAGAGTACCCATCCCAAGTTGCTTTTCTATTACAATGATGAGCACAAATTTAACCCCGAGGCTCATGATGCACCTGCTGTTAAGACTATCGACCATCATCGCTGTAAGTCTGATTGTTCATGGTAATCTTAACGCTAGACCTCCCAACGTGCTGTTGATCGTTGTGGATGATCAAAGCCCGTTCGATTTGCAGATTTACGATTCGAAGTCTTCCCTGCAGACTCCGAACATCGATCGAATCGCCAAACGCGGGATGGTTTTAGATGCAGCCTACCACATGGGAGCTAACGTCGGAGCTGTTTGTACACCTTCGCGTCACATGATCATGAGTGGCCGCACCGTTTGGCATTTACCAACGGCGCCACTAGCGGTTGAACTTTCGCCCAAGGGGCTCGAAGAGCAAACTTTGGCTGCAGTATTTAAGAGGGGCGGTTACGCGACGATGCGAACCTGCAAAGTCGGCAACAGTTACGAGGGAGCCAACAAACAGTTCGAGGTTCGCAAAGATGCAACCAAACGAGGTAACACTCACGAATCTGGCAGCGGTTGGCACGGCGATCAAGTGGTCGAGTACTTGGAGGATCGAATCCAAAAGCAAGATCAACGGCCTTTCCTGATTCATTTTGGATTCTCGCATCCCCACGATACTCGCGATGGTACCGATGAACTACTGGCCAAGTACGGTGCAACTAATCACACTGACGAATCCTCCAGACCACAGGCAAACTCTAAGCAACCAAACCTGCCCAAGAATTATTTGCCTCAACATCCTTTCAACAATACCGACGCTGGTGTTCGCGACGAAGTTGCGGTCAGCGGAGTTTGGCGGAATCGAGACGAAGCCACTGTTCGCAATGAGATTGGTAGGCAGTTTGCCTGTGTTGAGTTCATCGACCAACAGATTGGCAGAGTGCTAGACAAGTTGCAGGCGATGGGAGAACTTGAAAACACCTATGTGATTTACACTTCGGACCACGGAATCGCCATTGGTCGTCACGGCTTGATGGGCAAGCAGAATTTGTATGAGCACACCTGGCGAGTGCCGATGGTTGTCGCTGGTCCAGGAATTGCTCCTGGCACTCGAGCGGCTGGAAACGTTTACTTGCTTGATCTACTGGCAACCTGCTGCGACCTGACCGGAGTTCCCGCTCCATCTACTAACGAAGGCGCTAGCTTCAAGGCGGTCCTGCAAGGTAAACAATCTACAATTCGCGATACGCTGTATGGAGTTTACTGCGGTGGAGCCAAACCAGGCATGCGCTGCGCCCGACAGGGTGATTGGAAGTTGATTCGTTATGAGTTCGGCTGACGGGAAGACCCGCGAGACACAGCTCTTTAATCTTAAGCAGAATCCTGACGAACTGCTGAGTCAACATTTGCGCCGATGTTGTGGCTGCGCTAGGCAACGCTCCGGATCCAATTCAACGCAATCTAGCTGGCGACCCCAAGTACGCGGAGCAACTCGCTCAAATGCAACAATTGCTTTTGTCGGAAATGCGTAGACTAGATGATCCGTTTCGTTACAGCGACCAGCCCGATGATGACCTGCCCAAGCTCCCCAAGGCTCAGCCAAAGCAGCCGCGTTAGATTGTTTTCTGGAATTGCGAGTCCTATTGACGATGAAGTTAATTCGCTGCGACGAGAGCCATACCGAACAGATTTTGGCGATATTCAATGATGCAATCTCGCATACGACTGCGCTGTACGAGTATCAGCCTCGCACACCAGAGTTCATGCAGCAGTGGTTCGCCAACAAACAGCGAGGCAATTACCCGGTCTTGGGACTGCTATCGGATAACGATCGATTGATGGGATTCGCTAGTTACGGGCCTTTTCGGACCTTTCCGGCTTACAGATACACTGTTGAACATTCGGTTTATGTTCAATCTGAATTTCGTGGCCAGGGTGTCGGCATAACCTTACTCAGGGCCTTGATTGACGAGGCCAGATCGCAGAAGTATCACGTGATGATTGGTGGTATCGACTCCGGCAACGTAGCAAGTATTGCACTCCACAAGAAACTTGGGTTCAACCTTAGAGGAACACTGCCACAAGTCGGCTTTAAGTTTGATCGCTGGCTTGATTTGTGCTTCTACCACCTTGTACTCGAAAAGGCGACAGTACAGTAGCTGGACAAACCGGTGTTACAAGGCCAGCATCACTTTAGAACTCGCAAGGTTCTTGGCATACTGAACAGAAATCGGACTCAATAGCTTTACAAAAGTTCTCTAGTGGTAGGTCGTTGTCGTCCTTTCCAAATGGATCCTCTATCTCTACCCCGATCTCCTCGATACCCAAAAGGATGAAAGACACCAGCATTGCGACGACGGGTGTTGTCCAACCAAAACCATCTGCCAGCACATGCGGTAGGGTCACGCAATAGATGATCAGAGCTCGTCGCAGGTGTACAACGTATGCGAACGGTACCGGTGTGCGGTGAATCCGATCACAGGCTCCTAACGCGTCAACCAGGTTTGCAACTTGAGTATCCATTAACAATTGCTCTTGGTCGGTGATTGTGCCCTCAGCTCTCGCTTTTGAAATTGCTCGACTAATTTGAATCGACGCAGCTAGTGGAATGTTTTTGGTGGCGTAACATTCCTTGGCTTGACCCAACGGCAGCTTAGGGAAATAGTCGCCGAAACTATGCTCCTCTCTCAGGCGATGCATGAGTGCATACGCGAAGGAAACCGTCCACAGCCGAACTTCTCTTGTTGAGTCGGTTTCAATGTTCATCCAAGCGACAGAAGACCGAGCTAAGTTGCGAGCTGCATTGACTATACTTCCCCATTGGCGTCTGCCTTCCCAGTATCGGTCATAGGAGGCATTGGTTCGAAATACTAGTAGCAATCCTAGTGCTACACCGACCATCAAGTGGGCGGTTGGGGGGATCTGCACAGGTAGTTGGATACTGATCAGGAGTACTAGTATGCTCCACAGCGTGATCCAGCCAACACGCGGTGCAACTTTCTTGATCACCGTCCCGCGAAGGTCAAATAGATGATCACTCCAATTGTGTGGGTCATAGTCAATCACAATTCAAATCCCCATTCTAAGACTCGTTACGGTGGGCTATTCGATGTCTCTGGGGACTGGCCATTCTAGAATCTGAGAACTAGCCTTGTAATATGCGTGTAATGCCTGGTCGGACGAAACGCAGAGACCAAGATCAACTAAGTGGCCATTGTTGAGTCGATAGATCCAACCATGAATGGTCAAGTCCTGGCCACGGGTCCATGCCTCTTGAACAATTGTTGTTTGACAGACGTTTACAGCCTGTTCGATGACGTTCAATTCACAGAGTCGATCACCCCGTTCGGCCAAATCAGGGATAAGATTCAGTATTCCTCTGTACTTTTCTTGAACATCCTGCACATGTCGTAACCAATTATCGATCAAGCCTAGTCGCAGGTTCTTTTGAGCCGCGATGACTCCGCCACAGCCATAGTGACCGCAGACGATCACGTGTCGAACTTGCAGGACTTCGACTGCGTATTGCAGAACGGACAAGCAATTCAAATCGGTGTGGCTAACCACGTTGGCCACGTTTCGATGAACGAACAACTCCCCGGGCAATAGCCCGACAATTTGATTAGCTGGGACTCGGCTATCTGCGCAACCGATCCAAAGATAATTGGGTCTCTGAAGCTCCGAAAGTCTCTTGAAGAAGCCTGGTTTTCGTTCCTCCATTCGATGAGCCCAAGCTTGATTGTTGACAAAAAGGTCCTTCAGTGCATCCATCTGTTCTAAGCTTCAATGTTGAGAGAAACTGGGTACCCAAGTGATCAAATGCTAATTGCTAATAGTGCGGTGGAATACGAGATAAGACAAGACTAAACAATTGTGGAGATCTCGCATATAACGGCTCAGCGATTTTTACCATTTTCCTTTTGCCTGTAAGGTAAGCCGTGAAGCTCCTAAAAAACGATTTTGAAGTGGGTCCGTGATCGGACTTGTGGTGAAAGAGGGCTAATCGACTGATGGAGCGCGATTTGATCTCGCGGAAACGTCGGCGTTCGGTTTGAATCTAGATTATCACCCCAAGAAAATATGCCTGCCACGCCATGAACGCCGAGAGAATCTACTTAGACCATGCCGCGACCAGTTGGCCGAAGCGAGAATCGGTGGTGCGAGCCGCATTCGACTTCACCATCAATTGTGGTGCAACCGCAGGTCGAGGAACATACACGAGCGCGATGGAAGCCGATCGATGGATCTCTGAAGCTCGACGCCAAGTCGCCAAGTTGATTGGGGCCGATCAGGCAAGTTCGATCGCATTTACTTCTAGTGGAACTCATTCGCTCAACGCCGCGCTGCTAGGATTGCTTAACGAGGGCGATCATGTTCTGGCGACTCAAGCCGAACACAACAGCGCGTTGCGACCACTACGACAACTCGAGCAATCAGGCCGCATCGAACTGGACTTTATTCCCTGCGATCAATGCGGGTTGGCTAAAGTTGATCGAGCAAAATCGCTCCTTCGAGCAAACACAAAGCTGATCGTTGCTACTCATGCTTCGAATGTCACCGGCGTAGTGCAGGACATCACAGCGCTCAGCGACTTTGCTAAGCAGGCAAATTCGAGCCTATTGTTAGATGCATCCCAAACACTCGGCTATTTACCGATCGATGTTCAGCGGCTTGGTATTGACATACTAGCCGCAGCGGCTCACAAAGGACTAGGAGCTTTAGCTGGGACCGGACTGATTTACGTGGCTCCTAACTTACCGTCAAAGCTGAAGCCACTCATGACTGGAGGCACAGGTTTGAGTAGCGAGCAGATTAATGTAGCGAACACTTGGCCTCAGGTTGTCGAAGTGGGCAACCATAATATGCCGGGAATCGTCTCCATCGCTGTCGCCGCCAAAGAGCTGGTGGAGCAAGCTGATGCAGGCAGTTTGGAATCGTCAGCCAAGTCGGCACTAAAGAGCGGCTGGCAAAGCGGCTGGAGAGTACTTTTGAGAAGGCTGGTTGAAGGCTTAAAGAGCATTCCTGGCGTAGAGCTGGTTGGACGAAGCTGTACTGATTTTGGACAAGGAGTCAGTGGAGAAGCACCCGCACTGCGCCCGGATTATGTACCCGTAGTTAGTCTGAATTTGCAAGGCTGGAGCCCGCAGGATTTGGCTGTGGGCCTTGATTCAAGCTTCGGGATCGAAGTCCGAGCTGGCTATCACTGTGCGGCGCTGATTCATGAAGCGATTGGTTCGAAAAGCGATGGAGGCACTTTGCGAATCAGCCTGGGGCACTCAACGACTGAAGTTGAAGTTGATAAACTGCTGGCTGCGTTGCGAGAGGTCGCACTGCAATCAGCCTAGATGCAGTCTTAATCTAAATTCGAAAAACTGGGTGGAATTCCAATCCGATGAAACAGCTTTGGTACAAAGACGGTCTCCAGTTCGAATGCACTGCTTGCGGAAAATGCTGCTCCGGCGAGCCGGGCTATGTTTGGATCAACGCTGAAGAGATCGCCGATTTAGCCCAAACCATGCGGCTGGATGAAGAAGAATTTCGCGGACGTTATGTTCGCAAAGTTGGTTCGCGATACAGCTTGAAAGAGTATCCTGATGGCGACTGTATTCTGCTGGACCCCAAGTCGCGTCACTGTTTGGCTTACAAAGCAAGACCAATTCAATGTCGTACGTGGCCGTTCTGGACGAGTAATCTGAGAACCGAATCTGATTGGGAAGCTACCTGTGAGGTCTGCCCTGGAGCCGGCACTGGCAAGCTTTACTCGCTCGAGCAGATTGAGATTGAACGTAAAAAGAAAGAGCGTTTGTAGTCGCTAACTCTCGCGAATCGGTAGTTGAATCTTCAGCTCAAAATGTTCGTACCCATGCTCGAACGGTTTGCCGATCCAAGCTTCGAAACAGGGATGATCGTCAGGTACATACTTGCTCCGAGGCAGCCAGCTACCGTACAGCCACTGTAGCAAACGTATTTCTAAGTCGATACCTCCGCGCATTTCCACTTCAGCAACCGTCATCTTGGGGAATCGATAAAAGCCAACTTCATCCTTCGGCTTGAATTCGACGTCCACCTCAACAGCCGCGCAGTAATGGCAATGTTCGAGCGCAGTAACTCGAGGGCTTTCAAACTGGTATCCAAGCCACTGCGAATCTGCAAAATCTTTCGATTCAGCCCAATCGACCAATCGACGAGCTGCCTGGACAACGGCGTCGCCTTGGTAAGGATTGGAGACTCGGATGTAGGCGACGGATCTTGAGGGCAGCTCGACAACCTTAACGCGAAATTGATCGGGGTTCGCGCGTGGTGCTGGCTTAGCGAGTTTTAGCGGCGACTGCTGGGCGGCTTCATCAATCCGCTGTCCATGTTGGTCTTGCCAAGCCTGCATGTCAAACTTGCTCGGAGCAACGCCATAACGTTGCTTGAAGCTTCGCGTGAAATCGGACGAACTGCCAAAGCCGCAATCTAGCGCGATAGTGGTCATCGATTTGGCTTTACCGAAGCTCATCAAGTACAAGGCGCGTTCAAGCCTAAGTCGCTTGACGAATTCGTTCGGCGTTTCTCCCACCATGGCTTGGAAGACTCGGTGAAAATGAAACGGCGACAGATCGGCCAGCTCGGCAAGTTGAACAAGTTGCAATGGTCGTTTCAAATCAGCGTAGATGTAATCAAGTACGCAATTGATTCGCTGCAGGTAATTTGGTTTGGGAAGAACTGGAGATTTCTTTGAGGATCGCAAGATTTGTCAAGACACGGCGGGTCGAGTGGATAAGATTGAGGCTGTTTCAACAGTCTAGTCATTTCTCAAGTATTGTGGGGCTTCCGTCATGCGAACTGCAATTCCTGCCTTCGTCCTTCTACTTTGCTTTTTCACGAGCTTTCCTATCGTTGGTGCTCGCCACGACGACTCTGCCAAGAAGTCGGCCATCCCACTAGGTAACTTTTCAATCAGTTTGACAGTTAAGGATGTACAAGCTTCGAAGGAATTTTACGAGAAGCTTGGCTTCAAGATGAGCGGTGGAGATATCAAACGCAAATATGTCATCATGCAGAACGAAACTAGCACAGTAGGTTTGTACCAAGGAATGTTTGAGAAGAATTCGTTGACCTACAACCCTGGCTGGGATCGCGATTGCAAGACGCTGACCGAATACCAAGATGTACGTGAGATTCAAAAGGAACTGAAGAGTCGCGGACTTTCCTTGAGCGTCTCGGCAGATGAATCGACCACAGGACCAGCCTTCATCGTCTTGAGCGATCCTGATGGTAATCCAATCTTGATCGATCAGCACGTGGCCAAGCCCTCAAAGTAGTAGTGATCTAGTGGCCAGTTTTCACCGCAACGAACCTTCCCGCGCGCTGCGCTGATAAAAAGTCGGTCATAAACCCACTCAACGGGTTATGCCAGTATAGTTTTTTGTTGCGCGAAGTACGTCGTGAAACGCAGTTTCATCAATTGAAAACAAGGCTATCCAAGCGTGTGTGCGACATATGCGCGCAACAAGAATTTCCAACTCGATTCAAAGTTTTTATCAGCGCACCCGCGGGATGTTGTTGGCTAACGACCGTTCAACTTTTTCTCGGGCAGGGTCACACAGCGAGTTCAACGAGTATTTGCGGGGAGGGCCGAAAACGTAGAACTCAATAAAGCGTTTCTTTGCCCTCCCGGCGGCGCTCGTTTATTCCTCGCTTCACCCTCACAGGCATCAGTCAAACGACTACTAGCAGATCAATCACCTGGGAGGGTCCAAGAAGCATTCTCAGCGTTTCAGAGGCTTCGAAGTTCCTAACTTGTTCAATATTCAGCCTGTAGAAGCTTCGCAGTGGCGGCGCAATCCCGTTTTGCGCGAACTCAAACGAATTGAGCCACGAACGAAGTTTCACTCTAGGGCCAAAATCGATTATACTTTCTCATCCCGCCTGGCCTTTAAGTGTGTCCGAGTAACGAATTTTGTGGAGTCCCACAATCCAAAACTCGATGGCTGCTCATGCCTTACCAACTCGCCTTACTTTTCACCTACCTCGCCTCAAGTATGGAGTAACCGCATGAGTCCAACGCTTTCCACGGATCGTCGCGGTTTTTTGAAGCTCGCAACAACCGGCGTTTGCTGCTGGGGATTGCCTTCGGCGATTTCACATGCTCGATTTGCTCGTAGCGATACTGGATTTGGCCGCGCGAAGTCAGTACTGGTAGTTCTGCTAAGTGGTGGGCCTTCGCAACTGGACACTATCGATCCCAAGCCGGATGCTCCCGCCGAAGTTCGCGGTGAATTTTCGACTATCTCAACCGCGATTCCTGGAGTAGCTGTTTGCGAGCACCTGCCGAAACTGGCTTCACAGCTCAATCGCTGGACCATGGTTCGCACGTTGGCTCACCGGGAACACAATCACTTGTTAGCAACGCATATCGCGCTGACAGGTCGGCCAACTCCACTGCCCCGTGGAGGCTCGGACTTGGACCGCGTAGAGTCTCGGAGCGACTTTCCAAACATCGCCGCGGCTCTGGATCACCTACGCCCACGAAACGATGGCATCCCCACTGGAGTTTCGCTTCCAAACTACTTGATCGAAGGCCCGTTGACTTGGCCAGGTCAGCATGCAGGATTTTTGGGCGCCAAACACGACCCATGGCAGATCAATGGCGACCCAAGCCTTGCCGATTTCAAGATGCAAGCACTTAATATGCGCGATGGTATCAATCTGGATCGATTCCAACAGCGACGAGAGCTACTGGCTGCGGTTGGTTCCAGTAATAGATCCGCCAATGCGGTGACAGCGTTTCAGCAACAACAGCAGATGGCCTTCAGCATTTTGACTTCAGGCAAAGTTGTCGGCGCGTTCGATATCCATGCAGAGGCCGATGCCTCGCGCGAACGGTATGGTAAGAACAAGTTTGGCCAGTCGCTCCTGATGGCTCGGCGGCTTATCGACGCTGGAGTTCCAATCATTCAAGCCACGATGGGCATTGTTCAAACTTGGGACACGCACGTAGATAATTGGGGTAGGCTGAAGAACACGCTGCTGCCTCAGTTGGATCAAGGTTTGGCAGCATTGATGGATGATCTGCAAGCAAGCGGCAGGCTCGATGAAACAATGGTTATCGTCATGGGCGAGTTTGGTCGAACTCCTAAGATCTCGACTTTGCCTGGTGAGAATATTCCAGGTCGCGACCACTGGGCGCATGCTTACAGTGGTTTGTTTTCAGGAGCGGGAATTCAAGGTGGCCAAGTAATTGGACAAACCGACGCCCAAGCCGCTTATCCACTAACTCGAAGTTGGTCGCCCGCCGATGTCTGCTCAACTATTTTTCACGGGTTAGGGGTGCCTGAAGAAACAACGGTAACCGACCCGCTACAACGAAATCACTATTTGATTAATGGAACGGTTATGAAGCCTTTGTATTCCGGAGGCGAAGCGTGAAACGCGACTTCAGCAAACGGAATCATGTTGCGCATGACGGCGAGTGTAATAATAGCTCGCAGCGCGCTGATTCAACTTGCTTCTCCGATTCAACTTGCTTCTCCGATTCAACTTGCTGGGGACACTCTATAATTGCTCGCCGGACTGCACTGCAGGTTGGTGCAATTGGCATTCTGGGGCTTGGAAGCAATCATCTAGTTGGATTGCGTCAGGCCAGTGCGGCTACTGCATCAAGTTCAACCGGCTTTGGAAAGGCCAAGTCCTGCATTTTCGTTTTTCTTTCCGGTGGCTTGGCTCAGCATGAGAGCTTCGATATGAAGCCCGATGCTCCAGAGAATATTCGCGGCGAATTCAAACCGATTGCAACCAAGACCGCTGGTCTGCAGATCTGTGAGTTTTTGCCGATGTTGGCGGAGCGAAGCGACCATTGGGCAGTTTGCAGATCTTTGACGCATAGTTCGAATGATCACTCTGCCGGTCATCACATCATGTTAACCGGTCGATCGGAGATCCCTAGAGGTTTTCAAGCTACGGCGCCAAGCAGAACCGATTTTGCCTCAATCGCTTCGGTTGTTGGTCGAGTTGTATCAAGCCGCAATAACTTGCCACCCGCGGCTGTTATTCCTGAGCGACTCGTCCATACCACGGGCCGCGTGATTCCTGGGCAAGACAGCGGCGAGATGGGTTCGCAGTTTGATCCCTGGATGATCGAAGCCTCGTCGTTTCACAACACTTCGTACGGCGCTTTTCCACAGTACAGCTTCGATCATCAGCAGCGAGGCAAAGAAGATCCTCGAAAGTTTCAAGCGCCGCAGTTGACTTTGCCACACGGTCTTGGAATGACTAGCATCGATAACCGACTGAAGTTGCTCGAATCACTGCGTCAGCAACGTGAGTGGTTACACAACGCGGCCGAATCGCAAAAGTTTGATCGATTGCGAGAGAGCGCGGTTTCCATGCTGACCGACAATCAATTGCATCACGCATTGGATGTGACAACCGCCGACGAAAAGACGTTGGAGTGTTATGGCAAGAACTCATTCGGCTGGTCGTTACTGATGGCTCGCAGATTGGTGGATGCTGGCGTGCAACTGATTCAAGTCAACTTGGGCAACAACGAATCTTGGGACACTCATGGAAACGCATTTCCACATTTGAAGGATCGTTTGTTGCCTCCATTCGATCGTAGTTTATCGGCATTACTCGACGACCTAAAGTCGAGCGGCAAACTGGACGAAACGCTGGTGGTGGTTGCCAGCGAGTTTGGTCGAACTCCAATGATTAGCCACCTGCGTGAGCACTACAAACTGCCCGGCCGCGATCATTGGGGCGCTGTTCAGTCGGTGCTTTTTGCGGGTGGTGGAGTGCGTGGAGGCAATGTCATCGGAGCCTCAGACGCTCAGGGAGGCTATCCGATCGATCAACCGGTCAAGCCAGAGAATTTTGCAGCGACCATCTACCATGCCTTGGGGATCGCACCTACGACATCGTGGCTTGACTCACACGGTCGACCACATGCTGTCTATCATGGCCAGCCAATCGACGGCCTAATGTAGTGGAATACTCACACCCCACGCATTTGCACTATTTGCGGTCCAACTTGCATTTCTTGCTGCAGTAACGAACTTGATCCCAGACTTTGGCCCATTTCTTACGCCAAGCAAACGGCTTACCGCACGCTTGGCAAATCTTGGTCGGCAAATTCTCTTTTTTGTGAGCCATGTGTCATATCGATAGTAATCAATGTGGTCCGTTCTCGGGCCTCTACACTAACTGTTGTAGTACTATGTCAATTGATCGAACGCCAGAGTTAGGAATCGAGCGATGAAACAAGAGCTTTCAGAAGGCGACTTAAGCAACATTGTTCAAATGGCATGGGAGGATCGAACTAGCTTTGAATCGATCAGAGACCAGTTCGGACTAACGCCCGGGCAAGTGATTTCGTTGATGCGTAGCCAGTTGAAGTCTTCCTCGTTCAAGCTTTGGCGAGCTAGAACCACGGGACGAAAAACCAAGCATCCCAAGTTGATGTCCGATGAACGCCAGGACTCTGGAGATTAACCCCGGCTCAGCGACTACGGCCAGACTTTCTTGATTGTTCGAGTAGCGATTTCAGTTCGCTGGCCATTTCGGGATTTGACTCGACTTGATTGTTTGTCTCGCCGGGGTCGCGTGCCAAGTTGTAAAGTTGCCCAGTTGCGTTCGGAGCGTTGTCGGGCAATCGGAAGGCCTTGAGAGCTGAGTCGTTCTCATAACGGTTTCCACCTGATCCTGGATGGTCGATGTACTTCCAGTCGCCTTTTCGGATAGCTACGGTTTTTGGGCCAGCAAAAGCTTGAGTCAAAAGATAGGGTCCAATTTGTGGGTGATCGCTGTTAAGCCAAGCGGGTAACATGTTGTAGCTGTCTTCCGCGCAGTTCTCTGGTAGTTCCATATTTACAATTCCAGCAACTGTTGCCAGCACATCTGTCAAACTCGTAATCTGATTGCTTTGAGTATTGCGAGACACTTTTCCCGGCCAGCTTACGATGAATGGCACACGATGGCCTCCTTCCCAATGATCTCGCTTCACTCCACGCCAAGGTCTGGCTCCATCGTGAGCATAATCGGCTCGCATGTGAACGACGCTGGTAACCTCAGGCCCATTGTCGCTGGAGAAGATGATCAGAGTGTTATCGGCCAATTCCAATCGTTGCAAAGTCGATACTAACTCGCCAACGATGTAATCCAGTTCTACGATAAAGTCACCATGAGGCCCCGCGTTGGACTTGCCTTGGAACTGACTTGCCGCAAATGACGGAAGATGAACAGCTTGAGTGGAATGAAAAAGAAAGAACGGTTTATCGGGAGTTTGTCGAGCGTGATTCGCCAAGAAGGCCTGGCTCTTTTCCAAGAACTTTAAGTCAACCTCCTCCATCGAAAAGCCATCGGCGATCATTCCTTGACGACAATCGTTTGCGTAAGGATGTTTAGGTAGGTGAGTTTTATCCAACAGTTGAGTCGGCGGTACCGGAACTCGATCGTTCTCGATAAACGCGTAAAGCCAATCTGTCGTTGGGCAGCAGGCAGTACCAAAAAAATAGTCAAAGCCATGATCGGTTGGTCCTCCTTCGACTCGCTTTGAAAAATCAACCTGCTTAATTCCTTCCACTCCATTTGCTCGGACAGGCTTTCCGTCGCGATCAGAAAAGGTCAAGCCGACATGCCACTTTCCGACACAGGCAGTTGAGTATCCCCGGTCCTGCAGAAGCTTTGGTAAAGTCAATCGGCCTGGCGCGATCAGTGATGGCCCTCCTACACCTGTGAAAACCGTGCCTCCGTTGGGAATGCGAAAGCCCATTTGACCAGTCATCAAACTGTAACGCGATGGTGTACAAACCGTACAAGGACTATGAGCGTCCAGAAATCGCATCCCCGATAGAGCCAAACAATCGATGTTGGGTGTAATAACTTTGGATTCCGAGTTGTAGCAGCTTAGATCTCCATAACCTAAGTCATCAGCCAAGATGAGCAATATATTAGGCCGGTCTGCAGCAATGCTCGTTCCGCTGGCGAGAAAGAAAATCAACAGGATCAAGGCAACGAACTTCAACTTTTTCGATCGTCGCCCGAAAATCAGCTCTGTGATCATGAGGATTGCCTAGCAAGTTGATGTGGGGAAGGTTCGAAAGCTGGCGATCAGCGAGAAGTGTTTGAGATAGAGGCATATTCTACTCAGTTGCGTTTGAACTGTGCCGACGGGTAGCTTCTCTCATTACCGCTAGAAAAAGGCAGTAAAGATCGGCCGTTTGCTAACAATTTCAACCCGCATTATGGTGCAGGCTTTGCTTCCATCGGTTAATCTCTTTGTCTCCTGCCAACCGAGTTCTCGATCCAGCCCAGCGTTTGCCGACCTGCGGGCTAAATCAGAACACTTATCCAACTTCGATTTCCTGCCCAACTCATGACGCTTCGCATGCTTTTCAATTTTCGCTGCATTCCCGCGTTAGCTTGCATCATGGCAAGTGTCTTCAGCGGCTGCGAGCAGAACGAGACGGCGAAGCCGCGATTCAAGATGGGGCATGTGTACGAAGTTCGCGCTCCGTCCCACAAGTACGGTGCCTCTAAGATTGATGAGAGGCTGAAAGAGTCTGGCTGTGGACTGTCTGTAACAGTTTTTCCTGCCAGTCAATTGGGAAGCGAACCAGAGCTTGTCGAGCAGTTGGTAGCTGGCGAACTTGAGATGGTGATCGCTGGCCCATCGTTTTTGGCGATGTGGCATCCACCTTTGGGGATCTTTGATGCCGGTTTTGCCTTCCGAGATTTGGATCACATGCTGGAGGTTGCCGATAGCGATGTTCTAGCAAAGCATTGGGAAATTCTGCGACAAAAATTTGGCGTTCGACTATTGGATACATGGGCCTATGGTTCGCGGCATATCACCTCGAACAAGCCAATTCATTCCATGGAAGATCTAGCTGGATTTCAGTTGCGATTTCCTCCGGCCAAGATTTGGCAGTTAACTGGAAAAGCGATTGGGTCTAGCCCCGTGGCAATTCCATTTGCCGATGTCTATATGTCGCTTCAAACGGGTGCTGTGGACGGCCAAGAAAATCCAATTCCCGTTATCGATTCAATGAGCTTTCAACGAGTGCAGAAATATCTTTGCATGACCGGACATATCCAGTCATCAACGGTTGTTATGGTGAACGAGCGAGCTTGGCAAAGGCTCTCTGCCGACCAGCAAAGGGCACTCTCATCTACAATTAAGCAACTGGGGCGCGAGGTCTACCAAGGCTTGCTACAAGAGGAAAAGGAGATTCTGGATCGTTGGGAAACGGAAAAGGAGATTACTGTCATTCGCGATATCGACTTAGAACAAATGAGAAAGAGTTGCTTCAAGTACTTTTCAGATGGGCATCCCTTCAGCGAAATCTATCGTCAAACCACTGCACAGTACAGCAAGCCAGATTCGAAGCAGAAGTTGGTGCCAAATGACTGAGCCGAGTTCCGAATCGATCGATCCACTGTCAAGCTCGATAAAACGGCTCACGCTGCTGATTGTTCGAGTTGAAAGATCCATATCGACCTCCATGTTGGCGATGATTCTGGTGATCATGGGGGCACAAGTTTTTTCGCACTATGTACTGAAGCATCCTTTTAGTTGGAGCGATGAGCTTTCTCGGTTTAGCTTGATATGGATGGCATTGCTGGCAGCTTCGTTTGTGATGGCCGAGGGAAAACATATTTCAGTGGATCTCTGGTCTACTCGAACAAACGTAGCCAACAACAATCGATTGCAGATGCTGTCGTATGTATTGGTAGCCGGATGCTGCATCGTGTTACTGCTTGGTGGTTTGAAGTTTGTCTACTACGTCCACCCTGTTGGCTCTCCGGCCATGGGTATCCCCAAAAGCTTTTGGTACGCAGCGGTTTCAGTTAGCCTGCTGTTAATGTTTTTCCATTCAACGGCTGGTCTAATTTACATGCTGCGGACAGGTAAGCCGCTGCTGATTCCTTCCGTTGCTGGTGATGAAGTTGGTTTAAGTTCCACCGAGGCACCCATGCAACATGGCGGTGAACAAACATCGCGACACGAGAACCGAGGTCAATAAATGGTACTGGGAATTCTCGTGGCTTCGATGATCTTGTTGATTTTTCTGCGAATACCTGTCGCATTCGCCATGCTGCTGCCTTGCTTGGCTTACGTCGCGCTTTCACCGGACATCACTTTGGGTGTCGCACTTCAGCGAACGATGGCTCCGATCGATTCTCCCGCGCTGTTAGCCGTACCGATGTTCATGATGACTGGTTACTTGAGCAACGCTAGCGGCTTAGCTGACCGACTGTTTCGATTCATGATCTGTTTGTTTGGAAAGATCCCCGGGAATTTGGCTTACGTAAACGTAGCTAGCGGCGTCCTGTTTTCTTGGATGAGTGGAGCAGCGGTGGCCGATGCGGCTGGATTGGGAACGGTTCTTGTACCTGCGATGAAAAAGCGAGGTTACGATGAGGGCTTTTCTCTGGGGCTAACAGGTTGTTCGGCGCTGATCGGTCCGATTATGCCACCGAGTATTCCGGCGATCATCTTTGCCGTTGCGGCAGGAGTCGCTGTTGACAAGTTGTTTTTGGCCGGTGTGATCCCCGCTTTGATTCTGGCATCGATCCTGTGCATCTATGTTTTCGTTCACGTGCGTCGGCATCCGTTACCAGCAGCGGTTGAAACAGAATCAATCAGTTTGAAACGAGCATTCATTGAGGCTCTGCCCGTTCTTTTCACGCCTGTCATCATACTAGGCGGCATCCTTGGAGGTGTTTTTTCACCGACCGAAGCATCGGCAGTCTCAACCTTGTATCTGCTTTTCTTGGGGCTCGTTTATCGAAGCCTGAAGTTGAAAGACTTGATCACAGTGTTGCAACAAACCGCAGCAACGATGGGCGTCATCATGATTATCGTGGCTGCCGCGGGACTCTTCGGCTGGATTATTGCTCGCGAGCAAGGTCCTCAAACAGTTACGGAAGTGCTCACACGACTCACTGACAATCCTTGGGTATTCTTGCTGCTACTCAACATATTCCTGCTGATCCTGGGAACATTGCTCGAGCCTGGTGCTGCGCTGCTCATCATGGTGCCGATCGTCAAGCCTGTTGCGATGGCGTTTGGAATCGAACCTGTCCACCTAGGGATGGTGATGATCTTTAACTTGGTGATCGGATTGTTAACACCTCCGGTTGGTTTGGTACTGTACGTGCTAAGCTCAGTCACAGGTTCATCGCTTCAGCGCGTGATCCAAGGCACGATTCCTTTTCTCGTTCCGCTGTTTATTGTGCTACAGGCGATCACCTACGTTCCCGCGCTGAGCACATGGTTACCCAACAAAATGCAAAAGAGCAAAGTTGTTCGGACGGTTGAGAAAGAGCCGAAGAAGCCTTAGGCCCTGGAATGGAGCTCGCAAAGTTTTACGCTAGCTGCCAAAGCCTTTGAGCATTCGGTTGATCGCACGCTCACGAGGATCAATTGGCGGTGTCTGTCCATTTCCAGGCTGACCATTGCCTGGCTGTCCATAAGGTGTTCCGGTGGAGGGTTGTCCGACCGAACCCGATGAACCTGAACCTGGCGCGTCAGGATTCTCCAAATGAATTTCAAGGCCACTGGAAGTTGGTGGAATGGCTCGCGTTTTGATATTGAACTCGCCAAAGTTTAACTTGAGATAGGTCGTGGGTTCGGGTTGGCCATTCTTAAAGGTTGGTAGCTTGCGAATAATTGCTTTGGTTCTGCCATCACCGGCTACTCGCAAGAGATCGCGAGATTGAACATAAACAATCTGATTAGCATTTCCCGAATACTCGCCGCTCTCGTCGTTGCCTTCGAATCGAACGTTGCCACTGGCCTGAGCTTCCCACTGCGATTTGCTGCCAACGATTCCTTGTGAAGCCAAAACGGATTGTGTTGAGTTTAGCCCACCGACGTCGTAGATTTTAACTTGGTCGCTAACGCAGGCGAATTGTCCTGGAGACAGTCGAGTAATATTCTCTGGGTTAGGCTCCTCATTCCAATTCTGAATTGGGCTAGCCAGGATTCGCACATTGCCATCGACCACTACTTCACGGCGATCCATAAACACGACCAACGAATCTCGATAGCTCAATCCAACTGAATCCAATGTCGGCGCGCCGTTGCGAGTGCTGGTTAGCGATCCAACGTTGCGATTGCTGACCATGTTCATGTAGCCTCGACCAGGACCTGCAGCCACAATCTTTTCTTGCTGAACATGGACGGTGAGTGTAGTTGGTACTCGTAGTCGACCTCTGCTAGTACGATTGCGTTGATTGTCTTCTTGGCTGGCCATTAGATCTACATTGTCTCGCAAGATAATCTGCTGAAGCTGCGATTGTTGATTCATTTGCTGAAGATTGCCCAACTGACCCAATGAAATCGGCTGAGCCATTTTCAGCTCTAAGCTCTGGCACGTCCCCTTTAAGAATCGCAACCCGTCGGCTTGCTGTAGAGTCCCGAGAATTTCAATATCGCCTTCGAAAATAACCTGTGAGCCGTCGAAGACCATTCGCTTCTTCCAAGTACACTGCAGCGGTTTGGCCCACTTCAAGCTACCATTCTGCGACTTAAGCTCCATCGGCAAGGTGAACTCGCCAGGTTGGTCCATCCAGATTCGATTCTGACTTTGATTGAAGCCGATCTTGGGCCCTTGAAAAGAACCATCTGCAACTTGAATCACTGCAGGCGATCCTTCAATTTCGGCTTCAAGGTCGCCTTGAGGATTTGTCGACAAGTTAAGTGCGCCGCCGTTGACTTGCCAAGGAGCCGAGGATTGATTGATGGGTGATTGTAGATTCAACGGTCCCTGGATCGTCATTGCATCGATCCAATATTGGCGCCCTGTCGTAGCCACTTTAGCGACCAAAGATTGGCCATTGACAACGATTGGTTGTTCGGCAGGTTTAGTCTTTGCAGAACCGAGCATGGCTGTTGGACCAGAATAGTTTCCGCCAGAGTTGTTAGGCTGAATTACCAAACGATCCAGAGGATTGGCAAGTCCTCGCGATGGACCGCCGTCCTGTCCGGGTGCTGGACCTTGTGAAGGGATGAATGTTACATCTAGCGTTTGAACTTTGACCTGGGCCTTCGACGTCGCAATTACCGACTTGCCTTGAGACAGGATGCGATTCGGCTGATAACCGCTCCACTTTGCATTGGATTGCGTTGTATTCGCGATGCGATCGAGCCAAATCTGCAAAACCTCGGCCCGCATGAACCCCTGCTCTTTATGCTCCACCAAAGTTTGGCCACTCAGCTCGATGCGTTGACGCCCTGGTACATCTGTTGGAGCCCATACGAACTTTTCTTGCCACAGTACGTGTGTTTCACCAAGCTGTGATTCAGGCGGCGAGGACAACTCGCCAGCACCTTGCGCAGCCAACCAGCCGGCATGTGCGGCCTGACCGTTGAGGCCTTTCGGCGCGGCCTGGTACTCTAGAGTTGGAGCTTGGAACTTGTAGCCTCGGTAGTTCAACTCGGCGATCGACGCCGTCGCGCCGGGCTGTTCAAGCTTGCCAAACAGTTCAATTCTCTGAGAGTTCAAGTTAAAATGCATTCGTTTTGCACGAGCTGAGGCACCAACCAGCGGTGATCGAAGTTCAACCCATTTTTCACCGACAAATTCTT
Organism: Pirellulales bacterium; assembly: GCA_046349795.1. GTDB lineage: Bacteria > Planctomycetota > Planctomycetia > Pirellulales > Pirellulaceae > Aureliella. The sequence continues at coordinate 130,149 of JAXMBP010000008.1, read as the reverse complement.
CGAGTGAATCGATTCCGTAAGCATCGATCTTTCGCAGGGAAACTCCGGTGGATTCTGTTCTGCCGTCAGCCGATTCTGCCTGAGTCTGCAGTCCCAAATTCATGCGGTGACATAGGAACTCGTCTGGCGGTAAACCTCCCAGGAAGTGCTTCAGATGAACGCCTCCGGTAAGCGATGCTGTCTCCTTCGAAAAGTTGAAGGTGAAGCGGCCTCCACAAAGTGCTTCTACGCGAGCTGGCAAGTCTTGTACTGGCTGATTCAACTGCAACATGCTTGGATCGACGTTGGCCCACATACCACCTGGCTTTAGAGCTATCGATAGCTCTGTCAGGTGCATCAGTTCAATCTCTTCCAATGGCCCATACTTCGTAGCTAGTTCGCTTGAACCCTCGGAGCGTTTGGCCAGAATGTCGCTGAGCAGGTTGATACGCAGATCGTGGCCGCGAATACGACTGTTCTCAAAATCGATCTCGACCTCTTGCTGAGTCCAAATTCTGCGTCGATCGATGCTAACGTCGCGAGTGCGCAGTTGCCACGGCCGGATTTGTGGCGTCGCAGTGTTCACTTGGCTGATGAGGATCTCGCCGGTTAGCTGCCCCTTTTGAACGCTTGGCATCGTACTACTGCGCATGTCGAATGGCTTTTCGAAGTGCACGATGGCTTCTTGAGCGCTGATGATCCAAACATTCTGCGACTTGATTTCATCCATGTCGCTTTCTGCGGTAGGTTTGTCGGCCAGGATGATAGTCAGCGGAGTAAGCTTCCAACTCGCAGAGCTAATCTGCTCCCAGTTCTTGGCCAGCAGCACTCCGCGCGAATTGTGAACCACCGTCGGATCTTGTAACTGCCAATCGCTCGCGGAGAACATCTGCTGCCACCATTGGTCTCCGATTTCATTGGAAGCCAACTGAGGGATCTCGTACTTTTTTTGTTCTGTAGGCTCTATCAAGGGGACTACCGTCAAGCAGTACACGACCATAACGACAATCGTCGCCATGAGCGCTTTTAGGTACTGATTCAAGTAGTTTTTCATTCAGCTTCTCAGTGTTTCGAATGAACCGGCAAGTCGGGTTCCCACAATCCTTTGGCCTTCAACAAACGTTCGACCAACTCCCTGACCGCGCCTTTTCCGCCAGGTTGAGTCATAACCCATTTAGCTGCGCTACAAACTTCGGCTGCCGCGTCAGCGACGGCAACGGGCAAGCCAACCTCTCTCAAAACTGGTAAGTCTGGCAGGTCATCTCCGATGTAACAGACTTCGTGCGGCTCGACTCTGGCTAGTTGGAACAGTTCACGAGCGACTGGCAGTTTGTCGATGAATCCTTGCCGTACCAGATCAATATCAAGTTCGGCGGCTCGCAACTTGACGATCTGTGAATTACGGGCAGTCAACATTCCAAACGAAAAGTTTTGACGCTGCCACAATCGAATCCCCAATCCATCGCGGACGTGAAAAGTCTTGCTTTCGATCCCTGAATTGTCGATCGTAATAGATCCATCGGTCAAAACGCCGTCGACATCGGACAGGATAAAGCGAATCGGTTTCGCCGTCTCTGCATCTTTGTTCGAACTTGAAAAATTCTTTAGCAATTCAAACTCCACCAGCTATTTAGTTTTCAGTTTGCCAAGCTTCTGGTTCTGGGCTCAGCTTGATCAACCGTTACGCTTGTTTGCCGATCGGAAGGGAATGATTCTGGGGCCGTAAAGGTCTATATCCGATGTGCTGTAGCTTGGCGTTTCGGTGTTGTTATCAACCTGACTAGATGGCGCTGGTGCAGTGACCATACCTACTAGGTCGGTCAAGTCGATGATTCCAAGCGGCATGTCATCCTCTGTCACCACAGGCAGTTCGCTGATCTTCAACTTAGCCATCAGCTCAGTGGCTTCGGGTAAACGACTGTGCTGCGAAATCGTGTGAAACTTGCGAGTCATCAGATTCGCGATCGGCTGATCCAGTCGAATGTCTTCACAACGCTCCAGAATCCTGGCCAAGTCACTGTCGGTGAAGATTCCCGTCAGTTTGCCAGCTTCATTGACTAGCATGACGGCTCCAGTTCGACGTCCCGGTCGGCTAACTTTGACCATTACCTGCCGAACGGTTAGTTGTTCCGAAGCGACACGACACTCTTCTAGGGGACGCATGACTTCACAGACATTCATTAACTGCCGACCGAGGTTGCCAGCGGGATGATACTTGGCAAACTGTTCTTTCGTTAAGCCGCGTTCGTGACTGACGGTCAGTGTCAAAGCGTCGCACAGGCTAAGCAAGGCTGTTGTCGTGACGCTTGGAGCTAAACCAAGCGTACACGCCTCGCGGTGATAACCTATCTGCAAGACATAATCTGAAAGCTTGCCTAGTGAACTAGTTTGACTGGCTGTGACCGCGACGATGCAACGAGCCTGTGACCGCAGAGTTGGCAACAAGCGAAGTATCTCTTCGGTCTCACCACTATATGACAACACAACCACTACATCTCTAGAGCTGACGCAACCAAGGTCGCCGTGGACCGCTTCGGCTGGGTGTAGAAAATGACTTGGAGACCCAGTCGAAGTTAGCGACGCCGAAAACTTGCGGCCAATGATTCCTGCTTTTCCAATGCCCGTGACTACGATTTGCCCATTGCATTCGAGCAGTTGATCTACAACCTCCGAAAACGTCTCATCGAGCTTGGATTGTAGAAGTTCAATAGCCGTGATCTCAGCCTGCAGAACTTCGCGACCTTTTTTCAACCGAGCTTGAGTTCTCAAATCACTACTGCCTGGTTGATCACTGGCCGAATGATGGGGAATTGCAGAGTTGATGTGACCGACTGGCGTAGTTTGACCGGCTGGCGAAGTTTCTCTGCTGCCAGTCCGTTGATCAGCGGCCGATTGACCTGACGGAGCACAGAATTGTCGTTGTTGTTGAATTGGGATACGCATCACAGTCCTCCTTGACTGCTGATTGCTTGTAAAATCAACTGAGCCCGAATCCAATAACAATCATCCTGAGGTGGACGCGGGTACTATGGCTGCAGCTTCAAGTGCTAGCATTAGTTTTGTTGACTGCTGCGGATTCTAGTAAACCTGACAACCTGAAACAACCTCCATTTGCCCCAGTTTTTCATTGGGAATTTTCAAACCAATGGGGACGCTGAACCACACTCCTTAGATTTTCTAACCATGCAGTTGAACACGTTCACTTTAAAACTACCACTGGCTCACCCGTTTACGATCTCGCGAGGGACAATGACCGAGCAATCGAGCTTAATCGTCCAACTGCATTCAGACGGTATTAGTGGTTGGGGCGAAGTTACTCAAAATCGTTATTACAACCGGACCGTTCAGTCATTAGCCCAGTCGGTCGAGAAGGCAAAGTCGATTTTGCCATTGATCTTGGGGCAATCACCGGAAACAACGTGGCCAATGCTCATGGAATTGCTCGACGGCGACACATTCGCAGTTAGCGCTATCGATAACGCCGCGCACGATTGGCACGCTAGAAAGAATGGTGTGCCAACTTGGAAGTACTGGGGGCTGAATTGGAATCCCGCGGTCAAGTCGAGCTACACCATTGCGATCGATAGCATCGAAAAAATGTTGGCGAAGCTAAATGAGCGACCGAATTGGCCAATCTACAAAATCAAGCTCGGCACAAAAGATGACTTGAGCATTGTGCGATCGCTACGACAAGCGACCCAGGCCACGTTTCGCGTTGATGCAAACTGTGGTTGGTCGGCTCAGCAAACCATCGACTTATCGCATGAATTGAAAGAGTTGAATGTCGAGTTCATTGAGCAGCCTCTGCCGCGGGAAGCAAATGATTCAGATCAAGAGCGAGTTTTCGCGCAGAGTGCACTGCCCATCATTGCCGACGAAAGTTGTCAGACTGAAGGCGACGTAACAACTTGCCTAGGAAGGTTTCATGGCATCAATGTCAAGATTTGCAAATGTGGCGGCCTGACGCCTGCGCTGAGGATGCTTATACAAGCCAAATCGAAGGGAATAAAGACCATGGTGGGCTGTATGGTTGAAAGCTCCATCGGCATAAGCGCTGCCGCTCAGTTGCTACCTCTGCTAGATTTTGCAGACCTAGATGGATCTGCGCTGCTAGCTAGTGATCCAACAGAGGGCGTCAGCGTAACAGATGGCTTGATCAGCTTGCGAAATGAAAACGGACATGGATGCCGACTGCCAGATGGTCACGCGTGATAACCATCAAGCATATGATGTTACTTGTGATACACAGCATCAGCCCAAAACAGGTCGTTGAAGCGCAACTTGGCTTTGTCATAGGAGATTTCTGTTTCACGCAAGTTGGAGTCTGAAATCAAGAACTTCCCTTCTCCAGATCCCGTGTCTTCATATCCAACAAACAGAACGCTGTGATACGAACCAGCCGCAACTGGAAACCCATTGGCTAGCACCTGCTTGATGGCCAAAATGTCGGCATCGTTTAGACCAGGTTTGGATTTCCAGTCCCGTAGCCAATGAAAGTCAATTTTCGTTCTCTCGGTCTCCTTTTTGGCTCTCTGCAAGAGAACATCATTCGGGGCGGATCGCTGGTAGGTTGGTTCGTACGGTAGATCTGTTTCTTGGCAAATGCCGTAGGTTTCTATTCCCTTGATGATATTGTGAAAGAAGTCACCGTCATCCTTTCTTCCAGTTGATTTGTTTGCAGCCCAATTGGCGAATTCGACGCTCAGTGTCTTGCCTTCGCCGGTGTGTTTCGCCAAGGCAAATTCGACTATTTCAACAGTCGTAAAGACAGAACACGTTCCGCGTGTTCCTTGCGAACGCTGCTTCAATCCATACTTTTGAAATTCAGGTTTAAGGTCGATCGACCGTGGCAGCGACTGCGAAACTTGGTCTGGTTGGATCGACTTCAGCAACTCGACTCGATCGAAATACACGGCGCCACCCATAGCAGTTGGTGCGATACCCGTTAATGAAAAATCGCCGGACTCGGCCCACAAATCTCTGGTAACCGTTGTCCACTGGCGCGGAGCATCGGAAGAAACTTCGACTGCCTGCCATTTCGTACTGTTCTTGCCAGAGTAATAGCGACGGACCGCTTTCTCGGCTGGTGGCCACTTACCGTTGGCGGCCAATTCCAGCATCGCTCCGTCAGCATCCGCAGACTTCCATGAGAATCTCAAGTAACGAAACTCTCCAGCTTTCGGATTCTCTCTGATGGGGAACCCCCATTTTCGAATGCGCGGATTTGATTTTTGCAGCGGCGTTACCTCGAGCGACAGTTGTCCTGAGTGAGCATCGCCGGTCACGAAGCGAATTTGACCATCACCCTCTCGCAGTTCGGTTACTATCTCCTGGTTTTCATCAAGCAGGATGAAGTTGTTCGTCGGTTGACGAACCAGCTGATGGCATCTGCGAAATCTTTGGGAGTGACAAGCTTGGCTAGGTCATCAGGCATCATTGAAATGTTTGAGGCCCGCATCTCTTCAATTTCGATCTCGGCACAACTACTTCCGCAATTGCTTGCCGCAAGGTCACATTCGTTGGCGTCTCTGCAGACAGAATACCCGTCAGAGTCTGACCTGCGTGTTTTTCAGGAGGACGATTATGTAAGCTCACATAGCCAGCCGCAATAGACTCGCTGGGGGGCGAAAGCGCCTCTCACCAGAGCTTCCCGCCTGCTGAAACCTGCGGTTAAGTCTGGTCCAACGGAACCGCTAACGCTGTGCGCTTTGGGGACAAGTTGAACAACGCTCTCGAAAGACTTGCAAGCCATGCTGAAGATCTCGAGGTTGCTCCAGAGCCTGTACATGGAGGTCAGCAACTGAGATTCGATCGAAGAACTTGTGTATAACAGTTTTTGATCACCCGAATTTGAGTTTTTGATTCGTGAGAGCAGATCTTTACAGTGCAGCAGTGTAGTTCCAGGAATTTGATCAGACCAATCTGCTCTCCATGAGAGCCGAAACTTTGCTTCGGCTTAGAAAGAAGTGCCGACAGAATCGCCTGCGCACCTGCGGCGTTGTGCGAGAAAGTGAGCGGATCAATACTGCAGATCTCGGCGGATGAATCATCGGCAAGTTGCTCGACTGCATCCAACTGCTGCGCGTTTGTGGCTATTACATTTCCTAGGCGTCCGGTTGCGGTTGCGATACCAGTCTGCTCCTCCTGCTCGGATTCCACCGCAGTGCCAGAATGAGTTTTCGAGCCATCCTCAAGATCGCGATTGGAGTCCTGAGTTAGCCGTTTAAGGCTATCGAGGAATTCTGGAGAGTAGGTTGATGATTCTTCCTGCCGACTTTGGTTTCGAGTTACACCCTGTGAGATTCCCGACAAGCATTTCGCGGCCAATTGACGATCCTTACAGCGGACGATCGAATTCACCGCCTGCTGAATCTGCGCTGCCTTGCGTTGACCACCAATCGTTTGAGCCAAACCCTGAAGGACGCCGCCCGCTTGGCCAAGTTGCTCGGGATCATCGAGCAGGTTTGATAACATTTGGCTACTTCGCTCCGCAGAACTGCTTAGAATTGCGGGCGACATGTACAGTTCATTGCCATACCGCCGCGAAAGCGCGACCAGCGAGGAATCTATGGACGGATGTTGCAGCGCACCTAATGATTCGGCGAGTTGTCTACGTACCAGCGGAACGTCATCAACGAGCGACAATGCGTCGACTATCAATTTTGAATCGTTAGGGTAGTGCTCCGCTAAACGCAGGGCAAGCCGCCGAAGCTCTGGACGTTGATGAGCGAGCATTTGGCGAATCAGTTTTCTGACGATTGCCTCGTCTCCGTCAGTGGAAGACAACTTTTGAATAGCTTCTAAGCCATGATAAATCGCTTCTGGAAGAGTTTGATTTTCTATCGCGACGGCCAGAGACTCTACCGCGCCAGTGGCCTTGCGTTCGACTAACAATCTGCGAGCCGTTTCGCGCCGCCACTGATTGGTGCTAACGCATTCTTGAACGAGTTCAGCATTAGAAAGTGTCGACATATTGGCAGATAATCCGCGCGGCGATGACTCATGTGTCAACCGCCAGATACGTCCGCGGTCCTTTCCGTTGACTACGCCATAGATCTGTTGCAGGTAACGTGGAACGGCCGAATAGTCCTCGATAATCTCTCGATAAAAATCAGCGATGTAAATCGATCCATCCGGAGCGCTGGAAAGCGCGATGGGATGAAACCAAGAGTCGGTCGATGTGAGAAACTCCGACTTGGCTTCGGCAGGAGTCCGCCGCGCAATCAAGCGATCCCCGTCTTGTGATATCACCGCTCGATGAATCAAGTTCTGAGCAGGCTCGCAGCACAGTAAGTGTCCCGTCAATTCGGGCAACGCGGAACCCTGATACACCAGCGGTGAACAGGCAGAAGTAAAGTAACCGTTCGGCGCTGACTCGGCTGCACCATATCGATCGGTGTAGAACTTTGAAAAACCAGGATCATTCGAACGTTGAACTCGCCAGGGATGCGGCTTACTTGAAGGAAAAACATGTTGGTAACCGGCCGCATCTTGATCAACACCCGACATAGAAACGAATGGATTTCGCTTCAGTGACTTCCATGAAAGTGGCGCAACCCAAATTGCTGGCGATCGGGTTGTTGCCACGATTCGATCTCCAAGCCCAGTGAAAGCAAATCCTATTGTGTGAGTGGCACCAACAACTGGTTCAATCGCCGTACCATCGGGTTTTATTCGAAAATCGGTGTGTGGAAGCTCGACAGATGCAGTTAGGTGCGGGCCAGTTACTACCGATGCACTGTTGCCTCTACCAAAATAGATCCAAGAATCCGATCCCCATTGCGGATTGTTGACGCCGCGTTCGAGCAATCCCGATGGCAACCCAGAGAATAAAACCTCTCGAACTTCGGGCTTGTTATCACCATCGCGATCGGCCAAATACAGTATCTCGGGCGCGCAGCAAACGATGATGCCTCCTCGCGCGGGGCAGGCTCCGTAACACGGTGGAATCTTGTCAGCCCAAACTACCGACGACTCATAGTAGCCGTCTTTATCGTTGTCCAACAACAGTTTGACGGTGCCGTAGGTTTCGACTTCAGCAGCCTTCTTGGCGTCATCGCTCGCCGAAACTCGCCGAGGTATCCTGTCAAGTTCGTTGGACTTGTTGAGTTCATCGATATCGAATTGCCCCTCTTGATTGAAACCATGTAATTCGGTGACGAACAAGCGGCCCCATTCGTCCCAGCACACCCCTGAGGGTTCTCGAATAACGGGCTCGGATGTGATGAGCTCTAGACGAAATCCTTGTGGCACTCGAAAGTGCTTTAGGCTTTCTTGAGGCGAGAGTGGCTGCGGAGCGTCTTCGGGTTTGGGAATTTGCGATAGCCCAATGGTCGATCCGACCAGCCAAATAGTGATGCACTTCGCAAGGTTGCTTATTGAATTTGCGAACTGTTGGTTGGAAAACTTCATCGAAGGTTACTCGCTAGTAAGAGTTTTCGACCATCGGATTTGCCTCAGCCCGAGGAGATTCGAGCATTGTATCTACGATCGGGCTCTCAATTTCCAGTCTGCAATCTTAGAATGTTGCTTCCGAGTAACGGCGCCAATCTAAGTGAAGGTTCCATCGTTTACTTGCATTCGAAAGGAATTAAATCGAGAAACCGGCAGCAAAGTAGTGTCCCCGATCTCTCGAAGAGGTATTGGCATGGGTGAGATGCCATATTTCGAATCTATTTTAGTCAATGCCGAACAAGACGTGGAATTCACACAAAAAACTAACGTATTCGATAATACGCGCGGCTGACGCAGCCGTCGTGAGCTTGAGCCACTGTAGCGGAAAAATCTGCCATGTAGCCTCGCAAGTGAACTAAGTCGGGCGCGGTCCACTTTGAACGGCGAATCGCTAATTCGCTGTCGCTGACGTGCAGCGTGATATCTCCGGCTTGCACATCAAAGCTGATCTCGTCGCCATCTTGAACCAGCGCGATCGGGCCTCCCACAACAGCTTCAGGTGAACAGTGGACTCCAATGGCTCCATGCGATACACCGGAAACTCTTGTGTCAGAAATCAATGCGACTTTGCCATCTAGCTCTGGTACCGCTAGCGCTGCGGAAGCGACCAATACCTCGGGCATTCCGGAGGCCACTGGTCCAAGATTCCTTAACACAATGATGTGACCTGGCTTAATTTGCCGAGCTTCCACGGCATCGGCAACCTTTTTAGCATCATCGAAACAGATGGCCACGCCGCGGAACTTGGGATCCTTCATGCTACTGACTTTAAACACGATGCCTTCAGGAGCAAGATTGCCGAAGCAAATCTGCATGTCGGCAAAGCCCTTGAATGGCTGGTCGATGGGTGCCATCAACACTTGATCGGTTCGAACATCAGGAACATCCTTCAAGTTCTCGCCCATGGTTTTGGTGGTAACGGTCATCACATCAGGGTTCAGCAAGCCGGCCTTGAGCAGATGCTTTAACAGCACTGGCGTTCCTCCGAGATGATGCAAGTCGACCATAGTTTGTGTTCCTCGCGGAGCAAAGCTCACATAGGATTGGCGTCTTGCGGAAGATTGTTTGTAGATCGCGTAGAGTAAAATCGACACCGGCCTCTCGAGCTAGAGCTAACAGGTGAAGCACTCCGTTGGTCGAACCACCGGCGGCGGCAATCGTTGTGGCTGCGTTCTCGAAGGCTGCACGAGTCAATATATCGCGAGGCCTCAAATCAGCCTCGAGCAATCGCTTCACTTCGACTCCAACCTGGCGACATTCTGATTGTTTGGCTGGATCAATCGCAGGTATCGAACTGCTGTACGGCAACATTAATCCAATGGCTTCCAATAGAATGCCCCAAGTATTGAACGAAGCAGCAATGCCGCAACCACCGGCTCCCGGACAGGCAACTCGGCGAATCTCATCGGCCTCGGCTTGCGGCATCGAACCGGTGTTGGCAGCAGCTTGGGAATCGTAAACATCCAGAATTGTTACATTCCGACCTTTGTAACAGCCGGGCATGATGCTTCCACCGCTAACAATCAAGCCTGGGTAGTTCATTCGGGCCAGTGCCATCGCAAACCCTGGTCCATTCTTATCGCAGTGATGCAAGCCGACCATGGCGTCGTAACAATGTGCCGTGACAACACACTCAGCCGAGTTAGCAATGATGTTGCGAGAAACCAAACTCGCATTTCCGCCTTCGTGCCCTTGAGTAATATTGTCGCTGACGCCGGGAGTACCAAAAGGAAAGCCCATCATCCCGACTTCGTTGCAACCTTCTGCAATCTGTTTGCCTAGTTGGTAGGCGTGCATGTTGCAAATATTGCCTTCGAGCAATGGGACGCCGATTCCGATCTGGGGCCGATCAAATTCAGCTTCAGTCATGCCCAGTCCGTAGTAGAAGGCTGTGATAGACTTCTGCCAACCTCGAGTCAAAGAGCGACTATTCCAGTTGAGTGGTCGATTCATAGTGCTTGGTTGTTGCGAGTGTATTGCCAATCTTGATTTGTTGGCCGCGAATGCATGTGAATGTAATCGGGAGGCATTTTAGCGGAAACAGATGCAATTGAGAGCCCCTTTAACCGTGTGTGCTAATCCTCAAAATACTGTCGAACAAGCGAAAAGATGAAGAGTTCGGGGTGCAGTCTCGAACGTGGCAGGTTAAACTGGTTTGTACTTACCCACCGTAGCTCGGCCTCGACAAATCCCACCTGACAACCGAGTCGATTGAATGAACCATCAAAGCTTGCTGTCGGCAGCTATTCTTGCATTACTGTTTAGCCTTTTACCATGCTTGCCATTTAGCGTCGTTGCCGCACAGTCCGATGCATCGAGAGTCGAAGTAACTCAGTTGGCAGTTCAGACAGACTCAGGTAAGATCGACTTCAACAAAGAGATTCGACCGATCTTGGCCGAATATTGCTATCAGTGTCACGGTCCTGATGTGAACAAGAATGGATCCGGTTTGCGACTGGATATCGAGAGCGAAGCCAAACAATCAGCCATTGTGGCTGGATCACCAGAGACAAGTCCGCTGGTACACCGAGTTGAATCCAGCGACGTTGATGAAAAGATGCCTCCAGCAGCTCTGGGTAAATCTCCTTCGGAAGCTCAAAAACGTTTGCTTCGAAACTGGATTCAAAGTGGAGCCAAATACGCTGACCACTGGGCATTCCAACCAATTGGCGATTCGTCGGAGTTAATCAACGAAGTCAAACAGGCAGCTCAATCGAGCGACATCTCTGTGCAGCCAACGACAAACCCCATCGATCAGTTCCTCTTGATCCAGCTTAGTCGAGTCGGCTTGAGTTATTCACCATCAGTTTCAAAGCAGCAGTTCATTCGTCGCGCGACGTTCGACTTGACTGGCTTACCTCCTTCGTGGCAAGAGATTGAGCAATATGTAAACGACACTGCGGCGGATGCTGATGCGAGGTTGATTGACCGATTACTCGCATCCCAAGCTTATGGTCAACGATGGGGCAGACACTGGCTGGACATTGCTCGCTATGCGGATACCCATGGTGGAGCAGCGATCGGCTTTACCAGCTTTCCATTCTCGTACACCTACCGCGATTATGTCATTGCAGCCATGAATCGCGACTTACCGCTGGACAGATTCATTCTCGAGCAGATCGCGGCAGATCAACTTGGGTTGAGTGAAAACGATCCGGCTCTGGCAGCAGTTGGCTTTCTGACGGTCGGTATGCAATTTCGAAATTACCACGACACGATTGACGATCAGATCGATGTAGTGACGCGCGGGTTGATGGGTTTAACGGTCACTTGCGCGCGGTGCCACGATCATAAGTTTGATCCCATCTCTACGCAGGATTACTACTCGTTGTATGCAACCATAGCTGCCAGTGAAACACCGCAACAGACTCAGATGCCCATCATTGGCGAAGTCTCTGATCAAGCTCAACGAGAAGCCTATCAGAAGAGTTTGGCGGACTTGAAGCACAAGCATGAAACGATGGCTCGCGAACAAGGCGATGTTCTGCGCAACAGATTGAGGATGCAGGTCGGCTTGTATTTGACGGAGATTGCCAAAGGTGCTGGCGAGCAAGACGTATCTACTCAGTTTTTATCCTATCGGACTGATGATATTCGACCCATTGTGCTCAATCGTTGGCTGAAGTATCTAAGCAGCCTTACGGTAAGCGATAGTGTTTTTGGACCATGGTTGGAAATGCACTCCTGGGGAAAGCTTAGCCCCGAACAGTTCCAGCAAAAACGTGATGAGTACATTGGTCGATTGATGGCCGAGCTTGAAAAAGACGGCGGCAAAACTCCAGAGAAACTATATGCATTGCGAGCTGAACCTCCGAAGTGGAATCCATTTATTCTAGAAGCAATTGTTGCCAAAAAGCCGGCGTCGCGACAGGAACTCGCAGCAGTTTACGGTTCTGTATTCGCCGATCATCAACGTCAATGGCTACAGGCTTTGCTCGATACGACGAACGAAGCTGCCGTAGGTGCTGAAATCATTCCCGATGATCACCCTAAGCACCAGGTAATCAACAGCCCATCGCATCGACAATTACGACATCACCTGTACTCGCCTGGCACACCGTTTGATCTTTCTGACGACGAAACGCAGAAGCTGACCAATCGCACGATCAATGACATTGTGAACGGCAAGCGAGGAGCTATCCATCAGTTGAACTTAGCCGCGCCAGGTTCGCCACCGCGTGCGATGACTTTGCGAGAAAATCCAAAACCGAACGACTATTTCGTTTTCCTTCGAGGTAATCCGCTTGCCCGCGGCGCAAAGGTCGCTCCTGGATTTCTTTCGGTGCTCGACAAGGACAAATCCACGCATTTTGACGACGGCAAGCGGCGCATGGGCTTAGCCAAAGCGGTCATCGATCAGAATAATCCGCTGACGCGTCGAGTGATCGTGAATTGGGCTTGGCAGAATCACTTTGGTGTTGGTCTAGTTCGAACGCCCGATGATTTTGGAACCAGAGGTCAATCGCCTACTAATCCGCAGTTGCTTGACTATTTAGCCGATCAACTTTCAGAGAATGCTTGGTCTCTGAAATGGTTACATCGCCAGATCATGTTGAGTCAGGCTTATCGCCAAGCTGCGGTTGAAAATGAGCAGAGTAGGCAAGTCGATCCTGAAAACTTGTTGCTATGGAGGATGCCTCGCAAGCGTTTGGAATTTGAATCGATGCGAGATGCCATGTTGGCTGTGACTGGCGAACTGGATACAACTCTTGGCGGTCGCCCTATCGACTTAAGCTCCACGCCAACTATCCCTCGTCGGTCGGTTTATGGATTTGTGAATCGCGACATCGTGTCGAACTTGATGAGCACGTTTGATGTGGCTAACCCAAACGCGTGCACAGCCAAACGTCCAGAGACGAGCGTGCCGCAACAAACTTTGTTCGCGCTGAACTCGGACTTCATACAAGATCGAGCCGCCAAGCTTGCAGAACTGACTGCTGGTATGAAGTTGAACTCTAGCGAATTGCGAATCGCAGCTCTAGTTCAGCGAATATTAGGTCGTCAACCGACTGATTCCGAGCTTGACCAAATGAAGGCGTACATCGCTCAAGGTGCCGAATCAAGTTGGACAAGTTTGGCGCATGCTTTGTTAGCCTCGAATGAATTCGTATTTTTGGATTAGTACTATGGATCGTCTTTCAAACGAGAAATGCTGCTCAACCAGCCGACGACAGTGGCTTCAGCGCAGTGGTTTGGGGCTAGGCAGCTTGGCCTTGGCTGGAATGCTGAGCGATATGAGTCTCGCAGAGGCCGATGCCCACAAAGCCAGCAGCGGTATGATCGCTCCGCACTATCCTTGCAAAGCCAAGCACATTATCCACGTGTTTCTCAACGGTGGAGTTTCGCAAGTAGACACGTTTGATCCTAAGCCCGAATTGACCAAACGTGCAGGACAGATGTTGCCATTCGAGAATCTTCAAACGGAACGCAAGACGGGTGTCGCGCTACCATCTCCATTCACGTTTAAGCAGTATGGCGAAAGCGGCATACCTGTTAGCGAGATCTTTCCGAGGCTGGCTGAGTGCGTGGACGAGATGACCGTGATTCGGTCGATGCATGCTGAACTGCCCAGTCACGAGATGTCGCTGATGTTGATGAATACCGGTGATCAACGTTTAGTGCGACCAAGTTTAGGTTCGTGGCTCACCTGGGGAATGGGATCGCTCAACCAAAACTTGCCTGCATTCGTGGCGCTGTGCCCTGGTGGCTTGCCGGTTGGTGGAGCTGGTAATTGGAGGTCGGCGTTTTTGCCGGGAGCCTATCAAGGGACTCGCATTGACTCTTCAGTAACCGATCCGACCAAGTTGATCGACTATCTGAACAATCGGCGCATCGATCACGATGAACAAGCCAAGCAGTTCCAGTTGATTCAAGCTCTAAATCATCAGCATCAGACGCAGCGTCCTGGCGAGGCCGCGCTGGAGTCCCGAATTCAGTCGTTCGAACTAGCTTACAAAATGCAAGCCGAAGCTGCCGAAGCTTTTGATGTTTCCAAAGAGCCCGAGCACATTCTTAAGATGTATGGTGAAGGCGCGCAGAATCGACAGTTGCTGATCGCTCGGCGATTAGTAGAGCGTGGAGTGCGTTTCGTGCAAACATGGCACGGCGAATTGCAACCTTGGGATAGTCATTCGAACATCAACTCAGAACATCGCAAGGTCGCCGGAGAATGTGATTCAGGATTGGCAGCCCTGATCATGGACCTGAAACAGCGTGGCATGCTCGATCAGACTCTGATTATCTGCTCCGGTGAGTTTGGCCGCACACCTTCTGTGGAGATGGGACAAGATGGAACTGGAGCCAGCCAAGGACGCGACCACAACCACTGGGGATTTTCTTTGTGGATGGCCGGAGGCGGGGTGAAGAAAGGGACGATTTACGGTGCGACTGACGAGTTTGGCTTCCGCGCGGTGGAAAATCCAGTTTCAGTACATGACCTTCATGCCACTGTGCTTCGCTTGATGGGCTACGATCACGAGCGACTGACTTACCGGTTTGCCGGTCGCGACTATCGCTTGACCGATGTCTACGGCAAAGTCATCGACTCGCTGATTGCTTAGCCAGCTTTTTCACCATTGCAAACTTTTGATTTCGTCGCCACTTTAGGCTGCCTGAAGACTAGTTTGTAAAACCTGTGGTGTAAGCTTCCAGCGTGCGCATCCCACGGGAGTACAGGGTTCCTGCCGAGCTTTTTCAGCGCAGCCACTCTACGTTCACAAGCAAGTTAAGCCGCGTACCATTGCTAGTGAACGGCAGGCGGCTGAAAACGATGGCTTCGCAGTGGCGCTCCTCCCTAGCGGCCCTACCCGGCCCTACCGGAGAGTCGTCCGCGCGAGATCTCAGTAGCGATACTTGGCGTCGCAGGTATACTATTCCACTTTTCGCACTCTGCAGGACCGGTACAGTTCGATCTGCGGTTCGACCTGCCTCTGTAGTGCAGCCAAAGCTGAAACACTCTTATCAAAAAAGCTCTGAAAGATGACAGTACGACGAATCGGTATCATCATGAATGGTGTTACCGGGCGCATGGGAACAAACCAGCACCTGATCCGATCCATTATGGCAATCCGCGATCAAGGTGGTATCCGCGTTGGAGATGACTTGGTCTTGATGCCCGATCCGATTCTGACTGGCCGCAACGCGCAGAAGCTGGAAGGCCTCGCCAAACGCACCGGTGTAACTCGATACACCACGGACTTGGATGCGGCGCTGAGCAATCCAAACGACGAAATCTTCTTCGACGCCAGCGGTACATTGCAACGCGCAGATTTCATCGAGCGTGCGGTGAAGGCTAAGAAGTCTATCTACTGCGAGAAGCCGACGGCGGTAGAGACCAGTGAGGCTCTTCGGCTGGCCAAGCTGTGCGAGTCAGCCGGACTGAAGAATGGAGTTGTGCAAGACAAGCTCTGGCTCAGCGGCATTCGCAAGTTCTGCATGATTCGCGATCAAGGCTTCTTGGGTCGCATTCTTAGTGTACGTGGGGAGTTCGGCTATTGGGTGTTTACTGGTGACGAGGCAGATCAGCCTCCACAGCGACCTTCCTGGAACTATCGCAAGGAGGACGGCGGTGGAATCATCGTCGATATGCTGTGCCATTGGCGTTATGTAATTGATAATCTGTTTGGCAAGGTTAAGTCAGTTAGCTGCCTGGGTGCAACTCACATTCCAAAGCGATTCGATGAAAAAAACAAGCCGTACAATTGCACTAGCGACGACGCCTGCTATGCCACCTTTGAGCTGGACAATGGAGTCATCTGCCAATTCAACAGTTCTTGGACTGTTCGGGTGCGTCGTGATGATTTGTTAACCATGCAAGTTGATGGAACTCACGGAAGCGCCATTGTTGGACTTCGCAAGTGTTGGGTGCAAAGTATCGGAACTACGCCGAGGCCAACTTGGAATCCAGACATAGACCAGCCGATCAACTTTTTCTCTGGTTGGCAAGAAGTGCCGGACGGAACAGTTTATGACAACGCCTTCAAGATTCAGTGGGAAGCCTTTTTGAAGCACGTCGCGCTGGACACGCTATTTCCGTGGACTTTGCGTGAAGGGGCGAAAGGTGTTCAATTGGCCGAACTTGGCTTGAAGAGTTGGCAAGAGCGACGCTGGCTGAACGTCGAGGAGTTGCCGGAATGAAACAGTTGATCGATAGTCCTGAACAACTCAAACCCGAGACAACTTGGCAAGAAACTATTTGGGCTTGGACTGGTGAAGAAGAGCTGATCTGCCACACCAACAAGTCTCGCCTGTGTGCCGCTGCGTTGTTGCCGTTTCAGGATGCCAAGCCAGATTGGGACAGCTTTGCCAACAGCATTCGCTGGATGTTAGCTGCGGCGGAGCGTTACGGAGTCGAACTCGTTCCCGTCTTGAATGCCGACACCGGCTACATCTTCGACCTAGACGATCAGATGTACGCCGAGGTGTTGAAGCGGTTTCGATCCGAGTTCCCCAGCGTAAAGTTCATCGCCGGTGTTACAGCAAGAGGTGCGCATAACGATACAAGTTTTATGGCGGACCGTTATCGACCGCTGATCGATATTGTGCAGCAGCATGAGAACTGCGAAGTCATGATCATGACATCCAAATGGCTCAACAGCCTGGATCCGCAGCGTCGTCGCGATGGCTATTATGAAATAGCCGAGTGGCTCGTTCAGCCTGGAATTGTTCATGCGTTGGAACCAGCTTTTGTGCCGTGGGCAACGCCTTATGAGCCTTGGTTGCTTTGGCAGTTGGCTCAGCATCCCAAATTTGTGGGCGGAAAGATCAGCACCTTGGACGAGCCGCACTTTTTGTATTGGTCGGCCATGTGTCGCAGCTTGAAGTTAGACTTCTTGCCTCACAGTGGCGATGACTTCGGCATTGCCACCGCCATCAAGGTTGGTTATCCGCTGTTGATTGGAGCAGCCAGCAGCGCGGCTCCGTGGATCTGTGCAGCTCACGATATGTGGCTTTACGATGGTTCCCCGCTCAAGCGATATCCGACCGGTACCGGCAAGTTCGACACTCGCGTGTACAAGCTGTTCGAAGCGTTTCAATCGATGGAAGATCAGGTTTTTCGCTTGGACGCGAAAGGAAGTGCTGCGGCTTACAAGCACAGCACAGCTCATATCCTGCGATTGCTCGATGTAATTTCAGTCGCCGAAGCTCATCGAACTGCGTCGACTTGCGTGGAACGGACGAAGCCGATCGAGTGTTGGAAGCACTCATTCGTCCTAATCGCATCGGCAAACGACTCGGCATCGTTTAGTAGGCACTAACAAGATTTAGTAGGCCGTAACAAGCCCCGCGCAGTTACAGCAGCTTTCCAGTACAATCGAGTCAAAGCTCGTTGGTCATTTTGATGGCAGGACAAAATAAAGGGGATTGAGATGCAAAAAAAACTGCAGTTCTCCATCGCCTTTTTGATTTTGCTTACAGGCTGTTGTGCACTGCTCATCAAGCTAGCCTACAGTACAAACTCAAGCGACTCAATTGTGCATAAGTGGTCCCAAAATGGAGTTGTTTCCACAGCAGTTGCCATTGTAGAACCAAAGTATCCAGGGGATCGCTGCAGAGTTTGCGCGATAATGTTCGGCGACGGCTACTATTGCCAAATCAGTGAAGGAAGTGAAATTGAGTCTTCCACAGGCAGGTTTGGGTTTTCTGTCGGAATCCAGTTACCAGCTAAGCTGTCTGACGGACAAAGTCTCGCTCTGAGGTCGATAAGTAAAACTCCCGAAGAAAAGATTCGGAAACTAGAGCCCGGTGAGATTGTTGCGGGATTGTACTCAAACCCGCAATATTGGTCACTGAAATGTGGAGAACCTGGTACATTCGGAACGTTGACCGTGCTAAATATCGATGATCATCGAGTAACCATCCGAGTAGAGGCAAAAATTCCTTTACATAGCCCACATTCGCCTGGAAATGATGCCGAAAGGACTCTCGATCTTGATCGCGCGATCATGCTCGACATTGTTTCTGTAAGTGCCCCCGCTTCTCAGATACCAATGCAGTTTAAGAAATGAGTGAGCTTAATCACTTCCCGAGTCGCCGCACTTCGAGATCCTGACGATCTGCGCTACAATGAATCTGAATCAGTTTTTTCCCGTTGCTCACCAGCGGGCTCAGCGTAGCTTTTCCAAAGTCCGTATGTCACGAGGCTCATCGTGATAGGATAGCTAACGCCAGCGTGAATTTGAAACAAAATTCGAAAGAACGTAACTCCGTGGATGTAAATGCTAGCGCTGTAGGCTCAGGAAGCGAACTATCGCATCAGTCGAATCAAACTTCCGTCGGGTTCCATAGCGACGGCCGAGAGTGTCGCACTGGTGCCTTCCTTCGTTGCATAACCAAGATCCGTCAAGTAGTTTGCTTGCAGCGATTGGACTCCCTTTTGATACTCGACTTGCTTGCCGCCTTCTGTGTGGAACCGCGGAGCACGCATCGCGGCCTCGGCGGTTTGATTGTTCAGCACAAGCTGAATCAAGAACTCAAGCACAGCGTTGGGAATCTTGCGTCCACCACGACCGCCCACCGCGCAAACGGGACGACCTGCTTTAAGTACAATTGTGGGACACATGTTATTGAGCGGTCGCTTACCTGGACCTGGAGCGTTGGGATGTCGCGGCTGCACATCGAATCGGGACATGCCATGTCCCAAGGTAAGGCCCAGTCCATCTACAGTTACTTTCGATCCAAATGCTTCACCATGAGTTAATGTTAGTGCCATCATGTTGCCATGTTTGTCGACAACACTGAAGTTGAGCGTCCCGGCTTGAGTGTCGCTGCGAAAGGCGGGCTCAAGCAACTGCTTGTTAATAATTGCTTGACGGACTTTGGCTGCGGACTGTTGCAAATACTCTTGCGATCGAAGCCTCTTTTCAACCTCCGATTCAAGGTTGATCAATTCTCCAGCTTTGGAAGTAGAGTCCGCGAACTTCTTGCCAAATGAAAAATCCCCTAAGTGATTCAGGCGGTCTCGCCAACAAAGTCGCACGGCTTCGATCTGCGCATGTGTTCTTACCGGCTCTTGTAGTCCAGGCCAATTCAACGCTTGTAGAAGCTCCAGTGTTTGAAGTACTGTGAAGCCACCGGCTGTGAGCGGCGCAGTAATGATCTGGATATCGCCAAATGTCAAGCTAAGCGGCTTAACAAGTCTTGCCTGATAGTTGGCAAAGTCCGCGCGGGTTACCATGCCGCCTTCACGAGCGAAACGGTCGGCAATGATCCCGGCAACATCGCCCCGATAAAATGGATCGTCAGAGTTCGCCTTGGCAACAGTTTCTAAAACAGCGGCCAATTCTGGATTGCTAAATCGCTCACCCGCGCGAGGAACTCTTCCGTCGGGAATATAGAGCGATCGGGAGCCAGAATAAAGTTGCAATTTCGTTGCAGAACTAGCAATCGCGTTGGCGGTTGGAGGAGAGAGTTCAAAGCCATCCCGAGCGAGTCGAATGGCTGGTTGAAGCAGATCGTGTAACGACCACGACCCGTACTGCTTTGCGGCTTGAGCTAGTCCAGCCAGTACCCCGGGCACGCCACTCGAAAGCCAGCCGTGCATGTGCTTGTCATTGGGGACTTTTCCGTTGGAATCTGGCTTGAAGATTTCATTGGTAAAGGATGCTGGCGCGGTGGAGTTCGCGTCGATGGCGGCAAGTGTCTTGCCATCGCCAGAAGCAAAAACAGCGTGAGCGCCATAGCCGCCGATGCCCGTTTGTTGCATTTGCGTAACGGCGGCGGCAAGAGCCGTGGCAACCAGAGCATCTACTGCATTTCCACCATCGGCCAAGACCTGTTGACCGATCGGCTCCATCGATGGCTCGCCGCAGACAATGCCACTCGTCGTCGAGTAAAAGGATGCTCGCGCGGGTCGGTGGAGCTGCGTTGCGCTAAGTACCAGACCTCCAGCGCAGGAGGCCAAGAATTCGCGTCGTGTAGTGCTGTTCATTGCCTTCGACTCTGGTTGAATAGAGGTATAGTTCGTGAATCATTACATCCCAAAGTCGTTCCTGTCTCCAACGGGATTCTATCGCGCTATCGACCTCAAAGTGTACACCGGTCGCTGGTTTCGTCACGAAGAACTGATTGGTGGCCTATTCAGCTACAAAGATCTGACCCATTGCCAGATCAGCTACAGCCAGACCAGCTACAGCCGGATCACAGCTTCTACAGAAGGCTATTTAAACTCGCTTTCCGCCGTGTTTGAAACCGCGCTGACGATTCTTTACGAGCTTAGCAATAATCTGAGCGTCCATATCTATTCCAAGTCCAGCCGAACAATCCAAGACGCGAATGATCACATCGGCCAGCTCTTCGGCAAAGTTCTCTTGATCAGCTTTGCGAAAAGCTTCGAGAGCTTCGGAAACTTCACTGTGAATCAAGGCTAGTACACCAGGGATTTTGTAGGTGTCTTCCCAATCTTCCGGAGTGCAAACCTTCCAACCATTGGCCCGATTGATTTCGTTGATCTCTTGTCCAAGTTCATTCAACGTTTTGTTCATGGGCTAGCAGCAATTCGAGACTGTTAAAGTTAAATGGCTCTTGCAGAGCTGGGAACGTTTGGATCTGAGGCAGCAGTGATTGCTCCTGGCAAAACTTGAATTGCTTGAGCCGTTGCGACGTGGCGCACCTTTTGGATCTCATGGCCCATCTCAGTCAGCTTTGATACGATTTCGGCTGGCATCGAATTGTCGATAACCGATTGGTTTGGCGACCATTGGTGATGGACTCGTGGTGCAGCCAAAATTTCTGCCGGGTTTTGCTTCAGATCGATGGCTCGGACTAGTGATTGCAGTGCGACAGTGATGATTCGCGGACCACCGGCTGCTCCACATGTGAATGTTGGGTTGCCTGAGCCATCGGTCACAATCGAAGGACTCATGCTCGACAACGGTCGCTTACGTGGAACAATCCCATTAGCGTCCGAGCCCAAGAGGCCAAACGCATTGCGAACTCCCGGTGCAAGACTAAAGTCGTCCATCTCGTTGTTGAGCACGATTCCGGTACCGGGCAGAATCATTTTGCTACCGAAACTGGTATTCACCGTTTGAGTCAGCGCAACGACGTTTCCATCGGCATCGGCAACAGTCAGGTGCGTAGTGTGTCCACCTGCGCCGAACAGATCGATATCCGCTCGAGGTGGAACGCCATGGCTTTCCACTTTGGTCGCGCGGTTCAGATCGATGGTTGATGCGCGATACTTAAGGTACTGCGGATCCAAAAGAGCTTTTGGAACTTTAGCAAAGTCTGCGTCGCCAAGCCAGTGAGCGCGGTCGGCCAGCGCCCGCTTCATGACTTCAAGCAATAGGTGATAAGCCTGCTCGGGTCGGGTCTTGAATATTTCAGCCACATCGAACTGCTCAAGCATGGTCAGCATCTGAGCGATATGAATACCGCCGGAACTTGGGGGCGAGAACCCATTGACTGTTTGACCACGGTATTTGCACTGTATCACGGATCGCGACAAGGCTTTGTAATCAGCAAAATCCGATGCCCGCAGGTAGCCGCCTTCCTGGAGCATAAACTTCTCCATTCGTTCAGCAAACTCACCTTCGTAGAACCATTTGCTGCCTTGCTCGGCCATCGATCGCAAAGATCTCGCCAGATCTGGCTGACGCAACGTTGATCCTTCGCTCCATGGTTGCCCAGACGGGTCAAAGAGTACTGAGGCAGATGAAGGAAACTTGCGTAGCTTGGCTGCGTTGTCCTTGAGAACTGATGCGAAGTACGCTGAGACTCTGAAGCCTTGATCAGCAACCTCGGCTGCTCCTAGCAAGCTTTCTTTCCAAGAAACTTTGCCGAAGCTAGTCGAGATTTTTTCCAACAACGCAATCAAACCAGGTGTGGCAACGGCCAGCGGACCATCTTGACTTAACTTGGGATCAGGCTTGCCGTCGTTGCCTTTGTATTGCTCGGCAGAACAGTTCTTGGGCGCCATCTCTCGTCCATCGATGGCCACCATCGATCCGTTGGCCAAGCGAATCAGCGCCAAACCTCCACCGCCAATTCCCGAGTTGTGCGAGTCGACAACGGACAGCATCAGCGAAGCAGCTACAGCAGCGTCAACAGCATTGCCACCGCGCTTGAGGCAAGCTATGGCCGCGTCAGTTGCTGATGGATGAACCGTGGCCACCGCAGCTTTTGAGCCTTGCGCGCCGTTGGTAATGTCAGCGGACTTTTCGGGACTATGTCGTGCATACGATGAAGCGTGTGGTGACAAGCCGAGCAAGCATCCCGTCAACCCCAATCGAGTAGTGAAGCCGCGACGGTTAAGCTCTTGTCGATCGTGCATGGCCAGCCTTTGCGTTTTTTATGCGGTTGACATTTATTCTCATTTCCGCGAAGCAATACCCTATAGAGCTAGATATAGCTTAGTTCACATCCTTTAGTTCAACTTCAAACATCAACGTGGCGTTCCCAGGAATCTTTGGAGGCATTCCTGATGGGCCATAAGCAACGTGAGGCGGAATGATCAGTGTTCGTTTGCCGCCGACTTTCATCCCCTGCATACCCTCGTCCCAACCTGGAATCACTTCACCGCGGCCGAGATTAAATGAAAATGCCGCTTGTCCAACGGAGCTGTCAAATTTCAATCCTTTTCGATCGTCCAAGGATGAGTCATAAAGCCATCCTGTGTAATGTACAGTCAATCGCTTGCCTGGCGTAGCTACTTCTCCGTCACCAACGACAACATCAGTGATCTGTAGATCTTTGATATCGCTTGGAGGAGCGGCTTTCCCCATGGCCCGATCCATGGCTTGAACTTCAGGTGGCGTTAGATCGCTGGGAGCAGTGGAAGCGGCTGGACGAGGTCCCTCTGGAACAAGGATGACGAAGGCCAAGCAGAGTACGATACCACAGATGAGAAGAACTGCGACTGATTTCATGAGAGCCTCGGGAAAAAGCAAAAAAGCTAAACCATTTCAGCAAGCCGACGTTGCTTATAGTACTTCAAACCGGGCACAAAAAAACAGGTGGCTGAAATGACACCAAAGATTACGTGCGCCCAGCTTGGAACCAAAGCCATGGCAACGCTGGCAGCCAGCATTGAAGCGGCTTGAATGTAAAACTGACCAGAAAGAATACCAGCCTTAACGAAAAATACCATCGACCCAATCAGTGGAAGGATCGGAGAAAGTGCCAAGGGCTCCAGTTTCATCAACCATTCCAACGGAGTCAGCACCGCAATGCCTGCCAAACTTGCTCCCCAAACGTGGGCAATCTGACGTTCCACAAATGTCACCGGTCCCATCCTGCGGCGCAAGGCCCAGAACACGAAAGCCCAAGCTCCCAAGCCAATCGTCCAAAGCGCGGCGTATCCAAGCCTGCTCTCCACACCGCGCCAATTGAGCCATTGAGTTAGCAGGCTTACGGTGAGCAGTACTAGGCTGTGCCACATCCATAACACCCCCCAATTCTCAAGCACGACCGCATGATGAGTCTCTCGAAACCAACGAGCGATCACTTGTGTGAATCGACCTCCGCGAGCATCGATCGGTTCGTCTCGCAGGAATGCGTCCAGATCTGAGGCCAACTCTTCAGCCGATTGATATCTCAAATCAGATGGTTTTTGAATACTCTTGGCAACGATCATCTCCAGGTCGCGGTCGATACCGGGTTCGAAAAACCTCACCGGCGGTGGATCATGTTCTAAGATCTGCATCGCGAGCTGAAACGGGGAGTCAGCTACGAACGGAGGTCGACCAGTCAGCGCGTGATACAACACAGCTCCCAGCGAATAAACGTCGCTGCGTGAATTGACTTGACCTGTTCGTCCAGCAGCCTGCTCAGGAGCCATATAACTAGGAGTGCCAATCGTTGCTCCGGTGCGAGTCAAACTATCATGCGAATCGACCAGCTTTGCGAGTCCAAAGTCGGTCACACACACACGTCCGCCAGCTTCAAGCATGATGTTCGAGGGCTTGATATCGCGATGTAGTATGCCCTGAGAATGTGCATAATGAATTGCATGGCTAACTGCAGAGAGTATCGAAGCGGCTTGACGTTGAGGCATGGGCCCTTGCTTGAGCACCGAAGCCAGAGTTTCTCCACGAATCAATTGCATGCTGAAAAATGGCTGACCGTCGATCTCGCTAACTTCATAGACTGGTACGATCGAAGGATGTTGTAGTCGAGCTGTCGCTTCGGCTTCGGTGATGAAACGCAAGCGGCTATCAGCATCTAGTGGACGATTCTCCTGAATCATCTTCACAGCTACTTCGCGATTCAAGCTGCGTTGAACAGCTCGATAGACCACGCCCATTCCGCCACGGCCAATAACCTCCAGCAGTTCGTAGTCGCCGATATCTCGCGGCAAATTGTACTTAGAAACATCAGAGGTCGAATCACTTGAGCCCGATTTCGAAGATGCCAAAGCACGGCTTTCGTCATCAGATAGTCGAGCTTCGAAGGCTGCCACGTCCGTAACAATCAACGTGCCCCAGATTTCTCGAAGGTCACTGGCAAAATCTGGATGTTGATCCGCGACCTGTTGGAACTGTAATTGTTCGCCGCGCTGAAACCGCTCCAGAAGATTGCTCACAAGATCCGCGAATCTCTGTTCACGGTCGAGATTCACTTCGGGCGATTTCGAATTCATATCGAATCGTCCTCAAAGTCGCTCGTCTCGCCGGCTATCGCGGCTCGCAATCGCTTTAGTGCTCGCAAATAGCGCATGCTGGCAGCAGGTTCAGTGAGCCCCAACGCCTGCGCGACCTCTTGATTGCTCAACTGCTCGTAGTGTCGCATCAGAAGAATGTCGCGATCGCGTTCATCGAGTTGCTCGATACAGGTTTGAACTTGAATCGCCATTTCGCGCTGAGTGGCACGGGCGGCCGGGGTCAATTCTGGGTCCAGCAATTGTCCGGCAAGTTCGATCGTCGATGCGTCGGGCTGTCCGTTCAATTCTAATCGACGTTCTCGATCCACACTGCGTTTTGCGGAAACGCGGTGCCGTCGATGAGCATCAATAATACGGTCTTTAGCAATTTGCCTAATCCATAGGTGAAAGGGCATGACCGGGTTTTCCAAATACAGTTGCAAGCGGCGGCTGGCTTCCACCAAAACTTCTTGCACAATATCGGAAACATCGACGCGTTGAGCGACTCGTTTGTCCAGCCGCATGTCGACCATGCGTTTCAGCGCGTCGCGATGTCGCGTCAACAACTGCTCAACAGCCCCAGCGTCTCCCTTTTTTGCGTCGTGCAACAGTTCGGCGGTCGGGTCAGATTGAGGCCAAATCGAGTCAGTCATTCATCACTCTGGGAGGCTGAGAGGTGTTCAAATGGTCCATCAAGCCTTCACGTCGCGACGATTTTGCTAAATAGTTGACCGGGATAGCCAATATTCTGAACCAAGCCTAAGGTTTTGTGAATGCCGCAATTTTCAGGGTGCTGAAAAAGTCTGTCACCTGAATTACATTAGAGGCTTAGCAACTCGGCTAGGTCCAGGACGGAAATGCCGACTTTGACTGAGTTTGTTCAATCTGCCTTCTCCCTTGTAGCCGACCTACTATGCCAATCAAGTTCGCTTGTCCTCAATGCAAAAATGTAATGACTGTCGACAGTAAGTTTGCCGGCAAGAAGGGCAAGTGCAACAAATGTGGTGGCGTCGTCGAGGTACCTGCGGATGCTTCAACGGGCAGCCCGACTAGTGCAGCCAAACCCGCTCCCGGAAATGCAACTGCAAAACAAGCAGGTGCAAGACCAACTGCAGCTTCTCCGACAGGTCAAGCTGCTCGACCTCAGGCAGCGCGACCTGCCGGAGCTACTCCTACTGGAGCCACTTCAGCCGGACAGGTCAGGCAACAGAGCCAGCCTGGTAGTGCTCAACCCATTGATCTTGCCGCAGCGTTGAATGCGGCTCCACCACCATCCGCTGCCGGAATCAAAGTCTCTGGGCCGCTCGACCACGTTATGGACGAGTTAACCGAATCAGACTTCAATCGTTCCTCGCCTTATCAGAACGTTTACGCGCCGCCAAAGCCGAAGGCTGTAAAGAATGCGATGCTCGATAAGGCCGCACAGCAGGAGGACGAAGACGGTTCAGGGCCAAAGATGGGGAAGGATGGTCGCCCAAAGTTGACTGGAACATTGTTGGTGTTTGGAGTCTTGGACATTCTTGAAGCGCTATTGATGTTTGCTGTCGCCATTGCTTTGGCCTTCTTGGGATTTAATATTCCCGAAGACATCAAAGACAAACTCCCTTTCGTCGGTGCAGGCTTTGCTGTGCTTATCGTCATCATCGGATTCTGGTCAACCGTGATGATGGCATCGGGGTTAGGAATACTCACCAAGCAGATTTGGGGTTACTGCACTGCCCTATCGGTTTACTCGTTCCAGTTAGGATTCCGACTGATCGCGCTGCTGACGAGCATCACAGATGTACAGAGGATTGGGGGGCCAATTTTCGGCTTGATTTGCATGTTGTCTTGTACCGCATATTTCTGGAACGAAGATTGCAAGCGAGTTTACGATGTGCCGAAAAAATCGAAGTTGCCACTTATCTTTGGTGGCATTGGCTTCGGCATTGCCTTAATGTTTGGCCTACTACTTTTCTTGTTGGGTGCCTTTGCCGCTGCTGCTGCTTCAGGTACGGCATTGCCACAGTGATTCGATGACGCATGTAATGCATATTCGCGCTCACACGCCTTAGGGTGTAAACACGCGGTTCAGACTCATGTAGCTTGCTGTAACTTTCTAGGATCACTTGCCCTGAGAGTTGCTATTCTGAAGCGCGCGATGACTGAAGATTTGCTGTTACTAACTCCAATAGCCTGCCCGGAAAATAGACTAACAGGTAAACGGGGATCCATGGGAAAATAATCGTAAAAAAGATCATCCATGGACCAGCAGGGGGCGAAGTTGAAATCTCGGAGCTTGTTGTCGAAGAATTGTTTGGAAGGCCCAACGCTAAAATTATCGAAAGCACAAATGCAATGAAACCACTTGCAAAGAAGAACATCTGAAATAGGCGTGAAACAACATTCCTGGACTTCCTCATCCAGAACAATTGCATGAACAATTCACTAACCAAATGCGAAACTATTCTCACAATTGACTTTGATGGAACGTTGGGCTTCAAGTAAGACTTGGGAGCGGACGGTTGATACCGAGACTCACCTGAAGGTTCAAAAACAGAACAGCAATCTACAAGGCGATGGAGTTGCATTGGAAAGTCTTTTCCCGCGCGAAGTTCAGTTGCATTTCGATAAGCGAAAAGTCGAATCGACTGCGGAAGTTGTTCTTCGTGCGGCATGCAAGCCTTACCAATGAGAATAGGTGCGATCGGAATCCCAAATCGAAGCGCAGCTTCAATCTCAATTCTCACGAAATCCCTGGGATGGTCCAACCTTCTACGTTTATTTTCGTCCGCGCAATCGATCCACGAGTCACCTATAATCACCAAAACCAGATGAGCATGTGATATTGCACCGTGAAGATGCTGTCGAAAGTCTACTCCGATTGGAATATTGTCTACGTCCAGAAAAACGGAGTGTTTCCCATACCTCTCTGCTAGCTTCTCGGCTAGCGCTGCCGCGACATAGGCAGACTCTTCGCGTCGGTAAGAGATAAAGATATTGGGCATTGATTCTTCGATCACCTCAATACTAACCTAAGGGATCTCACGTTAGACGATCGCTGGTTGAACTAGCTTTACGGGATTGTAGTCAAACACATCGTGAGATGTGATCAAGTGTATCCTAAATCCACGTTCTGTTTCAACAACCAATCTATTCAAGCTGAAGAGATTTGCACGATGAACGGCAGTGCACATAATTAACGCTTGACGAGACAAGACTTATAGTGTGACTCATCGCAACACTGTTGGTGCCATGCCTGATTGCATGGAATTCCAACTGCCGCCCTGACTGGATGCAGTGCGCATCGGAGCGTTGTACGTTGGTGGAAAGACTGTTTGGCCAAACCGCGTAACTGGCCTCAATGCGTTTTGAGCGTATGCTCCTTGGTTTGGATTCGACGGATAGACTCCGGTTGAAGCAGGTCTATTGTTGCTGGCGACCCAAGCGTTGGAGCCATAACCTGTGTTCGCTGGTGGAACGAATCCCACTGGAGCTGGAGAGTAGTTGCCATACTGAGGATAGGCCGGCGGTCGTCGCGCCAACAATGGGATATTGAAAAGTGCTGGCGGCTGAGCCGCAGTCATCACGGACTGCGAAGCACCATATGCATTTTGCTGCAACGAAGGCTGATGTATCTCGGTTTGGACTAATCGCTGCTGTGTTTTGGTTTCAGTAATAGGCTGAGGCACAGTGATCGTCTGTTGCTTGGGAACCACTTGTTGCCTCGGCACAACTTGGTTGGTGGTTACAGTGGTTGGTACCCAATTGGTCACAGGCTTGGATTCATAAGCCATCCTCGGTTGATTAAAGGGATTCCACACGCCTTTCCACACCGGCTGAAGTGTATATTGAGTTTGCGGCTGGTAAACGGTTTGCGTGGACGGGACAACCTGATTCACCCACTGAGTCTCATAAACCGTAGTCGTGATCTGCTTGTTTTCCCACCGCGTTGTAGGAACCGTTTCGGTTATCCACTGTTGATAGAACATCCGTCCCGTCGCAGGGTCGCGTACTATTCGACCAGCACCGGCAGGTAGACCATCGGCCGCAGGAGCATTCACTCCTGAAGTCCCACTCGGCGCGCTGGTCGACGGAACACCTGCAGCACTCAAATTAGGATTCGCAACCTGAGCCACAACGGAACTCGTAACGCAAGCCGCCGTAATCAGTACCAATATTGAATTTGCGAGTGATGATCTCATTGTTTGCTTGGATCAATCGGCTAGATGTTTTGACAGCATTTGATGCACAGAGTCGCTTAACACTTTTATCGTCCCATTTTGCGAAATAAAGCAGTATGTTTCCGAATACAAGCATTGCTAGCGTCCTATTCCTTCTCTTCCCATTTCTTCTATTAAGCAATTAACCGTTAATGCTCCAAAATGCCCTGTGTCCGCCATAACCCTTGCGCTTTTATTCCCTGCCAAGAAGTAAAGATTGGGAGCTAGAGCACGCTAACCACCAAACTTTCGCTCTACCTCGCAAGCCAACACCTATCTCGATCATCGACCTCTGTTGTCTCCGTGTCTCTGCGACTCCGTGGTTAATCTTTAGACAGGGTATTCCAGGCGATGCACAGACGAACACAGCCACGGATTGCACGGATCTTCAGGGTTAACTGCTTGTCGGAAAGGACGCCATCCTTAAACCGTGCAAATCTGTGTCGACCCTTGGCCAAGTAGCTTATCGCTTGTGGAACCCGCCCACTTTTGTGTCTTTGTGTCCTTTGTGGCAATCCCTTCTGCAGCACTCAAAAGCGTTGTCGCGGTCGGTTGCTGGCGGAGCGTATCGAGCATCCTGCGGCGGTGGAACGTGGGTTCGTTGTAAAAGTTCATCGCGACGAGCTATACTTCTAAGCTGCTCGGCCGTGTTGCTCCGCCGTGCTTCTCAACGAAACTCTTCGAAATTCAATCGCAATCATGTCGCTACGTGAAACTCGTCTCATTCGGTTTGGGATCTTCCTCGCAGCTCTGCTTGTTGCCTGTTTGACTTGTGAAGCTCAGCAGAAAAAAACGGTTCGCATCGTTCTGGCAGGTGATTCCACAGTGACTGACGATGCTGGATGGGGCAAGGGTTTTGCCGAACTGCTAAACGATCAAGCACAGTGCATCAACATGGCCAAGGGAGGTCGAAGCTCACGAAGCTATCGAGCTGAAGGCTGGTGGAAGGAGAGCATGCTGGCCAAGCCCGATTATTTGCTGATTCAATTTGGCCACAATGATCAGCCGGGCAAAGGAGTTGAACGAGAGTCAGACCCGAAGACAGATTTCCCTGAACACCTTAGGCAGTATGTCCAGGAAGCAAAGCAAGCTGGGGTCCAGCCCGTATTGATCACTTCGCTGACTCGCCGTCGTTGGACCGACAATGGAAAGATACTACCAACTCTGGCGGAATATGCCCAGGCTACGCTGAAAGTTGCTCAAGAGCTGAATGTTCCGGCAATTGATCTTCATCGATTGAGCATCGAGCAGTGCGAGTTGATCGGTCCAATTGCCTTTCGCGCCTTCGAACCGATGGATGAGAAGGGAGCCGATCACACGCACTTAAACCATGAGGGTAGTCGAGCGGTCGCACCACTGGTCGCAAAAAAAATGATAGAGCTTCTACCCGAAACGGCAGAGCTGTTCAGCAAAGATCGCATCACAGCCAACACCGTTCCCATGCAGTATGTTTCGCATCTATCGGGCGGCGGCCTGCAGCTAGACGAGAATGAATCGGCCATTGAATTGCGCATCGATGGCCGACATTTGCTGACCTACAACAAGCAGAGCCCTCCTGTGCCAGACGGAATGGATCAGGCTTACCAACGATCGGGATTTCTTCACCCTGTCTCGTCGCCAGACGGCTTGGTGGTGACGACAACATTTCCTATCGATCACGCGCATCAGCACGGAATATTCTCCGCTTGGGTAAAGACTCGTTGGATGGATCGTGAGCTGGACTTTTGGAATTTAGCTAAGAAATCTGCACGAGTTCTTCACCAACGCGTCAACCAAACTTTTCTTACTCGCGGCACTGTGGGCTTCGAAGTCGATTTGATCCATCAAGCAGCCAGCGATCCGCAGGTGGATATTTTACGCGAACGATGGACGATCACGGCGCGCAAAGTTTCAAAGGCTCATTTCCAGTTTGATCTGCACACCGTTCAAACCGCGCTCACCAAACAGCCGCTCCATATTGAGAAGTACCACTACGGCGGCGTGGCCTACCGAGGCCCTGTGAATTGGTTGACTCAAAAGGATGAAGTCGCGAAAAAGGCAGCGGCTGATGGAATCAAGATGGATCCCTTCGAATTCACCAATGATCAAGGTCACCAGCGGGTTGAAGGAAATGCAGAGCACACGAAATGGGTTGTGGCAACTGGCCAGATCGATGGCCGAACAGTTTCCATCGTCACCATGTGTCATAGCCACAACTTCCGAGCACCACAGGCAGCCAGACTGCACCCAACGAAACCGTACTTCGCCTACTCACCATGCATTGATGATGCTTTTGTGATCGACAAAAACCACCCCTACGAAGCCAAGTATCGTTACTTGGTGCTCGATTCTCAGCCCGAGGAAAGTTGGATAGCATCTCAATGGGAAGCTTGGCACGCAGAGTAGCAACACGCGTCGTAGTAATCAGTGCGATTCAGATTTGACGGAAGCGCAACGAAGTGCTTTGCTCGGCAGGTTGAGATCCACCGCGACAGGCTGGCGGCGATGATCTTGAGAAGCGGTACAGTTGTTGGGCGCAGTGAAAGGTTCGACCCGATTCGAGATAATGGTCGAAAAACGAATACGCCGTTTTTGGCGTTGCCAGCTCTTGAGCATCGAAGTATGGCCGGATTTCCGCATTGAAGGCAAACCACTCGCAGTCCATGACTATCAGAATCAAATGCACTAGCTTGGCGAACTCTTTTGATTTTCGGGCAACAGTCAAACGACCAGCCTTGGAACTGTGCCAAGCGAGACTCAATCGTGCGGCACGAATTTGCAGATGCAACATCTGTAGGTCGTTTGTCAGCTTCTGAAGCTCAGACTCGGCTCGATTGATCTGAGCCTGAGGCATTACCATCCGTTTCTTCAATCCGCCGTAGACTCGCTCGGCCAACAATTGAGCACTACGCAGATAAAAGCTGCCTCGATCCGTGCCAGGTTGTTTCAGACTGCATAGGCAACGCACTTCCAATGCGATTGGGTCACCTAGGTGTGGGATCAGCGCAGAAACAATAACCGATGCGTTGTCGGATTATTCGAGTCAGCCCCTTCATTGTTGCCTGGCTTTGCGGGTTCTGGCTAGGGTGGGCTGCTTTTGTTGCCAGACGATTTGAACTAAGCGGCTCATGGCTTTTTGTTGAGCGATGGTGGAGAGTAGAGTCCATTCGATATCGGACGCCAAATGCAGCTCCCTGTGTTTTTCATCCAGGCAACCGCAGCACGAGACTTTGTAAAGCTGGCAGAGCTGTTGGCAGCAGCAGCTCAAGAAACGACTGCTGGCGCGGAAGATGCTATCGATAAGCTCCGCCAATTGTCGAACTGTTCCGTCAGACGCTCGATCGGGCAGGCTGGCGAAGGTTTGTTCGATTAGTGCACTCATGGGTTCTGCATCTGCGAGTCAGCGTAGAGAAACGAGCTGAGATGGGCCGCAACCCTCACAGCCTGACTTCTTGGTTTAGGGTAAAAATCGCGAATCCCCCCAAACCTGCTATTTGCTTCTCACCTCCAGTAAATGTTTATACTCTTTGTACGAGCAACAAGGCAATGGTTCGATTAAAAACGAATAACCGCTTTGGCTAATCTCTACGGAAATAACTGGAAAGCGGAACTTTTTGCGTTCGAGAGCCTTCAAACGCCAGCAATTCGAAACACCGACCATGTGTGCAATTGGTATAACCGTCATGTTGTGCTAGCAATCCTCAGGGAGTATGAGTTCGAGTCTGGGAAAGACCTTGGAAGGCTGTTTGGCGCAGTATTGTCGATAACTCATCGCTAAAAACGCTGCCTGATCGACAGCCGTTGCCCAGATTTACAATCCTGACATTTGTCCTTTCTCAAGAGTGAAGGTTCGCATGTCCTCCGCACCATCGAGTCGGTTGAACAGACAAGCCAGCAGATTCGTGGGTTGATCAACGAGATTGCCGAAATGTCTCGCAGCGAAGTGCCCGGTGACGAGTACTTTCCTGCAATTCTCAAGCGCATCGTTGACGCCCTGGCGGCCCGTTGGCGGGGCTATTTGGTTGGTCGTGAAGACGCCCCTTACGCCTGAGCTACCAGATCAATATCGCGCTTAATCTGGTTGAAGCTGAAAACGAAGATGCGATGAAGCACGGTAAGTTGCTCAGTCGTCTTCATTCACGCGGCAAGAGTGAACTGATTCCACCGTTTTCAATGATAGGGCAGGATCAACATGAAGGTAATCCAACTCAGTATCTGCTGGTCGTTGCTCCTTTGACGGCTGGCAAAGAGCCGGCTGGGATGATTGAGGTTTTCCAGCGTCCCGACTCTGCGCCCAACGTTCAAAAGGGCTATCAAAGATTCCTAGAGCAGATGGCAGCCTTGATTGGAGAATGGCTTAAGGGCCATAACCTTCCAGCGAGTTGCCGATCGTCAAGTAATGTGGCAACAAGCGGACCACTTCGCTCGTTTGGCTCACGACAATCTAGACGCTCGCGATACAGCCTTTACGATTGCTAACGAAGGTCGTCAGTTGATTGGTTGCGACCGAGTTAGTGTAGCAATCAAGCGAGGTCGAACTTGCAAAGTCGAGGCTATCAGTGGCCAGGACACGATCGAGAACCGATCGAACATCGTCACCGCGCTGAACAACTTGGCAAGCCGGGTGGTAGCTGCAGGCGAGTCGCTGTGGTACGACGGATCGGTTGAAGATCTGCCGCCGCAATTGGAGGAGGCTGTCGAGGACTACGTGGACTTGTCTCACGGTAGATCAATTGTCGTTCTGCCAATTCGACGTCCCGAAAAACTGGTCGCCGGCGACGTTCAATCTAAACAAACCGTAGTGCGCGAAGATCGCTCCAAAAATGAGATCATTGGCGCGCTGATTATCGAACAGATCGAAAGCCAAGTTCCGACCGAAGACTTTGAAGGCGTTGCGATTTGGTGTATGAGCATGCCGCTAGAGCGTTGAACAATTCGATGCTGCATGTGATCTGTTCATGATGCCCGTGCTCAAGACGTTGACTCGAGCCACTTGGCTGTTCCGCGGATCAGCTTTCCCGAAGACGATGACCGTGATCGCCCTGTCTTTGGTGGCCTTGATCGCGATGTTCATCATTCGAATCGACTTCAACTTGAAGGCCAATGGTTCTTTGAGACCAACGGTTCAACGACAAGTGTTCGCTCACGAGAATGGTGAGATCGAAGAAGTGTTGGTTGACCATGGCGATGTGGTCAAAGTGGGCCAAGAGTTGGTCCGCATGCGTAATCGCGAGCTTGATATCGAGCTTGAACGCGTCGTCGGCGAAATACAATCGGTGGCTAGCCAGTGGAACAGCGCAGAGCGACTTTCTCGAACGGCTAAAGCTGATCAACGCGATCAATTTGCCGGTCAAGCTGAAGAGTACTCAATTCGCTTGAAATCTCTGAAGGAGCAGGAAGTACTCCTCAAGGAACGTAAAGCACAGTTGGTCCGAACCAGCCCTGTAGACGGTATCGTGATGGATTGGAAGCTAGCGGAAAAACTACGAGCGCGACCTGTGGTAACTGGACAAGTACTTGTCAACATTGCTGACACATCCAAGGACTGGGAGCTAGAACTGCTAATGCCTGAAAAGCGCATGAAGCACTTGGACGACTGGATGCATACGGATCAGCAGCAAGGAAAACCTTTGACAATAGATTACGTTCTAGCATCTGACCCATCGACCTACCGTACTGGGAAGATGACCCCGGATGCGATACATGCACGTGCACAATTGGATACCGAAGATGGTCCAGTCGTAAAAATGCGGGTTAAGCCTGATTCTATGGAAGGAATCACACCGCGTCCTAACACGACCGTGATTGCAAAGGTCAATTGCGGTCGAGCTTCAGCAGCCTTCGTTTGGTTCCACGAAGTTGTCGAGTGGTTCCAAGCCAACGTTAAGTTCAAGTACCTATAAAAAGATCCTGAACTGGAATCAAACAACAAGTTGCAAGTCAATCTATCCGTAATGGAGTTTAATATGAGAAAACGATTCACGCTCACTGCCGCTTTTGGCTTAATCGTTGCGACCGCAATGGCCACGGTTGGATTTGGTCAACTTCCCGGGCGAGGCCCAGCTTTGCAGCAACGAAACTCAGGCGATTCAAAAGCACTTGAGTTTCGTTCGGAGTTTCGACTGGAGTGCCTGCGGAAAATTGACGTAGCAGCGCAAGCAGACGGCTTGATTCAAGAGATGCTGGTTGAAGAAGGCCTAACCATCCCCAAGGAAGGTGTATTGTTCAAGATTGACAATCGCGTTGCACAGGCTCAACTGGAGGTTGCCACCAAGAAGTTAGAGTCGGCTCAGAAGAAGGCCTCGCAGGACGCGGAAGTTCGATTTGCACAGGCGACCTTTGACGTTGCTCAAGCCGAGTACGAGAAGGAAGTTGAGCTGTTGACGAAGAAAGCCTCGACCGAGGCAACTGCGCGACGCAAGGGACTTGAAGCAAAGAAGGCAATGCTTCAAATCGAAGTTGCAACGGTAACTCATGAAACAGATATTCTTGCGGCTGGCGTTGCTCAAGCGGAACAGAATGCTGCTCGCGTACAACTTGGGCTATATGATATCGTTGCACCCTGGGATGCATACGTTAACGAACGTCTGAAGGATCAAGGGGCTTGGATCAAAGCTGGCGAACCAGTGCTCAAGATTCACCATATGGCCGAAATGAAGGTCGTCGGGCTAATCAAGGCAGCTCAAATTCACGAGCGTGGACTTTCGATCTCTAGTTTGGAAGGCTGCCGAGTTCAAATCAACGTCGACATTACTCCAACTCAAACACACACCGTTGATTCCAAGATCTCTTTCGTAAGTGCTGAGCTTGATGCGACCGATCGTATTAAAGTTTCGGCTCAACTGAAGAACGAGCGAATCGGCAACTCCTGGCTGTTGCGAGACAACATGCCAACCCGCGTTGTGTTGTTTCCTGAGTAAGCCGGACAGACTATCCTCGTTCAGCTCAGAATTTCCCTGATCTTCAATTCACTTTTCATCCGACAGTAACCTATGACTACAATGGCTGACAGCTTAGTCAATAGCGCGATGCGACCGCTAAAGGTGCGCTGTCGGCCTGACTTGCAAGCCAATCGGCATTTGTATCACGGTCGAAGTTATTGGGTCGTGAAGGAACCCGTGGGACTGAACTATTTTCGGTTCCACGATGAAGAGTATGCCATTCTGAACATGTTGGATGGTCAGACAAGCTTGCAGCAGATCAAAGATCGCTTTCAAGCCGAGTTTGCGCCGCAACGAATCACACTGCAGGATCTTCAGCAGTTCATTGGAATGTTGCACCGCAGCGGATTGGTGATTTCCGAGGCTACCGGGCAAGGTCGACAACTACGTCGTCGGGGTGATGACAAACGCAAGCGGGAGCTTTTGAGCAAACTCTCCAATGTTTTTGCTCTGCGATTCCGAGGCATCGACCCCGAAAAGCTGCTGAACTTTTTGAACCCAATGACTTGGTGGTATTTTACGTTACCAGCGTTGTTTGGCGTGATGCTGTTCGGGCTAAGTGCGGTGGTCTTGTTACTGGCCAATCTTCAACAATTCCAAAGTAAGCTACCGACCTTCGAGCAGTTCTTTGCGGCTCAAAACTGGATCTACCTTGGCATTACGATGGCCGTAGTGAAGATTCTTCACGAGTTCGGCCACGGGTTAAGTTGTAAACGGTACGGTGGCGAGTGTCACGAGATGGGCTTGATGTTCCTAGTGTTCACACCCTGCTTGTATTGCAACGTGTCAGACTCGTGGATGTTGCCCAATAAATGGCATCGAGTGTTTATCGGCGCGGGCGGTATGTATGTTGAGCTTACCCTGGCTTCGATAGCTACCTATCTTTGGTGGTTTAGCGAGCCGGGAATGTTCAATTTCCTTTGCTTGTCGGTGATGTTCATCTGTTCGGTCAGCACAGTGATGTTCAATGGAAATCCGTTGTTGCGTTTTGACGGATACTACATCCTTATGGACATCATGGAGATCCCGAACCTTCGTCAAAAAGCAACAGAGATTCTCAAGCGTTCATTTCAAAAGAACTGCTTGGGATTGCAACTGCAAGATAACCCGTTCCTGCCACACAAACATCTGTTTTGGTTTGGTTTGTACACCATCGCCAGCGTTATCTATCGCTGGGTGGTCGTGTTCTCCATCACGATGTTCTTGATCAAAGTGTTAGAACCCTACGGTCTTCAAGCTATAGGTCGAACTGTAGCGGTGGCCGGTATCATCGGCATGATCGTAAAGCCAATTTGGGACGTAATCAAGTTTTTCAGAACTCCGGGGCGAGCAAGTAGGATGAAACGCAAAAACATCTTAGTTTCCAGCGCTGTAGCGGTCGTACTATTGGCTGCGTTTATTTGGTTGCCGCTGCCATACCACGTGGCTTGCCCAGTGGAGATCCAGCCTCAGGATGCCAAGCAGGTCTTTGCGATGGTTCCGGGCCGCTTGGTCAGTTGGAATAAGCGTCCTGGGGATGCTGTTCAGCCTGGAGAAACTATTGGGACTTTAGACAGCCTGACAGATCGACTGAAGCTGACTCAGTATCGTGGTGAGCTAGAACAGGCTCAAAAGAAATTGGAATTCATGCTTCAAACCATGAAGGATATTGAAGAGTCGCGAAATGGAGTCGACACGCAGGCAGAGATTGTTAAGTCCAAAATGGCTTTGGTAGAAGAATTCCAAAAGCGAGTTGACCAATTAAACATTGTGTCGAAGCATCAAGGCGTCCTCTACCCACCTCCATCGAAGCCAGTTCCAAAGCAGGTCGAAGAGGAAGAGCAGTTGCCGACGTGGAGCGATAGTCCATTCGACGATAAGAATCAGGACGCATACTTTGCCGAATCGGATCTGCTGTGCTTGATCGGACAACCCAACGCGTTTGATGCAATCCTAGTTGTCGATCAACACGACATAGACCTCGTCAAAGAAGATGTTGAAGTGGAAATCATGCTTGAATCTGCTCGCATGAAAACCTTTTATGGAAAGATTAAGAAGATATCCGAGACCGACATGCGAGAAGTGCCTGAGAGCATTTCACTGCAACAGGGTGGCGGATTAAACACAGAGATGTCGCCAAGCGGTAAGCTTCGGCCAATCAGTACAAGCTATCAAGCTCGAGTTCCACTTGAGAATGTAGATGTACCTGCCCGAATAAGCTATCGAGGCGACGCAAGAGTTTATGTTGGTTGGAAATCCCTTGGATGGCGAGTTTACCGTTTCCTTGCTCGAACATTCAGGTTGGAAATCTAATCCTAGACCGAAGTTTTTCTCAACTGAGAGAGCTTCGGCAGACCCAGAACATTGTCACTAAACGGTGACGATCACGGCTCATCAGGGTGGTGCGTCGTAAAGTTGACTAAACTAGTTTCAGGAGATTTTAGAAAAATGTCACAAGCAGAATCAGCAGCACCAGAAGCACCAGCGGCTGCACCTCAAGCTCAACCACAGCAAGTACAAGTCCACGTTGATGACAGTCATGCGCTTGCAACCTACGCAAACTTTTGCCGCGTAACTGGTTCGCCTGAGGAATTGATTGTTGACTTTGGTCTTAACCCACAACCAGTTGGAGTTCCAAAGGATCCAATCCATGTAACTCAACGAGTAATTATGAACTTCTACACTGCCAAGCGACTTTTGGCAGCTCTGCAAATGTCTGTTCAGCGTCACGAAGCAGTCTTCGGCGTTTTGGAAACAGACATTCAGAAGCGTCTGCGAATTCAGCAGTAGTTTGCCCGTGCAAACCGGCTGATCTCTCAATCACAAAAACGGCTCAGTTGATAACTTGAGCCGTTTTTTGTTTTTCTCCTCCCTCTTCGTAGCTGATCCGGCCCGGGTTCAGACTCTTTTGCCTCTGTAGCTGATCCCGCCCGGGTTCGGTCATCTGCTCCCGACTCGTAATCGTTCTTAAAATCGGAAGAGCGAGCACGATTAGGAGCACCGCTGCGCTGAGCACGAGAACGAGAAAAGACTTGGAATCCTCTAATCTCGCTCCTGTCTTACAAGTTTGTAAGTCATTATTCGCGAATAAAAAGCTGGTTGTCAGCTCGAAAATCTGCTACGCTAGGGCTACTTCAGGGCATACCACAAGAGTGTCGTTATCAGGCAATCGTTTTAACCTTTGATGGAAACGCAAAATGGTAGAACTGCAAAACCAAGTCCGACTGGTTCGAATTCGTCAGCAGAAGCAGTGGTTGTGGCAGTGTGTATCAAAAGGCCTTCTGGTTGGCAGTCTTGCCGCTAGCGGAGTGGCCATATTTGACTTGGCAATTTCAACTCAACTACATTGGCAGTGGATGTTGTCATCAATGGCTGCATGTTCAGCCGTTGGTGCGTTGTATTCACTGGTTCGTTTCAAGTCGCTGCGCGAAGCGGCTCAAACCATCGATCAGAAGTGCAATCTAAAAGATCGATCAGCCACAGCGTTACAGTTCAAACAGAAAGCAGCTACTCAGCAGTTGACTGAAATTCAATCGCTGCAATTACAGGATGCGGAAGAACACGCAGCCAAGATAAACCCTCAAGAAGTTGTGCCCTATGTTGCACCACGTTCTTGGAATTGGGCTGTCGCTGCCACTGTACTAGCGGGCATCTTAGCCGTTTATCCTCGTTCCAATCCGACCGACAGTGTTGCAGCCATTGAAGTCAATCCGGTTGTTGATCGACAAGCCGATCGAGTTGAAGAAAACCTGGAAGAGCTTGAAGCCATTCAACGCGAACAAAAAGATCCAGAGCTAGAGGAGTTGGTTAAGGAACTAAAGCAGGTCCTCGAGCAACTCAAGGAACCAGGCGTCGATCCTAAAGAGGCGTTGGCAAAGCTATCTGAAATGGAAGCTTCGCTGATGAAGATGCAAGAGAAGATGCAAGACACCGAATCTTTGGCGCAGTTGCAACAAATTGGTGATGCACTATCACTTTCACCATCGATGGCTCAAGCCGGTCAATCCTTGTCGAAGGGTGATATGGAGAAGGCTGCCGAAGCGTTAGAAAAATTGGAAATGCCAGAGCTGGATCGCCAAACAGAAAAGGCCATTCTTGAAAAGTTGGACGAAGCCAACAAGCAACAAAACAACAAGCAAGATGGCCAACCCAAAAGTTCTGTTCAACAAGCCGCTGAACAGATGTCGCAAGGCATCAGCCAAGGTAACCGAGGTAAGTTTGGCGAAGGATCGAAGAGTTTGGCTGGAGAGGCTCGAAAGCAGAGCCAAAAGAAAAAACTGACCGACCTGCTGAAGAAACAATGCCAATGCTTGGGCGAGTGCAAGTCAGAATGCGAATCCGAATGCCGGAACCAAGGTTCATCGCCTAAGCCTGGTGGCAATAAAGCGGGAACGGCATCAGCCGATAAGACTCCGGGTGAAAAGACGGCACAACTGAAATCTGGCGAGCAGATGAAGTTGAAGGGCCAAGAGTCTTCTCAAGGTGATTCCGAAGTAGAGACCGAAGTTGGCAACGAGATGGAAGAGCAAGCTGTTCGAAGTTATGCACAGCAAGCTGGTAAGTTCGAAGCTCTCAGCGAGTCCGCTCTTGAAAGCGAATCGATTCCACTGGGCCATCGCCAGACCATTCGCAAGTACTTTGAACTGATTCGACCAACTACGGCTGAAACTGACAAGGTAAAAGAAAAGTCTCAAGAATAGCCTGAGTTGTCTTGAAGCCTGAACCATCCACAAACCGACTTTGCGAAATGCAAAGTCGGTTGAATGGAAAGAGCCAGTATATAGAGCCGATTTCTACGGAAAAAGAAACGCACGAAGTAGTTCGGCGCTTGGATAGTGCTTTTCTAAGGTATAGGGGCACAGCACTTTGGTGAGATGTGCAATCAAGTGCCATGATGTCTGTATGAGATTGCCGCAAAAACTTAACCAACCCGGCGGTTTGGTTTGGCTTTCCTTTGAAGATCGTCGGTGAATTCAACTAAGAACTGATCAACCACTGCCGCGTAGTGCAAATTGCTTTCTTCTATCACGTTGTTCTTACTAGCCGACGATTCCGCAAATTCACCTTCCGGACGATTCGCGTTCAAGTAGTTGATAATTTTCAGAGCGTCTGCGGGCGTTGCCATTCGATCGCCGTTGGTGTCGAGAAATGGACCAGTTGCCAGCGGTGGATTGTTTGTAGCGTTCAAAATTTTGGACGCTCCACTGTTGAGATAGTTAATTATTTGTAACGCATCGCTAGGGCTCACCAAGTTGTTTGCCGTAACGTCGAGCGAATTCGCGGGATTCAGCCAAGGGCTGGAAACTGAGGTGACCTGCAGAACCAGTTCTATGTCGGTTGATATCGGTGAAACGCTGGTATCAGTTGCTCGCAGTTGAACAGAGACCTGACTAACACCTGCCGCAATGGATGATCCCGGCACCAGTTTCAACTGTCCCCCGGCGACTGTGAAGCGTGAATCCAAGGACTGGAGCAGGTGAGTTTGTCCAACGTCAGGGTCAACTACAGTTAAGGTCCCAATCGTTTGTTGCTGAATCTCTTGATAGAACGTATAGGGCGTTATCTTTATTTGACTGGCGGGATCATTTTTATTCTGGATCTGGATGGTAGCGGCTTTCGTCAGTTGTCCACCGTTTGGATCGGAAACTGTGACGCTCAAGTTGACGCTGGGTTCAGCTTCGAAGTTAAAACTGGCGTTGGAGTCAAGCTTTAGAACACCCGATTCGACTACGAAGCGAGGATCGCTGGTTGTGAAAACAAAGGAGTTATCGTCAACGTCCGTCACTTGAATCGGTCCAAGAACAAATCCATTGGTGTTCTCTGGCACGGGACCCGAGGGAAGAGTCATTTGGGAGGGTGCGTCGTTGACACTAATGACGCTTACTACAACGGTGCTTACGTAGGTTCCATTGTCCTGCGCTGTTAGAAGGTCATTATCTAATCCGGAATCTGCTAGTGTGACGACTAATTCGATGGCTCCAAAGTAATTTTTTGCCGGTTTCCAGCGAAGTGTGGCATTATTCTGACCTGCAGTGTAGTCAACACTAGCGAACTCTATGGCATTCGATGGATTGGCGATGACAGACCATTTCAGTGCTTGGCTTTCACCAATTCCAGCGGATACCGATGTAATGGAATTGGCCTGATTTCCTGAGTCTTCAGGTAAAGTGACTGCGGTATCGACCAGGGTGAAGGAGGGTAAGTCATTCACCGGTGTAACTGTAATCGTGAATGTTCGAACTGTAGAAAGGTTGTCGGCGATGGTTGACATATCTCCATCAAGGCCCGAGTCGGTAACTATGATGCGAACTTCACTTGTTCCGAACGAATTGGGGCTTGGTGTCCAACGAAGGTTGGCAGCGTTATTGCCGTCAACACCACTTAACTGAAGAGTCGCAAACAGAGATGGATTTGTTGGACTTGCCAGCAGTGTGATGTTTTGCGTTTCACCAGGTCCGGCCCCAATTCCGGTTACCGAGGTAACCTGTTCTCCAGAATCTTCGTTAGCGGTTTGGTTACTGACGGGATCTATCGTTGGGGCGTCATTGACGGCTACGACAGTGACAGAA
Organism: Pirellulales bacterium; assembly: GCA_046349795.1. Taxonomy (GTDB): domain Bacteria; phylum Planctomycetota; class Planctomycetia; order Pirellulales; family Pirellulaceae; genus Aureliella. Next base: position 87,467 of record JAXMBP010000008.1, on the reverse strand, counting down.
ACAGTCTTAACAAACATCAGGTTATCGGAGCTTGTCGATAAATCTCTATCCAAACCACCGTCGGTCAATGTAATGACGATTGAACTGGACCCGAACCTATTTGCTGCTGGCTTCCAATTGATTTTCCCGGTGCTTAATGGAGAAGTATATTCGGTTGATAGAGACTCAAAAAAATCTGCACTTTCGGGAGCTGCGCTAATCGATAGTGGCTGTTGTTCATTGCCTCCACTGACAATGGAAAGAAGATTGATCGACTGAACCGCAGAGTCCTCGTTTGCTGTTACTGATGAGGCGGACGTGAACGATGGAGGATCGTTCACAGCTTGGACATCGACCGTGAAAGTTTGCTTTGCTGTATTGCCTGCCAAATCTCGAACTGTAACTACCACTTGCGAACTGCCCGACGCGTCCGCCAGTGGCTGCATTTGCATTTGTCGAGTTGCTCCGGAACCGCCAAAGGTAATTCCCGATATTGGCAGAACCAACACATTTGAGCTAGTCGCTGAGAGTACCAGTTGGTCAAGTGGCGTGTAGTTATCGCCGATCGTTATTGGCACTGAGACAACATTGTCCTCGAAGATATTTTGATTGGAGATTGGATCAAGAGTTGGTGGAATTGTCTCAGCCGTTACCGTGTAGGTGAACGAGGCTGATTTTTGCCCACCGTCTGGATCTGTTACCGTAATCTTGATTGTCGAAGTTCCTGTACGGCCAGCGGTGGGAGTTAGCGTAACAGTCCGATCAGTACCGGTACCATCAAATACGATGCCGCTTGTGTTTATGAGGTTTAGATTGGTTGACGTGGCTGAAAGTTGAAGCAGGCTCGAGTCCGATTCAACATCGGAGATTTGAAACGGAATTGGGGGAAGCGAAGCAATCTGAGAGGTACTCTGATTGCCAATTGCTGTGATGGTGGGCAGATCGTTGGTGGCCGTGACAGTCAAATTGAAAGCTGAAGAGTAGGTCGAACCGCTAGCATCTGTGGCTGAGACTGTGATAACTGTACTACCAGACACATTACTAAGCGGAGTAGCTAACAGTTGCCATTTTCCGCCAGCGAAAGAAACCTGAAGATTCTCATTGGCCACGACCGCAGTATTGGAACTGTTAGCTACAACGGTCAAACTAGCCAGTGAATCGTTAAGATCTGTGACCTGTAAATCAATTGGACCTAGAATCTGATCCTCTGCAATAGTTCGGTCTGTTAAGGTGGGAAAAAAGGGCGGCTGATTTAATGAGTTCTGGCCGTAGAACACGGCTCGTTGAAGGCTTTGGCTCGAAAGATTGAAGGGATCGATAACTTTTATTTCGGCAATTCGTCGACGATAGGAAAGGTTCGTTGACTGCTGCCAAAAAGCAATCGACCGAGCAAGTTGGTCAACTTGACTACGTGATGAACTAGCCATCATTTGTAGTTCGAATCTACCGAGGCTGCCATCTTGAAGAATCAAGGCAATGGGTTGACCTTGAAAATAGACTGTGTTCTGAATAGTTTTCCAATCTGAGGAAGTTGGAAGATAGAGCAGTCTGTCCGTTCCATCTTCGAGAGGGTTACTGATGATCTCTGCATTGATACGAGAGCCTTGAAAATCAACTGTGTCCGAGTCGGTCAGTGTTACTTGAGGAAATAGCGGTGTTGCAGCCTGTCCTTTCTCGATAACCAAACCCAGCGTTGAACTTGATAGAGAAGGAGCGTTCGAATTGCGATTGCCAGTAACAAAACCTTCAACAGCAAAAATAAACTTGCCTTCATCTGTGTCGTTGGTAAGCAGTACAACGTCGCCCCATTGATGATCAATCTCGTTGGTAAGCATCTTCAATCGTAGACTTGCAGTCTGATTCACCGCGACTTGCGTAGGTGCAGCGCCAACGATCTGAAATCCCTGCGGAACGCTGACGCCAACGATGTCTAATGGTGCTGTACCTTGATTGATAATTGAAAATGTAACTTCAGGTTCGATAGAGTTCTGGGCTACGGTACCGAAACTCATTGGCGTCGTTCTTCCATCGATCACCAAAGTTGTGTTTTGGCGAATCTCAATCTCTGGTGCACCTAAGCCTGAAACGACGGTGTAGTTCCGCCTTGCAACTTCGATTCCATTTCTCTTTGCAACGACCGTCCAATTACCAACCATGTCTACAGCCGAATAGCTGTGCCACATAGGAATGTAACGTAGGTCCACTGGCGAGGACCACACATCATGAAAGTAGATCGTGCCATTGGGACGGATCCAGTCCGTAACAAATTGATCGTTCTTCCGTACATATTCCAACCGATAATAGAGCCATGGATTTTCTGTTCCGTTGAGTTGGAAATACTGAATGTCGTTTGGCCCTTGACGGAAGTCGGGAGTAGGATCTCGATCCGTGATCCCGAGAGTCATTGCCTTTGGATTACTGTCACCAACGTACCCCGGAGGCGATAGCCAATAGTCGCTCGGGGCAAGGAAAGGATCAACAGCTAAATCATTATGATTAACTTGAAAGTGTACGTGCGGCCAATCAGAGATTCCTGAGCTACCTATCAAACCCAATACTTGGCCAGCTTTGACTACTTCACCTACCTTTACGGTAATAGTGTCGCGTTGAAAGTGCCAATACAAGGACTTCCAACCTCCACCATGATCAATGATAACGTGATTGCCAATTCGAGTATCGTGATCGATGTTGGCTAAATCAAAGTAATCTTCGCGATCAAAATTGCCATCGAGGGTTTCAATGACCACTCCGTCAGCAGCAGCGAACACTGGTCTACCTTCATCCATCATGGAGAATGGTGCGTAGCCAAAGTCGATTCCGACGTGACCATCGTAAGTCATGAAACCAGAACGATAATCTCTCGTAGTATTTGGGCGAACATCTTCATCTACGTAGTTGACGATCGTCCATGAATCTACTGTCTGTGAACCTACGACTGGCACCAAAAACTTCTGGGGAACAACCGCTTTCGAAGGTGTGAAGTTGAACTGAATTACGTTGTTACCTTCGTTCGTTTCGGGAATTTGACTACTGCTGTCGAGAGTTACTTTTACTACATGGCTTCCCGCCGACGCAAAGCCGATGTGGTAGTAGTGGTAGTACTGCAATCCTGTACCGTTAGCACCAAACAGAACCTCCGATTCGCGTGGCACACCATCGAGTTCCATGGTCATCTTGTACTGAACGGTAGGATCAAGTCCCGTGGTTGTATAATTGACCCGAGCCAATACTGCGTCGCCCTCGACAACGCCCGCAACCGGAGCTGCATTGACGTCAACTAGATAGGCATTAATTACTGCCAAATCTCCAGCTAGCGGCAATCGAGATTCGAGTGCTTCAAATCGGAAGAGTCGTCGAAAACTGATCGATGAACCGAGCCGCGGGCGAGAGGATTTTTTCATTTCATTTGGTATTAGTAGAAATACTTTTCCGGCGGGGAAATTATTGCCCACCCGAAAGAGTCATGCTACTAAGGCCAGTTATGGCAGTCAATCGATTCCAAATAGTGTTAAGAAGAATTCTAGAGTTTTAGGCCCAACGCTTGTGTTGTTCGGAGGCTACTTGTGTGGTTAGGTGCTTAGAGGGGACGCAGATTCGTCGCACGCGTGTGTCCCCGTTGAAGTTGCGAGGATGCCAATCAAGCCAGCGAAGAGAACATCCGAAAGTTCACATCCATGTCACATGATATCTGCTGCGTTTCTTGAACCAAAGTATGCTTGTCGCGCGTTCCTGAAATTATCAAGATCGGGCAAACAACTTGATTAATCATTTCGATCGGGCATAACGCATCGGGTGAAATGCCTAACCGAAGCTTAAGCTCAGATTGCAAGAGCCAACTTGGAATCGTCGAGAGCGCTCCAAGATTCGGGTTCACTCGATCCTCAATTGCTTGATGATGTTCGAGTAAACGGCCTCGACGATCAAAGCATCAATTTGCATTGGTCCAGCGAGCTTTGCTGCGGCACGACCAAGCGAGTAACCGATTACAGCTACCTTCTCGTTCGGATGATGAAGCTTAGCGAATTCCACCGCGGCCACAACATCGTGCTTCTCAAGGTGCCCAAGCGTAATGATCTCGCCGCTACTCTCGCCATGTGCTTGCAGGTCGATAAGTACGGTAGAGAAACTCTGGAATTCAAATGCCGAACCGTTTATGGCTTGCGGTGGGGCGCCGACCACAGACCTGCAAAGTGCCACAAGTCGGCCCGCAATGATCCAGGTCGTCGCCAAACATCCGTTTGTTGCAATGGCGACAAACACCTGTGCAGAGCGTATCAGTCGATCTCGCGGCAATATTTTGATAGTCTGCCTTCAGGATGTTTGGGGAGCCCAATTTCTAGTCCTCCCAAATTGCGTCCAGTGATACAGTAACGTTAGGTATCGTTGCTAGCGGCAATCTTACTCCGGCATCGGCATGTCGAGTGACCAGATATTGGCCTTTTGAGTCGAGGACATGTTGCTCAATAGTTTCCTCTTCTGGGTCGACGATCCAATATTCACGCACTCCACATCGTCGATACATTTCCAGTTTTAATACGCGGTCTTGATTGGGACTACTCTCTGACAAAATCTCGATGCAAACATCGGGAACGCCTCGGATTCTCTTGGGAGTGATGATCCGATTTTCATTCATCACAATCAGCAGGTCGGGTTGAACGATATCGTGCTCAGACAGTTCGACATCGGTAGGAGCATCAAATACTCGTCCTCGCTTTGTGATTTCGAGTTGGGTGTAGAGTTGAAACTGAAGGTGTCGCGAAACTGTTTGATGTTTAGTGGAGGGCGCGGGGTTCATGTAGTGGTCTCCATCGATGATCTCGTGTCGCCGACCATCATCTGGGAAGTACTGATACTCTCGATAGGTGTATTTGTTGATCGTGTGGCTCATGGGACCAAAGGCTCATTCAGTTCGGCTAAACTAGAATCGTACAAAGAAACGGAACTCGGCTTGCTCGCAACCTAATTCTAATCGTTGAGAACAACTACCGCGATAGTTTTGAAAGCCTCGCTGTTGGTAAACTCCCCATTCGCGCAGTTCGAGTGATTTTCAGTCCAAATTCGTTGTGGTAGCTGTCCATTTTGCTGTTCGAGAGGGCGGCGACGGTTAGTCACAATTTTGGTTGCCGGAAAGGTTACCGCTTCCTGGAACAGCCTTTCCAATTGCTAGCAGCCCAAAAAACTAGAATTTCTAGGCAACTTGCGAAAAAATCTCCACGGCCTGAAAGGTTAGGGCGGTTGGCTGGTGTAATAGTTACCAACCTTTCGACCTTGGAATTTACCCATGTCACAACACCCTGAGACGCGAGAAAGCCTAATACTGCGTTTGCCGTCTCGTACCGATGTTCAGGCTTGGCAGGAGTTCATCGAAATCTACGAGCCGCTGTTGTTTCGATTTGCTCGTCGGCGAGGCTTGCAGGAAGCGGACGCTCGAGAAATTGCTCAAAACGTCTTTCTAGCGGTGGCAAGGTCGGTTGAGAACTGGAAGCCCGATCCAGAGCGTGGCCGTTTTCGAGCTTGGCTGTTTCGCATCGCTCGCAATCAACTGATCAATTATGTTGCCAAGCACTCGCGACACCAAGGCTCTGGGAATAGTTCCCATTTTCAATTGCTTCAACAACAGCCAGCGCCTCAAGCTGAGATTGATGATATCACCCGAGACTATCGCAAAGAAATGTTCCGCTTGGCAGCCTCGCAAATTCGCGAAGCCTTTCAGCCCGCTACCTGGGAGGCATTTTGGCGTACCGCAGTTTTGGGCGAACCAACGCAACATGTTGCCGGAGAATTGGGTGTGAGTCCAGCGGCCATTTACATTGCGCGAAGTCGTGTCATCGCCAGAATACGACAGACAATTGAGACATGGGAGCGTGATGATGTCCTCTAAGAATCAGCCTCAGACGAATACAGCAAACAAAAATGCATTTGCTAAGAACGGCAAAAACTGTGATCATTGTCATGTTTGGCGCGAGATTATCAACACCGAAGCCGATCATGCAATTCCAGACGAGCTGTTGAGAATTGCTGAGAGCTGTCCGAGCTGCCAAAGTGAAATTCAGCAGTTATCCAACACTGACGTGGCTTGGTGGAACGAGGCCAAGCAATCATGGCTGGAGTCTGAACTGCCCTGCTCCACAGCCAGCGATCAAAGCAACATCACGCTGGAATTCGGACCGACACTCGATGACAGTGCTATCGATGTCGATCGGATCTCGCTTGAGTTTCTTGGGCCACCGACTCACCCGGAATTATTGGGCCGCTTGGGCCGCTACGATATCCTGAAAGTTATTGGCAAAGGCGGCATGGGCGTTGTGCTCAAGGCGTTTGATAACGAGCTTCACCGCATGGTTGCGATAAAGATCTTGGCCGACCATTTGGCCAGTAACAGTTCAGCTCGACGACGGTTTGCTCGCGAGGCTCAAGCTGCAGCAGCCGTAATACATCACAACGTCATTCCGATCTACAACGTCGAGTCTGAAGAGAAGTTTCCGTATTTGGTGATGCAGTTTGTCGGTGGAGGTTCCTTGCAGGGCAAGGTTGAATGCGAGGGGCCGCTGTCCGTCGAGTCGGCGCTGCGAATCGCCAAGCAGACCGCAGCAGCCCTGCTTGCAGCGCATGAACAGGGGCTCGTACATCGCGACGTTAAGCCCGCCAACATCCTACTGGACGAGAATGTCGAGCGAGTATTGCTAAGCGACTTCGGCTTGGCCCGCGCTGTCGATGATGCATCATTTACTCGCACCGGAATCGTTGCTGGCACACCACACTACATGTCACCAGAGCAGGCCATTGGTGATGCGATCGGTTGCTCAAGCGATCAGTTCAGTTTAGGCAGTGTGATCTACTTCATGTTGACCGGGCATAGTCCATTTCGAGCTACGACTGCCATGGGTGTACTGAATCGCATATGCCAAACCGCGCATCGCCCGCTCAATCAAGTAAATCCGAGCGTCCCAATCGAGGTTTGCAAGTTAGTGGATCGCCTCTTAGCCAAGCGTCCCGAAGACCGATTCGAATCAGTCAATCAGGTCGAACTGCAGATCGACAAATTGTTGTTTGCAATTCAGTCTGGCAAACTGTCGTTGAGGTTGCCGTTTGGGACCAGGGTTGCCAGAAGTGTTTCGGGCTTGAATCGCATGTCAAAAACAATGGTGGCTACTCTGCTGTTAACAGTCATCGGAATTGCGGTCTGGCCCTGGATGTTTAGCCTCACCAAGATGAACACTCAAGAACCTCAAGGCGAAATCACGGTTCGTTCCAGCAGTGATTTGACTGTCAGGGAGCTACGCAAAGCTCAACAGCAGTTCGAACAGTACTTACAAGAAGACACCGTCTTTCAGCGGGAGACTGAGCACTCCGAGAAAATGGCTCAAGAGCTTGAGCAATCATGGCGACGCTCAAGTATTCAGCCAAACGTCCCAGTTCCCGCCATGCAGCAATTCAATGATATTTCAAATGAGCTTGGGCGAATGGAGCGTCAATTGAAAATCGACAACCCAAATTAATTCGCACAATACGCAATCAGTTACACAATCAATTTCTTTCCTTACCACGAACGTCACCTCAAAGGATGCAAGATGTCACGAGCAAAACTAGTCTCACTGGCCGTTATGGCTGCCTGTGTCGCCAACTTGATCATGTCGAGTTGCCTAGCGCAAGCACAAGTTGGAAGTAGCAGCAGTTCCGCTAGCCCCAAACCAGATCGGGTCTCAAATACCTTCAACCTCAATTCGAATTCCACGGGACAGGGGCCTGCTCGCGGCGGTGCCGGATCAAGTGAATGGAGGCATTCCTATTCGACTAGCCAGCCCAACAATGAGATGCTATTTGAAGAGAATGGCAAGTATCGCATCGAGACTTTAGAAAAGCCCGATGAAGACGCTCAAAAGAAAAATGTTGCCGCTTGGAAGAAGGTTCAAGATTCATTGTCCGTTCTTCGTTCAGATTCGGCTTCTGAAGAAAACACATCGAGTGCTAAGAAGAACATTGCGGCCTATCTGAGTGCTCAGTTTGACCACGATCAGAAAAAACGTCAGGAACAACTTAAGAAACTGGAAGACCAAGTCGCCAAGCTCAAAAGCCAATTGCAAAAGCGTGAACAGTCCAAGGAGCAGATGATCGAGTTACGATTGACTCTAATGCTAAACGATGCAAATGGACTTTCCTTTCCGAATGCTTGGGGTTCACTGGGCGTTGTAGACTTTGGCCAGCCGAATCCGGCCTATGGAATTCAAACAACTGTTGGTTCTGATGGAACAACTACAACTCGGTCTGTGCCATTTGGAACCGGAGGGACATTTTTTGGTCCGCCAGAATCCGGTCAGCGACCCAATCAAAGCGGCAACGATCCATTTCGTTGAGTTGTAGGGGGCTGCTCCCAAGACATCTTTTGAGATTTGGGATTCTGGACTGCTACCAAACAGAATGAGCAATTACGATTGTGAATTCATCCAGAAACCAAGGCGCTGATCGTAGTTTTTGCGATCAGCGTATTTTATTGTGAGAACTGAATGCCGATTTTCTCCAATCGGATCGCTAGTGGCTTTAGCGGCATCGGTTTAGCAGGCAGGATGGGTGTTCTGAACGGTGTCGACAATTCGATGTCCATTAACACCCTTGCATGATCCCAAGTTAGCTCAAAGTGCCTTCATCTGCCTCGTCCGAAATCTACCGCAAAGATTCCGATACTTTAGCTTTCGTGCCAGTATCGCAAACTCCCATCGAGCGTTTCGAGGAGTACTTGGTCGCCCGTGGGCTTCGCCATACAGACCAGCGTAGATTCTTGGTCGAGCAAGTTTTCAGTCGGCACGAGCATTTCAATGCGGATCAATGATCGATCCGCTTCCCCGACGCGGGAAGGTGAGGATGCCGGGGACACAGCACTTTGATGAGCTGTTCAGGACGAGTGCTGGGGACACAGCACTTTAGTGAGGTGTTCGAAAAAAGCACCTGGCTGGGTTATGTCGGCAGGAAGAAAGTGTTCATGTGACCAAAAAGACAGGTCAGGAGATACGGCTAGCCCGTTTTCAGGGCGGCAGGGCACGGAGTCAGATAGTCTCTGCGCGTAGCATTGCCTTGGGTGTAAGAGGAGGCTGGGGACACAGTACTTTGATGCAGTTCTTTGGTGAGGTTTGCAATCAAATCTGACTGGTTATTGCACGCTCTCTCTGTTTCTCAGCGACTTAGGTCATTTGTGTTTTCGATGCGTGCTAACGAGCTTAATTAAGTGAGGCCGGTGGCTGCTGGCATTCATACAATTACAACGGCTTGGCGTAGAATAGGCCGCCACCGCTAGTTGGACTGTAGGAGGCGTGCCTGAAGCCGAATGAACTGTAAAGCTGTAACGCTCGGTGATTGTTTTGTAGCACTTCTAGAGTCAACTTACAGCAACCTCGTTTTTCAGCTTCGGCTTCAACTGCGCTGAGTAACTTACGGCCAACGCCTTTGCCGCGATGCTCCTCGTGTACAGCCAGGTCGTGGATGTTGATAAGCGGTTTGGCTGCAAAGGTTGAGAATCCTAGAAAGCAGTTGGCGATTCCAACCGGTGTCTTGTCCAGCCAAGCTAGAAAAACGATCGTCGTTGGATGATTTCGTAAGCCGTCAACCAATCTCTGCAGGACATCCTCAGGCAACGGTTTGCCTCCAGCCAATTCATCGCAAGCGTAGTGATCGGTTAGCATTCGAATGGCTTGCTGATGCTCGACATTATCAATATCGGCTAATTCCACTCTAACTGTATCAGTCGGGTTGGCGTTCATTTCTACTGCCCTCAGTCTGTTAGATCCCTTGTTGAGTTCCATCAGATTCTAACGATGCTCTCAACAACAATCATCTGTTCAACTTGGGCAATTCTGAATAAAGCAACAGTATTAGCCGCCGTTCTATCCAACCGATTGCAGCGTATTCCGACTAGTCGCTTGCGGCTCGTGCATTCGCCAGTCAACTAGGTGAATTTCAACAGCTCGAAAGCCATTGTGATCGTTAATTACAGGTCGAAAAGCCAAATCAATCGGCTGATCACCGACGGCTAGTAGCTTCTCGAACCACTCTTCACCTTGACCGAAGGCCACGGCGCGCATGCGTTTGCCGTGCTGAATCAACTGCATGCTCAAGTGCTTGCCGCTATCGCCTAGCAGTCGTGGCGCGTCGACCATCTTTACTCCGATAGCGCAGAAAAGTGGTCGAGCGTTCTGCATGCCGAACGGCGATAACTGTTCGATCTGCAATAGCGTATGTAAATCCAATTGACCTAGAGCCGCTTCGGCGTCGAACGACAACTCGGCAATCCGTTGAGCGTTCGCAGCCTGTTCCGCAACAGCCTCCATGAACGCGGCTCGAAACGCAGAGAGCTGTGATTCTTCGACCTTCAGCCCAGCGGCGGCAGCGTGTCCACCACCGCTAACCAGCAGCTCGCGACACTGCTGAAGAGCCTCGTGCAAGTTCACGCCATTAGGGCTGCGGCCCGATCCCACCGCAGGCTTTACGCCCAACTTGTCCATGGCAATCATGATCACCGGTCTGTGATACTTCTCGGCCAGCTTCCCTGCGACAATTCCAATAACACCGGGATGCCAATTCGGCGAACTGAGTATGAAAGCTGGGTCTTCGTCCAAGCTATGCGTTTCTTTGAGCTGCTTACTGGCCGACAGATGCATGCTGCGCTCGAGCTTGTTACGATTCTCGTTCAGCTCTTCGATATAGCGTGCTAACGAAGTCGCTCGAGTGTCATCCTCGGTGATCAGCAACTCCACAGCCAGTTGAGCCTGACCAAGTCGTCCGGCTGCATTCAACCGAGGTGCAATGGTAAAGCCGATGTCTTCGCTTTCGAGCGTCTGCTTCTTGGTAAGTCCTGTAAGCTCTCTCAGTCGCTTTAGACCCAGGCTACTGTGCTTGAGTAGCATTTTGAGTCCATTGCGGACGATGATTCTATTTTCATCAACCAACGGAACAACGTCGGCAACTGTACCAATTGCAGCCAACCCGACAGCTTGAAGCAGAAACTCTCGCAAGCGATCTGTTACACGCGTGGCTCCAGTACGCATTTGGCATAGCGCCCAAGCTAACTTAAAGGCTACACCTGCGCCGCATAATCCAGCGAACGGATAGTTAGCACCGGGAAGCGCTGGGTGAACGATCACATCTGCTTCGGGCAATTGATCAGCGAATCGGTGATGGTCCGTAACAACCAGTTGTAAACCAAGCTCTTTAGCTCGCTTGGCCGCTTCAATCCCAGCCACTCCGCAATCGACGGTGATCACCATCTTTTTGCCGGCCTTGGCAAACTTGTCGATCGAATCCACGTGAAGCCCGTAACCCTCTTCCATACGATTGGGAAGAAAATAGGTTACTCGAGCACCAAGCAGTTGCAGGCAGCGATACAGAATCGCTGTGCCAGTCATTCCGTCGGCATCGTAATCGCCGTGAACGACCATTTCGTGGCCTGCATCAATGGCAGCAGAGATCAATTCACAGGCTCGTGGAACGCCAGGTAATTCCTCCGGCGGCCGCAACGAGGTCAGTTTGGCTTCCAAGAACTGTCGAGCCAAATCGGGCTGCTCAATCCCGCGCCGAAGCAGCAGTTGAGCCACAACGGGCGAAACATCGGCCTGGCGTGAAAGCTCCTGTACGGCTGCAACATCAAAGGGAACAAAAGTCCATTTTCTAGCTGTCATCCCGACAGTGCTCCTACTCACGGGGCAATTCACGAATGAACCGGAGCCTAACGAGACTGTCCGGCTTAGAAAACCAGCCGAAACGCGTTAGCGTTCGGTTTTCCTACTTGCCGAAGTGGAATAGCCAGGGTCCAGTTTAGGGTCTCGGCTAGTCTGAAGCAATGGAAACCGGAGCCTAACGGCTGGCGGCTAGTTTCAGCAAATGATACCGTAAGTTGGACCAGTCAGCGACGGCTAGTAGAGCTTGAGTGGAGGGCTTATTTGCAACTTGGTTAGCTGCATCACGAGCGAAATAGGTCGGTATCATGTCCGCCCGGCCGAGCGAAACGCCAGCAGGCTCTCGGCGCGCATTTGTCCTTGTCCAGCCATCCGTTTGCGGCGCAGCGCTGTATGGCATATTCACCGCTGACTTGATAGACGGCGTTGGCATGGAACTCGGCAATTCGTTGCACAATGTCCAAGTAAGGCATACCAGGCTTGACCATCACGCGATGTCAGCACCCTCTCGCAAGTCGAGCGCCACTTCGTGCAGAGCTTCATTCGTTGCCGATGGCTGCATCTGATAGGTCTTTTTATCACCGCTGCCAAGATTTCCCTTCGAGCCAACTGCATCGCGAAAAGGACCGTAGAAGGCCGACGCGTACTTGGCAGCGTAGCTCATGATACAAACGTCTTGAAATCCATTTCCATCTAAGGCCTCTCTTACCGTGCCGATGCGTCCGTCCATCATGTCCGATGGAGCAATCACCGTTGCCCCAGCCGCTGCCTGAACGATCGCTTGCTGCTGCAGAACCACTAGCGTCTCGTCATTCAAAATGACACCATCACGCAGCAAACCATCTTGTCCGTGGCTGGTGTATGGATCGAGAGCAACATCGCAAACAATGCCGATCTGATGGCCAAATCGCAGTCGAATCGCTCGAGTTGCCGTACAGATTAAGTTGTTGGATTTGAAGCCTCTCGACCGTCCTCGGTCTTCAACTCTGTCGGTGTAACCGGGAAAAGGGCAATCGCCGGAATTCCAAGCTCGATCGCTTCTTCGACATCCTTCAGAAGCAGCTCAATCCCTTTGCGCAAAACGCCTGGCAGACGCTAACGGGCTGCTCCTTAGCAGGATCTGGCAAGATGAAAAGAGGCCATATCAGATCGGCGCTTGCTCAGCGTAGTTTGTTCACGCAAGGCTCGCGACCAAGGTTGTTGTCGCAATCGACGCATTCGAGTGAATGGAAAATCGCCTCGGGAAGAACTGAATGTCATGATTGAATCACCTAAACCTGTTTATTAAAGTTCTTCGGCTGCATCCTGAAGCGAACGAACCAAGCTGCGACGCGTAGCGGCTAGGCCGCGTAGTTGTTCCACCGGCAAGCCCAAGCACTCGCCGAGCTTCTGAGCTAAATCCACATCGCGAATGCCATGGTACTGGTTGGTCACCTGATCGTGAACATAGATCGTTTGTGAATCGCTCTGAAAACCGGACTCGAAGCAGTCCGACAGCTCATCGATCCAATCTTCTGGTATCTGCCGTTGCCTACAATGTTCTAGCGACCAAATGTCATCGCCGGTACATTCTAAAAGCAATGTCAATGCTCTGATTCGATTCATGGCGTCTGGTGTCTATGCATCAACCGGACATTGCCGCGATCAATTGTTCCGCAAGCGACTTCACTCCAGCGATACCATCAGCCGCATTAGCGTGTTCAGCAAGTTTGCGAACGATGGCTGATCCCACGATCAGACCGTCTGCTACGGGAGCCAGCAATTTAACATGCTCGACCTTGCTAATACCAAATCCGATACAGATCGGAAGCTTAGTGCGTTCACGCAACCAGCTAACCTTGCTCACCAGATCCTTGGGCAATTCGTTACGTTCGCCAGTGATGCCGGTTACGGATACGAAGTAGATAAAGCCACTGGAGCTTTCGGCGATTCGCAGCATGCGATCTTGAGGTGTCGTCGGGGTTACCAAATGGATCAAACTGTAGTCTTTCGCTCGGCATCTGGCTCGTAGATCATCGGCCTCTTCGACCAACAAATCTGGCACGATCGAGCCAGCGAAGCCAGCCGCCATGGAATCGCTGAGGAATTTATCGGCACCCACTCGCTGAATGATCGAGAAGCTAACCATCGAGATCAGCGGCATTGAAAGCTTCGGCCTTAGACCAGCGACCATCTCATTGATGCCGGCCAGTTTTACGCCATTATCCAAAGCTCGAGTGTAGGACTCTTGAATCACGGGGCCATCTGCAATGGGATCGCTGTAGGGAATGCCCACTTCGACCATGGCACTTCCAGCGTCCTGCAAAGCTAGAATCAACTGAGCGGTAACGCTTAAAGAAGGATCGCCGGCTGTAACAAAGGGCAAAAAAGCTTTCTTGCCGTCTCGCCGCAATTGAGCGAATCGTTCATCAATGGCTGACATAGTTGTTTCGTATTTCTAGTAATCGCGACCGGTTAATCGAGCAATTTCGGCAGCATCTTTTTCGCCGCGGCCGCTCAGGCAGACAAGGACAATTTGATCAGCAGGCAATCCAGCGGCCAGCTCCATCGCTTTTGCTACGGCATGCGATGATTCGAGCGCTGGCAAAATGCCTTCGCTGCGAGCAACCTTGTCGAATGTTGCCAATGCATCTCCGTCGCGACAATAGGTGTATTCGACTCGACCCTCATCCTTCCAGAAGCTGTGTTCAGGTCCAACACCTGGATAGTCCAAGCCGGCTGAAACGCTGTGCACCGGCGAGGTCTGTCCGTCTTCGTCTTGCATCACATAGCTCATCGTGCCGTGCAGCACACCAGGCTTTCCGAGCGACAGCGGTGAAGCATGTTGCCCAGGCTCAGATGAGTGACCGCCAGCTTCAACGCCCACCAAACGAACTTCGCTATCTTCGATGAATGGATAGAACATGCCAGCCGCGTTCGAGCCGCCACCCACGCAAGCCACAATCACATGCGGCAAGCGATTGAGAGTGTCTAAGCACTGTTGCCGCGCTTCACGACCGATGACTGATTGAAAATCGCGAACAATCATCGGAAATGGGTGGGGACCGATTACAGAACCGATGATGTAATGCGTCGATTCAACGGTCGACATCCAATCTCGCATCGCTTCGTTGACGGCATCACGCAGTGTTTTCGAACCGCTCGTCACAGGTCGAACTTCAGCTCCCATCAGCTTCATGCTGAATACGTTTGGCTTCTGACGGCGAACATCTTCAGCGCCCATGTAAACGACGCAAGGAAGTCCAAAGTGCGCGCAGGCGGTCGCAGTTGCCACACCGTGCTGTCCAGCGCCGGTCTCGGCAATCACTCGATTCTTGCCCATGCGCAAGGTCAGAAGAGCCTGCCCCAGAGCGTTGTTGATCTTGTGAGCCCCAGTGTGATTCAGGTCTTCGCGCTTGAACCAAATCTGAGCTCCACCAGCAAGTTGGCTGAGCCGCTTTGCGTGGTAAAGTGGCGAGGGTCGACCTACGAATGTCTTGAGCAGGTGGTCGAGGTTCGCTTGAAACTTCGGGTCGTTTTTGGCTGCTTCGTATTCGACAAACAATTCATCCAGTGCTCGGGTGAGCGTTTCGGGGACGTACCGACCGCCGAACTCGCCAAATCTTCCGCGACCATCTGGAACTTGAGCTATTGAGGACATGAAACTTACTTTGGAAATTGCGAATCAATCCCGCGAATCAACTCGGAATGACTAGCCTCAGAACGAAAAATAACCGAGCCACAAATTGTCGATTGCCATCTACAGGCGGTCAAGCCGCAAAGATGCCAACTCAGCACTCCTACGCTAAATCACACCAGCCCACAAACTGGTTCCAATGCGTACACAAGTCGAACCCTGCTGAATTGCCTGTTGATAATCTCCACTCATTCCCATGGAAAGTTCACTCAAATCAACTCGATTGCCTAACCGCACCTGCAGTTGGTCGCGTAACTCTCGCACAGCGGAGAATTCCCGAGAAATCGTCGCCGAATCGGCCTCCAGCGAACTCATGGCCATCAAGCCTCGCCAATTCAGATTCGGCAGCTCGACCAGTTGTTCGCAGACCCGTAGCAACTCGTCGGACATCATCCCCGTTTTGGTGTTATCCTGAGTCAGATTAACGTCGACTAGAAAATCGATTGAATGCTGCGCGCGAACCGCCTCAGCGCTCAACTCCTCAGCCAATCGCCAATTGTCGACCGATTCAAGCATACTCAGCAGCGGTAATGTTCTTCGCAATTTGTTCCGCTGCATATGCCCGATCATGTGCCAGCGAGGTTGTGTTAGACCTTGATCGCTGAACCACTGATGCTTCTCCCAAAGAAGTTGAGGCCGATTCTCACCGATGGTATCACAGCCAGAGGCAACGAGTTGCGATGTTAGAGCCGCGTCGACGTACTTGGCTACACCGATAATTTTGACCTCAGATGGATCGCGAGAGGCTGCGATGCAAGCTTCGGCAACTTGATTACGGACTCGCAACCAGTTTTCGCGGATGATCGATTCTGTTTCAGCGCTAGCAGGTCGAGTCATGGTCGCGGTGTTTTTCGTTTTCGGTACGTGGAGGTGTGCGTTAAAGGTTTGTTTCTAAATCGTAGCTACGCTCGCCAGAGCGTGGGTATTTCGCAAGAAACAACATTGGGCAACTGAGGCGACACAGTAGCTTGCCTTTAGAAACAAAGCCTAGTGCTTGGAAACGATGACGCGATGAAAGTGCAGCTTAACCTCTAGGTCAACAACTCGCCGCACCCCTTCCAGCAAACAGGCCGGCTCGTTGGAGTCCTGCCCAATCTTCACGATCTCTTCGACAGGAGTTCCTGGCGGCACATTGAAGGTCGATTGATAGATCGTCTGATTGCCTGCGTCCAACTCGGGCACAATGAAATGGCAGGTTGCTCCGTAGGTTAACATCCGAGCGGAAAAAGCATCGTGGTACGGCTTGAAACCTGGAAAGCTCGGCAACAGTCCATGATGGAGATTAATGATGCGACCTCCGGCAAACTTCCAGCATGTGTCCGGTGGAAGGACTCGCATGTACCGCGCCCAGAATGATGTAGTCGTCGTAGTGATCCAGCAAATCGACCATCGCTTGCTCGTCGGAGTTGCCTTCTCTATCACCGATGTTGTGGAACGGAACATTGTATTGCTTGGCAAGACTCTCGCATCGCTTGCGGTTACCAATCATCACCGTCGGTTCAGCGTTCAGCGAGCCCGCCTGCATGGCTTCCAGCAAGACTCGTGGAGTGCTCTCCTGATAGGTTGTGCAAATCGCCAGCTTGGCCTTTTTTCTACCCGGCGGCGTCGGTGTCCAAACGCGAACCGATAGTCCCTTGGATTGGCCGATCTCCTTCATCGACTTTTGATGCTCTCCCAACGATCTTCGTTGATCTTCAGACGACAAAGCATGGCGAATACCGCTGCTTCATCGTGGTCGTACATCTGGATTTCAGCGATGCTCGCGCCCTGCCGAGTTACTTCATGGATGATCGGATCTGCCAAGCCAACGTTATCTGGACCGACTGCAGTTACAACGATTTCCATACTTTATTGGCCGGATTGGTGGGAGTGTAAGTTGAGTTGCGAAATGTGGCGGCAGGGCCTTGGTTCAAAGGCTGCTAGTGACTAACATGTCTGTTCTAATCTGGATCGCAGAGCTTGACTTGGTCGAGTCCGCGAACCGCATATCGCACAGTTTAATCGCAAGGACCGATTGGGAGAACCTCATGCAAACTGAACGGATGACACGCGACAAACTTCCCAAGGATGCCTGCCTTTGCGATTACTGTCCAGCCAAATGTTGCCGTTACTTTGCCTTGCCGATCGACAAACCGACCACTACCAAAGACTACGATTACGTACGTTGGTTCATGCTGCACGAAGCGGCTAGCATTTTTGTTGAGGACGGTACGTGGTACTTGCTAGTCCATACCGTGTGCAAACATCTCCAGCCGGACAACCGATGCGGCATCTATTTGACTCGCCCTGAGATTTGCCGCGAGTACTCCACGGACAATTGCGAGTACGACGAGGACAGCACGTACCATCAGTATTTCGAAACCGCCGAACAAGTGGGCGAGTACATTGAAGCCACCATCGGTCAGGATGATTTTGGTTGTGCTAGAACTCCAGAGCCGCCGATGCTGCCGATTCTGGTTTAGCTTAGAAACCCGTTTCAATTTTTACTAACCACCGAGACACCGAGACACCGAGTCACAGAGTTTCTTAAGTCAACGGATCGTTCTGTTATGCTCGCTGACAGACCGCAGCCCAAGTTGCGGCAATCATGGCTGCAGCCGCTTCTACCCGCAGTATGCGATCGCCGAGACAAACTTGAGTCCACCCAGCCGCGTTCAGCTTTTCACACTCTTGCTCGGTAAAGCCGCCCTCGGGGCCAATTAAGACGGTAGCTGAACGCGGCTGGTCCGTTTCGAAGCTTCGTTCCAGAGCTGCTAACAATGGTATCCTGGCTCCATACGGATGAGCGAAAAGCCGCAATCCATCGAACTGCTGCGAAGATGACTTTGAGTCACAAAGCGATTCGACAGAAAGAGGAGGAATGACTTGCATCAGCAAATTGCGACCGCATTGCTTGCTGGACTCAATCACCGATCTTTCGAGTCGCTGAATCGCGTTGTCCGTTGGCTGCGCTACACCTCGATAGGATTCGAGCGGCGTGAGTTGGCTTGCACCTAGTTGAACTAGCAGGTCAACCAAGACCTTTTGCCGATCGCCTTTGGGCAGAGCTACCATCACATTCAAGTTGTGGGGCAATTCTCGCGAGATCCGTTCAAGCTTCTGAACCTCGACTTGCACTTTGGACTTGGAAACGCCAACGATTTGGGCCTGAGCTTGATTACCTTTTCCGTCAAACAATTGAATTTCATCACCAGCCTTGAGCCTCAGGACAGACTGAGCGTGCCGAGCATCCTCGGATGACAACTGGACTGGTCCCGAAGCTGGCAGGACCTCCACAAAAAATCGCGGAATGCTCATGGTCTCAATGCTGTATATGGTGTGGTTTGTATTTGGTGTGGGGCGTTGAGCAGACAACAGCAATGTTGCTAGCAATTCTGCTCGTGCTTGGTGAAGGTCAAGATGTTCAAGTTTGACGATTGTACTCAAGATTTCGACTTTACGTTCCGATGCTCAAACGATGAGGTGTCGAAGTAGCGGTTTAGGCCCACTTCGCACGGCAAGTTGGATTCGATGCGACGACCGAGTTCGACGCTGATGCTCCCGAGATAAGGAACGATCCGTGACCTACTGGCGATACTGGCGATTGAATAACGCTCCGTTCTCAAGTGAATACAGCCAGGACGTGTTCATGGGAGCGTCGGTCGAAGAAGCTGTAGCCCGCATCGAGTTCCTGGTCAGCAATCGCCGCTCGGTTGGCGTGTTAGTTGGCCCGAGCGGAGTAGGCAAAACTTCAGTTCTTCGCTATTGCCATAACAATCCTCCGCATGGGTCTCAGATTCCCAGTATTCAGGCCACTCGTACCACGATGATGGGTCTGCAAGCTGGCGAGCTTATTAATCAGTTAGCTGTTTGGTTGACAGGCGATTCTTCGATTTATGGCGCGTCCGAATCCTGGAAATCGTTGTGTGACTACTTCCGGGCTGCTGCACGAGAAGGTGTGCAAACTGTGCTTTTGGTGGATGACACGGAGAGCGCGAGTTTTGCTGCCGAAGGCGATCTATGTCGGCTGATGTCGATGAGCTTTCCGCTGACGATTGTGTTCGCTGTTGAATCGGAAATGGTATCGAAGGTGAGTCGCTCGTTGATTGATCGAGTTGAACTGCAAATCGATCTGCCGAAGTGGGATTTCATGCAGACCGCCGAGTTCCTGCTGTGGAGTACTCAGCAACTTGGTCGCCAAGATCCAATATTTACTGAATCGGCAGTTCGAGCGATTCATGAGCGAAGCGGTGGGCTGGCCCGGAAAGTGATTCAACTCGCTGATCTAGCTTTGGTCGCTGGAGCCGTATCGCAAGCCAAATTCATCGACTCGACCTGCATCGATCAGGTTGTGTTGGAATTGCCTAAGTCTCAGGCAGCCTAGCGTGTGTTTAGCCGTCAGCCGGAGGCGTACGCTTATCACCGATAATATGGCGTTTGCGCATGGTCTCGCTATCACGCTTGACAGCTACGCGGCTTTACACGTTAATTTCTAGGGCAGGCCCATTCCTGCTGCCTGCTGCATTTTAGTCACAAACAAACTGAATTTTGATGTGGTTGCGATTCCACTTTGGAGCGTATCACTCTTTGCAATCTCGGTTAGCTTTGGACAAATCAAGAATCCGCTTGGCCTTCCGATTTACCTGATGGCAACTTTGATTCTCTCGCTGTTCCTAGTGCCCGCAACCTGCTTCTTGATCGCACCGAAGATCGCGAGGTGGTTTTGCGGATCGGTAAACGTCGCTTTCCTGTTCCATGGAGTATTCGCAACCGTCCTGCTCGTCATCATCTTTGGATGGCCGAAGGTTGCGATCGGTCATCCATCGCTTGTTTGGACGGTGATTCCGTATACCTTAACGCTGCTATTGGCCCCACCGATGCTCACCGGATCGCTGGCGTATTCTGTCCGTAAGATCGCTGAGCGGACCTGCTGAGCAACAGTAGAGATTCATTGCGTTTTCGCGACCTCAATACGGCGACTCTGCAGTTGCGTTGGATTTGCAGGCTGGAAGCCTACGCCACGTTTGAGAAAATCGCTCTTGCTTCTGGAGCGGTTTATGAGCTAGATTTGGGGAACCAAATTTGGAGCAGCAAATTTGACAGGACAAATTTGTATGGCCAAATCTGCTCGACATGAGTGCAAGTGAAAAAAGAAACTTCTCAGGGAGGAGGAGCTATGAATCGGCCCGCTGCCGAAGCGTTGACGCAACGCGAACTGGAAGTCATGCATCAATTCTGGGCTGAAGGTGAGCTAACGGCTCAATCGGCCCGAGACAGCTTGGAGGCCTCGGGGCGGTCGTTGACCTACACCACCGTGGCGACACTTTGCCGAATCTTGTGGGAAAAGGGCTTTCTGGAACGGGTCGGTCAGGCGCGGCCATTCAGTTTCAAGCCGACCAAGACCTTTGAAGAGGTCTCTGGCAACTTAGTTCACGATCTACTGCAGCGAGTCTTCCAAGGTTCCCGCCAGCAGCTTTTGGTCCAAGTGCTTGGCCAACAAAAGCTCTCCGCGAAAAAGCAGGCGTTGCTCCAGCAATTGCTCCTTGAAGACGAGCGAGAATAATCATGCTACCAACACTCAACGCATGGCTTTGGTGCCTCGTACAGACGAGCCTGGTTGCTGGAGTCGCAATTGGCATCGCCGCAGTACTTCGAAGTCGTCGGCCGCAATGGTCCAGTTCGATTCTGGCCGGCGCAAGCCTCTGCACGTTAATTCTAGCGATGCTGTCGATCATTCCTGCAACGCATTGGTCGCTGAGCCAACAATTTAATGATGACTTAAGCTTGTCGATTGAAGAAGCAACAAATTCAACTGCCAAGCTAGGACCAGAATCGCAGATTCGATCCAACAATTCGCTTGGGGATAATGGTCTGCTCAGCAACTCTTCGACTACAAGTGCATCAGATCTAGCAGGAATGACACCGCAAGAAGATACTCAATCAACGCAAGCCTCCGAAGGGAAAGAATCTAGAGGAGAAGCCGCAGATGCAGCGTCGACTCAGTGGCTACGATCGACAGCCGGATGGCTACTGGGCCAGCTACAGCATGTCGATGACCACTTGCGAAATTTCGAGCGAACTGAACCTCGCGCTATAACTGGCTTCAGAGCCATCGAATGGCTTGGAAGTGTCGTGTGTATCTTTCTTGTTGGCCTTTGGTTTGTAGGCTGGCGCTGGGTTCGTCATCTGGTTCGCGAAAGTCAGCCTATCGACGATCAGTGCCTTCAAGTTCGGCTGCGTGAGTTGTGCCATCAGATGAACTGCAAGGTTCCCCAGCTTCGACAAACAAACAAAATTGCAGTCGGCGCGACGGTTGGCTTTTGGAAGCCCCAGATCATTCTGAATCATGATTGGCGAGAGTGGAGCGATACGGAAGTACAAGCCGTACTGCTACACGAATTGGCTCACCTGATTCGAGGCGATTTCGCTTGGGTAGTAATCGGAAGTTGGATACGCGTTCTATTTTTCTATCATCCACTGGTGCAACTACTTGTGCGACGATGGAGAATGGAACAGGAATTTGCTGCGGATCAATTGGCCGTAGCTTGTATGTCAAGCGCAAAGGCTTATGGACGAGCCCTTGCCAGTTTAGCTTTGCGAGCGCAAACCATAGCGAAGTTGCATGGACCTGTGCTAACCGCAGAGCAAGTGTGTATCGTAAGGAGAGTTACGATGTTGAAGCAAGGAAGCTTAAAGCCCAGCCAATATCGCTGGCGGGCTGTGGCAATGTTGACGTTGTTTTCGGCGGCTAGTTTGCTGCCTCTGTCGGGCCTACGAGGCAAGCAGCCACTAGGCGATGACGAACCAAAGGCAGGTACAGTCGCTGATGAACCCGTGAACACGGAACTCAGCGACGCAGATAAAGAAATCGCGGACGAGCGACGTGCCAAGCTGCTGGAAATGAAAGCAGTCAACGAAGCTTTTCCACCTGTGGAAATTGTCGGCCGGCTGAAGTGGAGCCCTGGTAAGCTGTTGACCGCTGATGTCGACCCTCGAGTTCGATACCTACAAGATCTAGTAGCCTTCTTGATGTTCGAGCAGTTTCCAGAAAAGGCTGAAATTCATTGTCCCGCTACGATCAAGATGTCCTGGGAAGACATGAAACGCGAACATGGCAGGCTTGAACTGGGTGCCATGGCCGATCAAACTCATGGCATCGATTCCAAGTTGTTCGCTCGCATGGCAACCAACTATTACTTGGGACGCATGAAAAAGTCTTCGATCAAGAAGTTGATAGAAGGTCATGAAGCAACAGGACTGGTTGCAAAGAAGTGGAACGAATCCTTCACGGCTATGGAAGAAGAAATAGAGCCAAGCAAGTGGATCGTTCAGGAAGATGAACAATTCTATTTTGGATCTGAAGAAGAAGTCGCGGCGAGTATTCGCAGAGCCGAAGGCAGAGAATCGGCAGACAGCGAATCAAAGTCACTTCCACTCGTGGACATTCCAAAGTCGCTCGAAGAGGATTTCCAGCAGGCCGCCTTTTCACTGGTGTACAGCGACTGCAATACCTGGGAAGCTAAATTCAAGAAGCACGTTCAAGGTAGCCCCAAGAGTGTAGAGTTTGCTTTAGTGTATCCCTTCTTAACTGGACTGGAGCAGATTGGCGTCTTCCTGACCGGAGACCAAGGTGCCACACTAAAAGTTCGACTAGAGTACAGTTCGCAGCAAGCTGCTGCCCGTGGCGAAAAGGGCATCAGGAGCTTGATTGCCATGGCGCTTTCAGGCACAGATCCCAATGCTAAGCAGGATCAAGCACTGCGAGCACTACTAAACTCGTTGAAGATCGAAGTAAATGGCCAACAAACCGTTGTCACTTCCGAGAACTCAACGGGAATTATATCGTTGATTCACGATGAAACAATTGTTCGGAGTTTGGTAGGCTGGCAACCGGTCTTGTCGTACCTAACGACCCCTGACGACCCAGAGCGTTGGGCCAAGAGTCCTTTATTGAAAAAGACGGATGTAGGTACCAGCGCTGTTAAGTTGAACGCAGCTACAGGCTATCTATCAACAACTGGTTTTCTAGCTCAAACCATAAAGGCTGAAAACTATCGAGGCAAGCGGATTCGGATCAGTGCAGAAATTGGCGGCGAGCAATTGTTGCAAGAGCACTGCGGAACGATACTTTGGGCTGCTGATAGTGCTGGTTCGACTTTAGGAAACGCTACTAGTGGTACAAGCGTTGGAAAGATCGAAAAAGATAGCCTAGACGTACAAAAGATTTTCGAACGAAATGAGAATCCAGAGTTCGTCTGGCAGAAGCATACGGTCGAGTGTGATGTGCCTCAGGATGCTGACCAGCTTTCGTTCGGGGCTTACCTTGCCATAGGCGAAGTATTCGTGCGAGATATGAAGTTCGAAGTGATAGGCGCAAGCTCCGATTTTGAATCAGCGGTAGCAGCGCACAGCATACCAAGCGTACCACGAAATCTGCTGCACATTCCTGGGATGGCTCTGCAGGATCAGCCGACCAATTTGGACTTTAGTCAGATTGTAAAAACAACTGATCAGCCTGCATCCACTAGCGAAGCAGCCCGCTCAGCATCCGTTTCAGAAGACAATTCGAAGAGCATCCGATAGGTTGATTGCGTCAGCAAAATCTAATTGATGCAAGACTCAACAAGACATAAAGAGGCCGCTCGTCAGAGTGGTCTCTTTCTTTTTCGGGATGCGTTACGTCTTTTAACCGTCAGCCGCACGCTACTTGCACTGACCGCATGACTCGTCCTACGATAAATGCACATACCGCCTACAATGTACGTACCGCGATGCACTCAACACGTACGCCTACGGCTGACGGTTAAACGAACGAACTATGCTTTGCGAATAAAGTGCTCAGCGTAGGAGCGAACTTGTTGGCCATTCAAAACATGAACCATGCGCAGTTGTTGAACCATCGCGTCATTGAACTGACTCAACGGCACATGGACGATCTGCTTGTGGTACTTTCGAGCGATGCGACGCCACTTGGCTCCGGGAGCTTTGGGGCTTAGCAGTGCAACGCGTTTTTGCTGCGAATGGTAGCAAGCCGCTGCCAAGATGCGCTCTTCCATGTCGTCGGCAAAATCAAAGCGCGGATTATTCCAAATGTCGGGAATTCTCATCGGTGGGAACAAGAACATGGCTCCACCGTAGGTCGCCATGGCAATGCCAGGACCAATCATTTCTTTGCCAAAGTCGGTGGCGAAGAAGGCGAGCGTGGATTCGTTTTGATGTTCTGCAAACCAAGTCGTTCGCCAAACATACTCGCGCGGATCAGCCGGAGTGTCGAACAGCATCACGACGCAATCCAGCTTACCAACGCTGGGGGGCATGACCTTGACGTAGATCTCGCCGTCATACCAATGTCGCAACGTTTCGCGAATGTCGATGCCATCTTTGATACTAGTCGAGAACTTTTCGCTGCGAGCCAAATCGGCCCCAACGATTGCTTGAGCCCGATCAGCAACGCGAGTCCTAAAGCTCTCGATCAACTTATCTTCGGGAGGCCATGAGCATTGCGAATAGGGATTCCAGCGCAATTTCCACTTGTCGATTTCGTGCTTGAGCGGCTTGCGACGCAGCTCTAGCGAACGCCAAACAATCGGCGAACCCGGCAAACGGCTAACCACATCGACGGTATCTCCATCGGGTAATCGCAGTTGATCGATGCCCATCGTCACCTCTTCGAGCATCGGCTGATCATCGTAGAACGGATAGTTGCGAGCCGTTTCGATCAGGTGGATGGTGTATTGATCGCCCAGTATCTGCTGAGCCGCAATTCCGATGGTGTACATGTCAGGCGTTAAGCGGCGTTCCATTAAACTCAGGTTGCGAATGTACTTCAAGCACTGACGCAACATCAGCGGCGTAATCCGTCTCGCTCGTTTTCCGAAGTCCTGCAAATAACTTGATCGAGCCGACATCAGCAAATGTTTTACCGCATCGATGGCCAGATCTTCATCGCTCTCAAGTTGGGCTCGAGCCTGTTCATAAAGCCCAGTGACATAGGGCAGTTCGCCAAACATAAAAAGCAGCGAATTTGGTTTGATGGCATAGGTGTTTGGAACCTCTACCGAGTCATGCTCGGGCACGGCCGCTGCGGGTTCGTTGAAAGCTTCGCGAAGCCAAGGCCAATGAACAATGCTTGAAACGACTACGATGTTCTTGTAACGTCGCTCGAGCTGCTTCAGTCGCCAAGCCATGAACTGCAGGCGGTCGATGGCCTGTTGGTCGGATGGTCTTGGAATACTAGGCAAAATTGCGGTGGAGAATTTTTCAATCGAAACATTTTTCAGTGCGTAGGCATCCGGCAACTCAGCGGTCTGCGGAAGGAAGTGATTCGTTTCTAGGTCGCAGAACTCGATGTCCCAACGCTCACCTAACGCGACTCGCAGCGCCATGATCACTGGCTGACAAGGATCTATGGGAACGTAACTCCAGGCGGGCTGTAACGCCTGATCTTCGTCATCATCTCCCAAGCCCGATTGCTGCGAGTAATCTGGCATCGGTCGCTGCAAGACCAGCGATGGCGTGGGCAATTGTTGCACTGCATCTAAAACTGCGAAACGAAACGAATCCGGCAAGCCGACCACCAGGCAGTCGCACGGATGCGAGAGCAACCATTTTCTAACAGCCAGCGCGCAAGCACCGCTACCATGCACGACAGGCAAGCAGGTAATTCGCGGTGTCAAAACCAGCGGTGACGGTGGAATATTTTTTTGGGGCTTGTTCATGAACATCAGTATAACCAACGGCCGCTATTCTCTAAAGCATGCGAATTGGGTAACTTAACGACTGAGTAGTCATGCATGCAGTCAGGTCGCAAGATCGCTCTGGTTTGCCCAATGCATCACATCGCCCGCAATTCTTTTCCTACAGCGAATCGAATGAAGAACACTCATCGGTATGCTTTGTTAGTAGTGCCGCCAGCACTATTACTGATCTTGGGCCTTGCTATTGCATGCAACTTGCCCTGCAAGAGCCTGGTTGTCTATTCCATGGATAGATCTCAAGGACACATAGAGTTTCAAGGTAATCCAACGCCAAGGTACTGTCCTGGCTATCAACTTGATCTGAATACCAAGCAGATAAGGTTTGTTGGCAACCTCCCATTTCTGCCTGCCGAACGATTTCGTAGCTCCGATGGTAGGTTCATAGTTGAAAAGGCAATAGGACCGGAAGGAACTCTACGCCAAAAGAATCCTGATGGCACATGGGAGTTGCAGACATTCACCAAATCGACCGCAGACAATCAAGTTTTTGTTGCAGCTTATGATCTTGTTGGAGTAATCCGGGGAACATCCATCAATGTGATAAATACTCGAGAAAAAAACAGCCAAAAGATCGAAGTGCCTAGTGGCTGGCGGATACACCACAGTTTCCCAACTCAAAATGGTAATAGCCTTGTATTTTTGATTTCAAGAGGCAAAGCGGTACATGAAAATTTCGAGTTCAAGCTAATCGAAGTGGATCAACAACTAAATCGGAAAGAAAAGTGGCACCTCGACTTTCGAGACTGCTCAAGCTTCGTTAGCGAGAACTGCCTGTATCGGATTGTATTCAACTCACCGAAGTCTCAGCAAAGCGGCGAAAGCGTCAAAGGCCTACTTGAATCCTATGACCTAGAGACTGGCGAGTTGGCATCGAGCGTAGAACTTCCAGGCGAGTTTAGAGACAATCGAGGGAACACTAGTGATAAATATGCCCGTATCAGCCGCAATTTGATTTTTGTGGATAACGGTTCTCGAATCTTCAACCTTCACACCCTAAAGGAGATAAAGCTCTCTGACCCGAGACTCCGTGTGTCGAGGTCTAATCGTGATGGATCGGTTCTTATGTGTTCCAGTGGCGATTACTTAGACCCAAACCTCCATCTAATTGATGGCTTAACACAAAAAAAGATTGCGCACTTCAGCCCAAGTGATACATCAATTGCGTACCGGGGAAACCTGATCATTTCAGTGTCGGATCGATTCGGTGGAACTATTCGCATTGCGGACATGGATTCAGGAAAGGTAGTGTACGATAGATCACCCTTTGCTTGGGTGCTTTGGATTGTCCCGTTTTTCATTTGGGGCATAGTCGCTTGGAGCAGCTTTGCCGTTAGAGCATTAGAACGCCATGACGCTCGCTGGGCTTGGTTTGTCGCTTTAGTGACATTAACGATCACCGTAACGCCATGTGCGATCTATCTCAACTATTGGAACCCGTCGTTCATACCCTATTCCCAAGGATTGCTAGCGAGCACGCCATTTCTTCCAGCAGTTGCCGCAAGCTGTTTATGGCTGGTTTTGGGAACGGAGCCCTTACGTTGGAGAATTTTGCCTTTATCTCTGCTGCTAATTGGCAGCGTACTTTCTGCTCGACTGCAACATTTGAGTAGTATGCGGTTGCTACATGAGTGCTTTCAAGTCATCGTTGGCTTTGTTCCCATTTGCCTTGTGATGCGATGGCGAAAGATTATTCCGACCCAGCAAATTGGCTCACGGCATCAAGTCACAACGCGAGACTACTTTGTGATGTCGGCTCTTCTGGCTGGGCTGTTGGTAGCCGCAGGAAATTTCGAAGTGTATGTGAAGGGCAGCTCATTCTACAACTTGAACTCAGCCTCTTTGGCTTTCTTTGGCGCCGTACAATTTCTGCTTTGCCTAGCGTTGTTTTTGAGCCTGAAGAAAGCTCACCGAACCATACTGTGCCTTGCATTGTTGATGGCTTTAACTCTTTGTTTCGACTTCGAATATCATTGGATCAATATCGTCGACATACAGGTTGTCTGGCTAAGGGAAACAATCCGAGTGGCCCGTGCTGCACTAATCACAGGAGTTCTCAGTATGGTCTATCTTCCCTGTGCAATTCACCTCGTACTCGCACGGGACAAATCAGCATCAAATCCAGTGGTTCAGTCTGGGCTGAGTTAAACGCTAGAGGTTCCACTCAAGGATCTGGTCTCGCAGCACAATTGTGGGAAGGCAGTCGAGAATTATTTTCATCACTTGCATCGGCCAGGAGTGGCCAACCTACGCTCCTCGCGCTAAAGAGCTTCGACAACAACGGCAGTAGCGTTATCGCGGCCGGATTCGTTGGCGGCAGTAAAAACTAAGCGTTCTGCCGGTGAACGGTTATCTTCAGAGTTAGCGTTGCGGACAATCTCTTCGATTTTTCGATCCCAAAGCCCATCGTTGACGCCATCGCTGCAGAGCACAAACTGATCGCCAGGTTCATAGTCGATAACACCGAGGTGCGGATTCAGGTAACGATGCCCGGCGCCAAGGGACTGAGCTAGCACGTTTTTGCGCGGATGCGTTCGCTGCTCGCGCTCGTTGATCTGACCCGATCGGCGTAACCAGCCAACATAGGTGTGGTCTTCGGTAAGCTGCTGCATCGGCTGGCTGGCGGGCAAGTAATACAATCTGCTGTCGCCGATGTGCCCAAAGTAAACTCGGCCACGACGAAACCAAGCCAAGGTCAGCGTGGCGCCCATATCGCGACAGTTTACATCCAGCCTGCCCAATTGAAGCATTGTAGCGTGGATACTTGTAAACAACTCCATCAGGATTTCGTTGCTGTAGGCCTGAAAGCGATCTTCGACCAAGCCAAACTGCTTGGGAAGCAATAGAGTAATCTTCTCCACGGCAATGCGACTGGCAAATTCTCCCGACTTTGCACCGCCCATTCCGTCGCTAACTGCAAAGATATAGTCCGACGATTCTAACGAGGCTTCGCCGGTTTTGCCCAAGTAACGGATGCCCTGATGATTCAGTTGCATGCCTAAGAATGCGTCTTCATTGTTGGGCCGAAACTTGCCTCGATCTGTTGTTCCCGACCATCGTAGATTCAGAGAGTGATGCTTGGTCGGCTTTGACTCAGTCGCGGCAACGATTGCCTCGCCGATGATCTCTGCGAACTCAAAATCGATCACGCAGAACCGACCATCGTGAGCGCGATATGTAACGTTACGCAGAAACGGATCATCGTGACGAACGCCATACTTTTCCAGCTCGCCAAATATCTCGGTCACCTTTGCGTCGGTCAAATGCTGCACCCGAGCACCGCAATTGGTGGTGACGATCTCGAGAGTTTCTGTATTGGCTGATAGCAGTCGCGGCACAAACGGGCATTTTCGCTGCTCTAAGTACTTTAAGACTCGAGCTTCATTGGCGAAGCGAGTATCCGCCTCTGGACCTCGGAAAAGTTTGTGAACCGTTCCGTCGAATCCGATTCGCACCAGGGCTCGCTGAGTGTTCTTAGCTTCGTGCATGCTCGTTGTGCTGGCCCGTGATTCGTGATACTGGTCAAAAAGAAAACGCCAGCCTCGTGGGACGAAGCTGGCGTTTGCATTGTAACGAATCTATCTGAAGCGACCTAGCCGGAGGGCAGTTGATTAGCCCTCAACTTCATTGATGGTCTTCAGCAGTCGAGAAATAATCTTGTAGGGGTCGCCCTGTGAGTTTGGTCGACGATCTTCAACGTAACCCTTGTAGTTGTTGTTGACGAACGAGTGAGGAACGCGGATCGATGCACCTCGGTTAGCAACGCCCCAGTTGAACTTGTCGATCGACTGAGTCTCATGCAGACCTGTCAATCGCAAGTGGTTGTCTGGACCGTAAGCGGCGATGTGTTCCATTGCGTTCTTCTCGAAGGCTGCCATCAACTTGTTGAAGTAAGCCTCACCGCCAACTTCTCGCATGTACTTGGTCGAGAAGTTAGTGTGCATGCCCGAACCGTTCCAGTCGCCCTTGATCGGCTTGCAGTACAGTTCGATGTCTAGGCCGTAACTTTCAGCCAATCGCATCAACAGGTAGCGAGCCATCCACATGTCGTCGCCAATCTTCTTCGAACCAGCGGCGAAAATCTGGAACTCCCATTGTCCCTTAGCAACTTCAGCGTTAATACCTTCCAGATTGATTCCAGCATCCAGAGTGATATCGATGTGCTCTTCGACCAATTGACGAGCTACATCGCCAACGTTCTTGTAGCCAACACCGGTGTAGTAAGGACCTTGAGGTGCTGGATAGCCGTCGGCTGGGAAGCCCAGAGGACGACCATTTTCATAAATGAAATACTCTTGCTCCAAACCGATCCACAAGTCAGCCGATTCGCCAACGGTTGCCCGGAAGTTGGAGGGGTGAGGAGTTTCATCGGGTAGCAAGACTTCGCACATTACCAAGAATCCATTCTTGCGTGTGCTATCTGGGTAAAGTGCAACAGGCTTCAGCAGGCAGTCTGAACTCTTGCCCTCAGCCTGTTGAGTCGAACTACCATCGAAGCCCCACATAGGCAAATCTGCAACCGACCCTGGCTCCTTGTTAACGATCTTGGTCTTGCTTCGCAAATTTGGTTCAGGAAGGTAACCATCCAACCAGACGTACTCAAGTTTGTACTTGGAATTCGAGGACATATTCACCTGCTCTCACAAAATAATAGGCACTGGGTCGAAAATCTTTGCGGGGCGAAAAATCGCCTCAAACTTACGCTCAGAAGTGCGACTTCAAGGTCAGTACGGTAACACGGTTTTGAACTGTAATCAATTGGCGACACTGGGCATTTTGTTCCGCAACTTTGACGCACTTACTCAACGCGCAAAAGAACGCCTTTGCAGCCGCGCAAAAGCAGAATAGAGTTCTTTGAGGCTCCATTTGACGCAAAAAAAATTTTTCGCCAATCGCAGATCTCCGCTCGACTCAAAAGTCTACAAAAGCTGATTCTTTTGATCGTAAAAACTCACTTCTGCGCAGGATTCTCCGCCTTTATAGAGCTTTCCAACTGGGCAAAATAAGCTCGTCTAATTTCGGAATAGACTCCCTTGCAATGCCAGCAAAACAAAAAAAGGTTAGCTTCCAGGCAGGCTAACCTTCTTGAGTTCTTGTTGCCGCAGAAAAACCTGATGCCAGTGCTATGCCTAGGTCTAGTTGTTTCCGCGTTGGGTGGCTTGAAGGAATCGAAACAGGTAGTAGGCCAAAGTCAGAACTGCTTGCAGTGTTGCCGCAACGTAGGTTAATGCAGCAGCGTTCAAAACCTTGCTGACATATGGCAACTCGGGTCCTGAAATGATGCCCAGGTTGACCAGTTCGGTTTTTGCTCGCGAGCTTGCATCGAACTCGACTGGCAAGTTCACCAGTTGGAAGAAAACAGTGGCTCCGAATGCAACGATGCCAGCTAGAGCAATATACTGCCCCATGCCACCGGACGACTTGTCCCAGGCTCCCATCATTCCAAAGCCGATCATCAGCAGGATCGTGCCCAAACCGCTGCCAAAATTTGCAGCCGGAACTGCTAAATTTCGAACCACAAGTGGAGCGTATCGTTTGGCATCTTGAATAGCATGGCCGACTTCGTGAGCGGCAATACCAACCGCGGCCATGCTATTTCCATGGAACACATTGGGACTCAATCGCAAGATTTTTGCCGAAGGATCGTAGTGATCCGAAAGCTCTCCGGGAACCTGCTCGATCTCAACATCGTACAGCCGATTGGCGTCCAGAATCCTTCTAGCAGCCTCGTACCCAGTCATCCTGGCAGGTACTTCGCTCATCTTGGAGTAGGCCGATCGCACCATAGCTTGAGCCACCAATGCTAGAATTACAGCAGGAGCAATTGCTAGGAAGTAGAGTGGGTCGAAGAAATACACGGTTTCCTTTCTCCATTTTTCTGAGCCGTAACTGTTCCGAAACGATCCGAACAGTCGATTTAGCCACAGCTTACTGATATTGAAAGCGTTGTGGCAGCAGCGAGCGTCATACTGGCACTCCCCGCCGATAGCGTTCAGATCAGCAGATTTCGGGCCAAAACTCCGAATCTTGATCTTTCGTGGGTACCGATATCAACAAGGGGGGTTAGATCTTTCCACAAGTCTCAGGAATTAGTTGCCGAAGGTACCTAATTGGGGCTTGTGAGATTGCCTACTGTTATTGTACATTTTTCCCTCCGAATCGGCGCTGGCCGGTCATGTTCGGTCCGGAATTGCCAGAGTGGCGGAATGGCAGACGCGCTGGATTCAAAATCCTGTGCCCGCAAGGGCGTGTGGGTTCGACTCCCACCTCTGGTACTGTTGTGAAAAATAACTTTTGTTAGAAATCCTAGGTTCTTAAGCGATGCCAACAATTAACCAACTGGTTAAGAAAAACCGAGTCGTTCAGCGCAAGGCTACGAAGTCAGCCGTGCTTGAAAAGTGTCCGCAAAAGCAAGGCGTGTGCTTGCAAGTGCGAACGATGACTCCCAAGAAGCCAAACTCGGCCCTTCGCAAGATTACCCGTGTTCGCTTGTCCAACAACAAGGAAGTAACGGTTTACATTCCTGGTGAAGGTCACAACCTCCAGGAACACTCAATCGTTTTGATCCGCGGTGGTCGTGTTCGCGACCTTCCAGGGGTTCGTTACCAAGTTATTCGCGGTTGCCGCGATACTTTGGGAGTGAACGGTCGTAAGCAATCACGCAGCCGTTATGGTGCGAAGAAGCCATAGTCAACTGTTTAGAGTACAAGTCCGAGTTCATTCGTTATCAGCATAAGACAATTATTCAGCCATGGGCAAAATTACCGCTAGTCGCGAAATCCTTCGTCCTGATCCGAAGTTCCAATCCTTGTTGGCAGGCAAGTTTATCAACTGCTTGATGTATGACGGCAAGAAGTCGACCGCCATGGGCGTTTTTTACGACGCGCTTGACATCATTGCTTCCAAGATCTCCGACCGACCTTCGATCGAAGTTTTTGAGCAAGCTCTTGAAAACCTCAAGCCATACATCGAAGTTCGATCGAAGCGCGTAGGTGGTGCGTCTTATCAAGTGCCAATGCAAGTGAATCGCAATCGTCAACAATCTTTGGCGATTCGCTGGTTGCTGCTGGCAGTTCGTGAGAAGAAGGGACGACCAACTTGTGAGAAGCTTGCAGAAGAACTGTTGGCGGCTTTTCGCAAGGAAGGTGTCGCGATGGCTCGACGCGAGAATACTCACCGTATGGCCGAAGCCAACAAGGCATTCGCTCACTTCGCTTGGTAAGCGTTGCTGAGTTAGTCTAAACTGAAATTCGAAACCCGAGCTTAAAACGCCCGGGTTTTCTTTTGGTAGGGGTGCAACTACTTTTTGTCTTGTCGTATTCGAGAGAGTTTTCATTGGACCAGCCAAGTCCAATCGCGCCACTAAGATTGCCTCTAGATCGTTTCGTCTTTCGAACCCCAAGCTCTCAACCGATCAATATCTAGGCTTTCATCTGGGAAGCCATCGCGAGCATCCAGCTTTTCAATGATGTCACTCAACTCTTTCCGTGTTACCACGCCCTTTGTATTCAGTTCCGAAACAATGCTTCCCAGCATCAACGCAACAAACCCTAAATCCCGCTCCAACTTCAAGACACGTTCTTCGACGTCTGTGATGCGAAGTTCGCTTTCGTATGATCGTCGGCTAGCTAGTTCGCCAATACGCTGTGCTCGATGCTGACCATCCGCGATACGGCGAAGGTGGCTTGCTTGGGCTTCTTCTGGAAAAAAGAAATCGTAGAGACTCATCGGGCGATCGCTCCTAAAAAGAGTTTAGATTGAGTTATGAAATATTCCGTGTCAGAAAGTTGTAGGCTACCTTAAAGGCGCTGGTAGAAAATCCCAGTCCAGCACCATCTTCTCAGTCAGGGCTCGCTTCAGATCAAGCTCGACATCGCGGTACTGTGGATCGCCGGCCAAGTTGTTCAGCTCCGCAGGATCGTTTTGAAGGTTGTACAGCTCGAACGTCTTACGCGGGCTTGTGAAGTAGGCTCGTACAAACTCGTCCGATAGTTTTCCAGCCGCATTGGCAGCCTCCATCTGCTTCCAACTCTGATTGTTCGCGCTATCGACAGGACGCACTGCACCGTGCGGAGTGCAATTGTAGATCAGTTTGAAGTTGTCACTGCGAACGCAACGGGCCAAATCAAACGTGTTCGCTCCAACGTCCGGTTTCATGCCTCCATCACCACCATGCGGACCTCGTTCCGCAAAGACGTATTTACGTGGCTGAAATTGCTGACCACGCAGTTGTTTGGCGAAGCTGATCCCGCTCATCTCCTTCAGCGGTTCAATTCCAGCAATCTCCATCATTGTCGGGGTAAAGTCTTCACCGGAAAGCAGATTGTGCGCAACTTGCCCTGGTTTAGTTACGCCAGGCCAACGGACAATGCATGGCGTGTTGATTCCAGGGTCGGTGAGATAGCCCTTGCCGTGAGGCATGGCCATGCCATTGTCTCCAAGAAAAATAACCAAGGTGTTGTTTGCTAAGCCGTGTTTTTCAAGGATCTTCAAAACGCTGTCGACATCTTCGTCCAAATGCTCAACCTCTTGCAGATAGGCCGCCAAGTCCTCTCGGACTCCGGGAAGATCAGGAAGGTGAGCAGGCAAACTGATCTTGGCAGGATCGATTTTGCCTTTCGATGAGACCGTTTCCCAAACATGGTGAGGATCGCTAAAACCCAACCAAAAGAACCATGGCTTATTGGCTGGGACTTGATCGAGGAACTTTTCCAACTTGCCGCCAAAGTTGGTCATGCCGCCAGCCTTCTCAACGTAGTCAGCTCGCTCCTTGAACGTTCTCAGGTTCATCCGATCCATGACTTCACCCATTACTGGTGCAGCATTCTTCTGAGCGTTTGTAGCGGGACCATCCAAGTGATAACTACGACCTGCGATTCCAGTGAAGTATCCCGCCTTATCACGCAAGAGATCGGGCAAAGCAGGAATATCGCCAGGGAGTGGTGAAGTGAATCGCACCATACGTAAAGCAACTGGACTACGACCTGTCATCAAGGCGGCCCGCGATGGAACACATTGTGGGCACGAGGTGAAGAAGCGATCGTACAGAATTCCCTCCTTTGCCAGCTTGTCTAGCGCTGGCGTGCGAAGAGCGGGATAGCCCAGGCATCCCAAATAGGGAGCACTGTGATCATCAGAAAGCAAGAACAGAATATTGGGACGGTCCGCCCCATCTGCCTGCAGGCTGCCAATCAGCAACTGCGTGATAACAATCAACGCTATGAACCATGTCGCCTTCATCTCGATGTTCCTCAATCTACCGCTTACACAGATCGAAACCGTAGATTAGTTTAACATCATCTGAAGGCAAAGTTGGTGCTACCAATCACGATCGCTAGGAACGTGGGACGAAATCTTCGATGTACTCGAGCACAATCTGATCCAAGGTAGGCGGCGCTGGAAGTCTAAGTTTCACTCCGCGAGAACCATCAATCTCTGTTGGCCAGTTATCGACGATCCCTTGGATACGAGCGTCAAACGCTTCGACGATTTCTCCAAGCTGAATTCCAGTTTGTTGAGCGATCGTCTTTAGAGTCTTCTCAGCCAACTCAGGAGTGACGCGATGAGCCGGCAGGCCGATAGCTCGGTCATCGCCTAGCAGCGATCCGGGCAGTTCGTGGATGGCGATAAGCGACTCAATCACGGTTCGATAGCCAGTCATCGGATGTGGCTGGCTCTTTCTTACTGGCAACATGCAAGGCTGACCATGCAGTGGCTCGCGAAACATGCCGCTAGCCCAACTCGACGCGGCCGCGTTCGGTTTGCCGGGCCGAATGATCACTGTTGGCAATCTAGCTGACCGGCCATCGAAGAGGCCTTTGCGTGAATAGTCATTGATCATCAACTCACAGATCGCTTTGGTCATGCCGTACGTCGTCCGCGGAGTCAGCTTATCGCGATCGGTACACGGCGTCCGCATTGCATCGCCACCGAAGCATGCAATGCTACTAGCGAAAACAACTCGGGTGCTAGAGCCCAAATGGCGTGCAGCCTCGAAGACATTACGACCGCCGTCAAGATTGACTCGTAGTGCATCGTCGAATCGCTCCTCGCATTCACCGCTCACCATAGAAGCCAAGTGAAAGATCGAGCAATTGGGCTCGCTTCCAATTGCCTCGAAGACCATTTGTCGATCTCCAATGTCGCCGGTAATCTGCTTGACGATTGGATTGGGATGAGGCGATGAAAACCGAGCGTCCAGCAAAACGATCTGCTCGATCTCGGTCAATTGATCATTCCAGCCAACAATCTTCTCTCTCTTAAGTAGTTGATCGCACAACTGCCAGCCTAAAAATCCACCGCCACCTGTAATAATAACTCGCATCAGTACATCTCCTCATGATGGTGTGAAAACAAAGAGCCGCTAGAATCAACCGCTTGAAAGATCAAACTGCGTTTGGAGATGGTAAGGGGTTTTATGCAAGACAACAAGTCGTTACAAGGCCTGGCGATTGGTTACGTTGGCCTGGGCAACATGGGCCGACCTGGAGCAAGGCATCTGCATCAAGCTGGGCGCGAAGGTGTTTGTCTGGAATCGCAGCGATGGCCCAGCGATAGAAGCAGAAATGCTTGGGATGATTCGTGCCAGCAGCCCCAGTGACTTAGCAAGACAGGTTGGATCGGGCATTATCTGTTTGAATCTGACCACGACTGAAGTTGTACAACAAATAGCCTTCGGCCCAAACGGTCTAATTGAAAAACTTCATCCCGATGCATTGATTATCGACTTTGGCACAACCGATGTCGCCGCAACGCGTCAGTTTGCTGAAAGAGTTCATTGGCTAGATGCGCCAGTTTCTGGTGGTCAAGTTGGAGCCGAAGCAGCGAACCTGACGATTATGGCTGGAGGTTCCGAGCCAGACTTTCAACGAGCGCTTCCTGTTCTGCAAACCGTTGGCAAACGAGTCAGCCACATGGGCAGTAGTGGTTCGGGCCAGGTTACAAAGTTAGCCAATCAGTTGATCGTGGCTCAGACGATCGACGCGGTTGCTCAGGCGCTCAGAATGTCCGAACTGGCTGGTGTCGATCCGGCCAAGGTTCGAGAAGCATTGTTGGGAGGATTTGCTGAAAGTCGAATCCTAAACCTGCACGGAGATCGCATGGTACGTCGTGATTTCGTTGCCGGAGGTCGAGCCGTATTGCAACTCAAAGATGTTCATCTAATCTGCAAACTAGCCGAACTTGTTGGGCTGCGATCGGCGACATTGGAAAACTGTCGGCAACAATGGGAGCGAATGGTTTACGATGAAGGACTAGGTGACTTGGATCACTCAGGACTATTCAAACTTTACGATGCAGATTTGTCCGAACCAAATCCGAACCCTCCCGCACACTGACGAATCTATAGCGGTTGCGTCATTTTGCGGAAGGGTCGGCAAGCAAGTAATGCGAGCTTTCCGGGGGGGGTGAAAAGGACGTTACTCGTAGACCTCACCTAGCGACCCTCCCGCGAAGCAGCGTGTTTTTTTTGTCGCAGCTTGCGCGCTCGGGAGGGTCCAATCGCGTGTACACCCAACGATCAACGACAAGTGTCAAGAACTCACTGGATAATGGAAGAAGTTTATTATGGATTCAACATCTCAAGACGCCTCGCCCACTGTTGTGCTCGACCTAATCGAGGCCTTTCGTCGTTCCAAGGTCATGTTCGCAGCCGTGCAGCTTGGCGTGTTCGACGTTTTGGAAAGGTCGCCGCGGTCGGCAGCAAGCCTAGCCCAAGAATTGAACTGTAATGTAGCGGCCATGCAGACCTTACTGGAGAGTTGTGTTGCTCTTGGTCTGCTGAGTTTTAGCGACAGTAGTTTTTCGAATCTGCCAGCGGCAACTAAGTACTTGACTTCAACCAGCCCCATTCGCATGACCGGCTACATCACGTACTCCAACAATGTTATGTGGCAAATGTGGGCTCACTTGGAAGATGCTATTCGCACAGGCGAAAATCGTTGGAAGCAAACATTCGGATCGGATGGACCGATCTTCTCGCACTTTTTCAGAACTCCTGAAGCGATGAAAGAGTTCTTAATGGGGATGCATGGATTCGGCATGATTACTTCGCCCAGAATCGTCCAGGAATTTGACCTGAGCAAATACAGTTGCATGTGCGATTTGGGCGGAGCAACCGGCCACTGGGTTATAGCGGCCTGCGAGCTTTATCCGAATCTGAAAGGCATCGTCTTTGATTTGCCTCATGCGCTGGACTTGGCTCGCGAAATGATCTCAGGCTCGTCGGCCAGTGATCGCTTGCAGGTGGCAGGCGGCGACTTCTTTGCGGACAACCTTCCCGCAGCCGATCTGTATGCTTTGGGTCGTATCGTACACGATTGGTCGGAGGACAAAATCCGGCTGCTACTCAAACGCATCTATGAAGCTCTTCCATCCGGTGGCGCGTTGATGATCGGAGAGAAGATCGTCAACGAAGATCGCAGTGGACCTCGTTGGGCGTTGATGCAAAGCTTGAATATGTTGGTCTGCACCGAGGGGAAAGAGCGATCGGCCAGCGAGTATCGCGAGTTATTGACCGAAGCCGGCTTTGGTAACATTGAAGTGGCAATAACCGACCTACCGCTCGATTGTATTCTGGCAGTGAAGGACTAGCGTTGAGACTTCTACGTGCACAGTCACATTGAATTTGGGAGGACTGCGATGGGATTATTTGCTGGAACAAAATGGGATGTGCCAAGTCATTGTGATCGCTGCGAAAAGCTTGAAAGCGATTGCACCTGCCCGCCACTCGAGGCACCAAAGCTTGAGCCCGGCAAGCAAACGGCCCGAGCCACTCTCGAAAAACGCAAGAAGGGCAAAATGGTCAGCGTCATTCGAGGATTGGCTGCCAAGGACAATGACCTGCCAGCTTTATTAACTAAGCTGAAGAACTCATGTGGAGCTGGCGGAACAATCGACGGCGACGAACTTGAGATCCAAGGCGATCATGTTGCCAAGATCCAGAAAATTCTCAAAGAGATCGGGTATCGCGTCGGAAAGTAATCGGTTTCGGCCAAGCCGCAGTGTAACGCCTTTGTAACGGTGATCGGATTTCTATTTCCGCCACGTATGTCATCGAGTACGCTTACAGAATGACAAGGAGTACTTCGATGGCCGTATTCGCAATTGGTTTATGGGGATTGTTGGTAAGTTCATTGGTCGTTGCCCAGGCTAATGACAAGCTCGTGCGAAGTGATCCCTTGACTGTTTCAGAAGCTCAGAAAATTGCTGCCAACCACCAAAGCCTTAAATCGTTCGTCGTGTTGGACAACCTAAAAGTGCTCGGCGTAGAATCAGCGGCCGCGCTAGCTCAATGCAAAGGTCAGCTCTCGCTGAAAGGACTGGTCGAGATTACACCCGAGGTTGCTGAAGCTTTGGCCGCACACGAAGGCGAACTAGCGTTAGATGGTGTAACTTCGCTCACCGAGGAGGCCGCCGTAAAGCTCGGCGCAAACGTTGGAGTTCTTTCGCTAAACCAGTTGAAGCCAACTGCAAAGATTCTGAGGGCGCTGAGCAAACAGAATGGGCTTCTTAGGCTTAACGGCATCGAAAGCCTTTCAAGCGTTGAAACCGAAGCTCTATCCCAGCATCACGGCACGTTGGAGTTGAATGGACTGAAATCGTTGACTTCCGAATCCGCGGGGTTGCTTGTAGCATCAAAGAGCAATCTGAGTTTGAATGGCATTCCAGAATTGACGCCGGAGGTGCAGCATATTCTAGGAAGGCACTCCAAGTCGCTTTCACTCGATCGTCTAAAGGTGCTCTCCGAAGTAACGTTAGCGCAGAAGTTGGCGAACCAAGAAACCTCCATCGACCTAGGTATGCTCGATGAAACAAACTTGGACTGCTTAAAAGCGTTGGTCAACCGTCGGTTTGGGCTGAGTCTTGGGCTCAAACAGCTATCGATCGAACAGGCAAGAATTTTGTCGACCCATAATGTTTCATTAAGTCTGCCACGTGTTCGCAGGGTTTCTGATGAAGTTGTTGGAGAGATATTGAAGACCAAGGCCAAGATTTCAATGCCGGGTCTTGAAGAGATTAGCAACCCAGCACTCGCTAGGCTTTTGGTGATCCAGAACGCCTCCGTGCTTTACTTTCCGAACATGAAGCAACTGAGTCTTGAAATTGCTAGAGAATTGGCAAAAGCCGATACAAACTTGGTTTTGTCAGGCTTAGTTGAAATTTCTGATGAAGTTGTCACCGAACTCTCGGCACATTTGCGAACACTCAATCTCGGACAGATAACCACGCTTTCCGATAAAGCTGCAAAGTCACTTGCCGAGCATAAAGGAAAAATCCACATGAAGAGCCTTCGCGATATATCACCAGAATCGCTAGAACTGCTCGAAGGCAAGTTAGTTCGCTGACAGTTCTACATCTAGAGTTTTACGAGTAAGTGGATTTTAGAACTGTCGTCTTGACATGCGAAGGTTAGGCTTCCGGAAAAAGCGGTAACCTTAAGGCTTGCTGGTGCGATCAACAATCTGGCATTTTAGGATACAATGAGGCTGTTCGTTCAGAGTAACTTAACTGAGTTTTCGAACAGTGAAAGTAGGATGCCGTAACTGCGTAAACTTGTTACGGCCTTCATCCCCATCGTAATGCGCCGGACCGCTTCAAATCGTACGCAGTCATGACCAGTTCAAGCACATATGCAAGTTCCAAAGCAATTGCCTCAATCATTGGCACCAGCTCGGCGACTTTATTAGCTCGTTCAACTGCAGAGCTATGTAATAAATCAACCGCGCCGATATCTTGTTTTATCCTGTCGGTTGTGAATTCGAAAAGGTTGCTGCCTTCATCCATCACTCTAGCGACCGCGCGGGTCAGCCATTCGCAAGGCAGCGCTGCGTGCATTGGCAAGACTCCATGGATCCAGTTCGGACGGTTGGAGCGGGAACATTGTTTGTCGAAGGGATTCAGCACGCTTCGTTGCCTGCAGGCCTGCGTTTGCTAGCCGAGATGGACGAAGCAAGACTGTCCAGGCAACAAACCGACGGCGCGATGCCCGTGCCTCCGCGAATCATTGCATCAGCCAATGAAGATCTGTTTTCGCTGGTCGAGAACGGCATGCTGTTGGAAGATTTGCATTGGCAATTGTGTGCGTTATCGCTACGTGTCCCGGGCTTAGCTGAAAGATCCGAAGATATTCCTTCGATCGCTCAACAAATGTTAGATCGGGCCGAGTTGATGCAGGGCGATTCACCCAGTTTCGGTCATTGAATCTGAGCTGTGTGTTGCTGCAGTCCTATTCCTGGCCTGAAAACTATCGTCAACTTCAAAGCGTCTTGCAGCGAGTTGTAGCTCTAGCTGGAGGATAGTGCCGAGCTGGAAATCAGCCAAGCCGACCTGGATGATTGTGCCGCACATTGGCAGTCGTGCAAATGATGGCATCATCGGTTATTGAGCCTGTCGGCATGAATTCTGCGGAAGTCGCGGTCAGCTCAGCGTGCAGATCGGACCGAGTTCCCCAAGCGTGATGAAAAAAACATCAAGTGCGTTCTGACCCGAAAGCGTTACGCCTGCCGCTGTTGGGAAGTCGGCCGACATGCAACAGTTGGTACAAGCAGTGGTAGAAAAGGGAATCGTCGAGGCCGAATTCACCATCGCGAGTCGCACAGTTTTGCTGATCGCGCGAGCGCTGGATCGCCTCTGTTCTGGCTCAATGTGGCAACGTCCAAAAAAGGCTGCCGCAAAAACTGGGAATGAATCGCAATACGCTGTACAAAGACGGGCGGAATACGCTGGAGAAAATCGGCAAGTAGCCCACATGCGATTCTCGGCGGGGAACGGTAGTGCAGTGTTCAGGGTAGGAATGGCGTGCTAATTGATTGCAGTTATGATATTGGCATGAATGAGAATGAACCCGAACCAGCCCAACACTGAAACCGCGCCAGCGGATGTATGCAGTTATTCCCACATTGTTGCATCGGCACGCTGTTTGTGCTTCGAGCGATTACCCTTGCGGCTAAAGTAGGCCTCTCGCCTCGCGTTGATCATTTTTACTCCGGCCAGCGGACCACAGACAGCCAGCGAACTATTGTTCGTCTCGGCAGGTCTGATCTTTTTGGCGATGGTCTTCGATGCACTCGATGGCAGCGTAGCCTGGCTCACCAAGCAGTTCAGCGATCTGGGCGCACTGGATAGCTTGTGCGACGTAGTTAGCTTTGGAGTCGCACCCGCATTTTTTGATGCTCAAATTGATGCACCCATCGCATAAGTTGATGGAGAGCATCGCCACGTTGCCTTACGAGTATTCGCCTCGGTTCTTGTGGACAATTGCCGTTCTGTTTATGACCTGCGCAATTTTGAGATTAGCTACGGTTCAACAACGAGACCGACGAAAACGATTCGCACAATGACTTCAAGGGCTTACCATCTCCAGCAGCGGCGAGTTACGGCCTTTCCAATTGGGCTTCAAGGTTTGAAGGATGTAAGCACGTGGCGATAATCTAGTCTCTGGTTCGTTGCAACTTCAAATAGCTTTCGTTGTCTGCGATTGCCATACTTTACCGATCATTGCTTGTGTCGCGATCTTAATGGTTTGAATTCCGATATCCGGCACGTTAATAAATCGTCGATTGCGAGGCAGTGTAATCAAACGAAGCTGCTTAAAAGTAATCTTTGCGATCTTGACCATTATTCTGTTACAGATGGCACTTCCCATCATCTTTTGCTATTTTGCTGCTGCCCCAATTGGTGCCGTGTGGTTGATGATAGCTAAGTTCAGTAAGAAAAGTTCGCAGCCCCAAGTAAGTAAGTTAGCCTTTCTCTAATCTAAAACGAAAGAGCAGAACCAGTGTTGGCAAATCGAAGACTGTTTTTACAGATGATTTCGGCGGCTTGGCCATTAGTTTGCCAGGTCGGAGCCAAACTGCCAGCGGAATTTGGGTCTAGAAGACGAACTGCCCCAATCGCCAGCCCAAACGGAAGGCCCCTTCATTCGAGACCGTTGCCGAAAAACAACTTTTCAACGATACGGATTTAGCCTTGGTGTTCCTGGCCACGAATTCGCCAAAGGGCAGCCGTCGTCGTGAGTGGTACAGTCAAAGATCGCAAGGGCAAGCCGCTTTCGGGGTGGTCGTTAGGCTTGGCAGGTCGAAGCGAGGCCGCTACAATCACTTCAAGAAAATCAAACAGCACTACTGGACAACAATTTTCAATTTTGGGGTCGATGATAAACCGCAGAAGACGGTAAGTATTCTTTCAACACAATCATCTGGATTGTATCCTTGGTCGCATGGGTCGCTCGCTTAATCCATCGCACGATACTAAAGAGTTCAAGCTGCCGACGACGCACGCTATTTCTCAGAGTACGGCGAAGATAATGCCAAGGACGGAATCTACAAAGGTTCCCGCCAAAGATCGAGATCTTGCAACAGTTCAGCTCGACAAGCCAGCAGGCAAGTCGTGGACTGGAAGCTTTAATGGTCGTTGGCTAACAACTGATCAACAGGTTTAATCCTGTTAGCCGTAGGCGTACGTTGCTGCTCGTACTCGACCTTCAGTACCTCTCTAGTCGAATCTTTCAAGCCTGTGAAATCAATCTCAATCCGACAGGCTGAAGTTGCTAATGCACAAGCAAATTTCGCCAAGCACTGATGTAAACCGAATCCATGCTGACCGGACAGCCTCATGACCGCTAGCGTCCGAGGCAATCAGTCATCAATCGATGAAGTGTTGGTCAGGTCATGGTGTAGAAAGACCCTGCCACTGAATCATTCTGCTTGTTATCTTGGGTAGGCAAGCCTGGCAAGAATTTCTCACACTCACGATCATTCTCGTTGGCTGAGTGAATCGAAGAATCGGCTGATGAGCAGGATCTCCACCTGTATGTCGACCGACTTTCAGGCCGCTCCACTGCGAATGCCAATTGTGTTGCGGGATGCCGTAAAAAAGCCATTCTCAGTTTGAAGAAGGCCAGGAACCTGATCTGCCTGATAGAAACCAGGTTCCCCGTTTCGAACCAATACACATACTTGCGAATAACTTGCAGAGGCAATCGATAGCACTGTAAGAGAACGATCGCCCATGGCCCGCAATGACCATGGAGCTTTGCTCGAAATAGTTCAGCCAGACGTTACTGCCACTCCATCTCCATCGGCTTTCCAGTCTTGAACTTGATCGTCGCACGCAAGTGTAGCTCCGCATCGCGCCGAGCCTGAATCAAGATGAGCTTTGACACAATGTCGACGCACGATATCCTTGCGTCATGCTCGACGATTGCCGTCCAATCCTTTTACCATTAATCCCAGGTAGTGGGATAGCGTTCTTTAGCTTGCGAAAGCGACATTTGATTAACTTGCAAGCGATGCTCTGAGGCACTTCGACGAACACCAGCTAGCACCTCGCCGTCAATCGGCCCAATTTGAAGGAGCCCAGCGGGAAAATAGAGCTGCTCTGAAGCC
The DNA here is from genome assembly GCA_046349795.1 of Pirellulales bacterium. Classification (GTDB taxonomy): domain Bacteria; phylum Planctomycetota; class Planctomycetia; order Pirellulales; family Pirellulaceae; genus Aureliella. Next base: position 43,030 of record JAXMBP010000008.1, on the reverse strand, counting down.
TCAAGTTCAAGTTGCTTCCAAAGTTCATATGATCGCAGCAACATCGGGACGTAATCAGGATGTTCGAAATAGGCTTTGCGAATGACTCGGGTTTGCCCATGAGAACTTCCGTTAGAGTGAGGCGGTGAGAACTGATCTATTCCAAGAACGCGAAAGCCATTTGCGGCCAGATGTGCGACTGTAGCGCTGCCGACGCCGCCCAGGCCGATTACAATGACGTCGAAGCTCTTTTCACCGTTGACCATATCCCGCCTAATTCGATCCTCTTCAAACATCCCACCAAGGCGAATTGCCATGAACGCTTTTACTCTGCGTAGTGCACCAGATTTGACGAAACATCATAGCAGCAAACTGCCTAGTGAGGGGGCAATTGAAAGCAGGCTTCGCTGTTTGCCCTGTCAACCAATGCAGTCGGCTTCACAGATTCGCTTACTATTTATTGCTACGTGTTTCGTCGGGATGTTAGCACCTGTGGCTCAGGTGGCTCAGGCGGCTCGGCCCTTACATTTGGTTACTCAACAGGTCATTTCAGAAGTTCCAGTTACAGATGGTTTAGTCGTCCATTTTGATGCGACTCGAATTGATGCAACAACTAATCTAACGGATGCGAACACGAAACAAAATGACGCCAAAGCGGAGGGGAAGCCGATTCGCAAATGGAGCAGCTTGGCAACAGGTGGATTCATTGCTCAGGCATCTGACGAATCGAAGCAGCCTAAGTTATTGCAGGTCGGAGATGGATGGGTTGTGCGATTCGATGGCGAAGATGATGTCCTGCGAGTTACCGAAACCAACCTGGAGCTTTCCGAAGCAACCATTTTCGTAGTAGCTGCGGCACATCAAAACCCTGGCGATTTTCGTGGATTGTTTGCCTCAAATGGACCGATGCAGCGAGACTACGAAAGCGGGGTTACAATCGACTTGGGACCGGGCCCGACCAACGCTTTCGATCAGTTGAATGTCGAAGGCCGCGGTTTTGGCGGAGCAAACAACCTCCGCAAGGGTTCAAGTAAGTTTGGTGAATTAAAGATTCTAGAAGTCAGTGTAGATCCCAAAGCTGGCAAGGTGAGTTTGAAGGTTGACGGCAAGAACGAAGGGACTCGTAATTTCAATGCGCAAACTGTTTCACTGCAGCAACTGACGCTCGGTGCACGCTTCTACACCAACGGTCCCGGCGAGCATATCGTGCGAGGCAGTTTTCAAGGCGATCTAGCTACGGTGTTGGTCTACAACAAAATGCTTTCCGATCAACAGGCTGTGAGTGTGCGAAGCTACTTGGAGCAAAAATTCCTCACGCTCAATGAACCCTTGAAAGCGACTCTGCCCAGGCAGTTGATTCAGGGAATTCCCTTGGTCAAAGTAGTAAATCCACCGGCTTTGAAAATGATCATTCCGGGCTTTGAAGTCAGTGAACTTCCGCTGGAACTCACCAATATCAACAACGTTCGTTATCGTCGCGATGGTAAGTTGGTCACGCTGGGTTACAACGGCGACATTCACATTCTGAGCGATACGAATGGTGATGGAATTGAGGATTCTGCCAAGCTGTACTGGAAGAACAACGGCAGTATTCGTGGGCCGATTGGAATGGTTCTAACTCCTCCCGACTATCCTAAAGGCCAAGGCGTGATACTTCCATCTAAAGGCAAAGTGTCCATGATCGTGGATCGAGATGGAGATGATCAAGGCGACGAAGAGTTGATCGTGGCTCAAGGTTGGAAAGAGATTGCTCAGAATGTCGATGCAGTTGGCTTGGCGATGGACGCGAGCGGCAATCTTTACTTTGGGCTCGGCACCGCGAACTACGCCAATGCTTATCTGATCGATCAAAGCGGTCAAGCAGCTTACGATTTGAATAGTGATCGAGGTACAGTGCAAAAGGTATCGGCAGATTGGAGCAAACGCGAGACCGTTTGTACGGGAATTCGGTTTCCCATCGCCTTTGAATTCAATCAAGCCGGGGATTTGTTTTGCACCGAGCAGGAGGGAGCTACTTGGCTACCCAATGGAAATCCTCTCGATGAACTGTTGCACATTTCGCTTGATGGAAAGGCACCAAAGGCTAATCCAACAGGCAAGCGACACTTTGGCTTTCCGCCGCGACATCCCAGACACAATCCATCAGTCATCGACGAGCCGAGTGTTTATGAGTACGGACCACAGCATCAATCGACTTGCGGAATGGTCTTCAATCAAAGCGTGAATGGTGGTCCAATATTTGGTCCCAAGAGCTGGCAAGGAGATGCGATTGTATGCGGGAATCTCGTGGAAAAATCTGGCGTACCAAACTGCTCAAGTCCGAAAGCGGTTATCTAGCAGAAAAGTCAATTGATCGCCTGCTTGCAAATGTTGACCGTTGATGCCTGTGTCTCACCCAGCGGAGATCTTGTTGTAGCCTGCCATTCTGGACCTCCTGATTGGGGCACTGGTCCGACCGGTATTGGCAAGCTGTTTCGAATTCGCATGAATCAACCTGCTCACCCGCGCCCGATTGCAGCCTGGGCAGCCGGACCAAGCGAGTTGCAAATCGCCTTTGATCAGCCTCTAGACATTACATCCGTTCGGGGCTTAGCCTTGAGAGCTGTCGTTCAATTTGGTTTGCATGTCCGTGCTGGCGATCGTTTTGAAAACTTGGTTCCGCCATACGCAGTAGTTCGGCAACAGCAGATGCAGCCCCGATTTGAGTTGCCGGTTCACAGTGTTGCCTTATCGCCTGATGGAAGAACGCTGTCACTAAATACTGACGTAATCACTCAAAACGTTCACCACTCCATCATGCTTCCGCTTGGTGACGAACAACTTGATATTGATGCGAGATTGAATGGAGTTCAGGCAAGCTGGACTGCGAACGGTGACGACCAACCGTCGTGGAACGGTTATTTGCCTCACCTGGATCCGTCGATCTGCCAACAACTACTCGGTGAATCTGCCCACCATGCCGCGTTGTGGCCGATGCTAAAGCAAGATGGAAAGCTTAGGCTGGAAACCAAGATCGATGTCCGCAGCATGTTGCGGCCGGCGATTCAAGCCGGTGCCAAGATTGATTATACCTGGCCAGAGGAGCAAATTGCTCTCCAGTTTAATTCGACTAGTCTTTCCAAATTACTAGTTGGCCAGTCAGTCAAATCGCCGATTGCGGCTGGAACCAAACTGGCCGAAGTACAAGTTGAAAACAGTAGCGATTGGATTGAGGCAACCGTTGAAATCACGACTCAGCGTGATGTACCAGCGAAACTATTTGTGTCTTTTAGCACCGCCGAAGACGAAACTAGGCGACCGCTATCGCTTAGCCGATTCCTTCAGCCATGGGCGCCCACGCAACAAGTTTCAGATGGAACTAAGAGCACCAATTCGATCGAGTCAGTTCCTGAATTGGCTGGTGGAAGCTGGGGTAGAGGTCGACGACTGTTCCATGATGAGCGAACGTTGTGCGCGCGCTGCCACGCAATTGGTGGCGATGGAGCCAAGGTCGGACCAGATTTGGGTAACTTGATTCATCGCGATTACGCTTCGGTGTTACGAGACATACTGGAGCCCAGTCGAACCATCAATCCTGACTACCTCAATCAAACTGTACTTACCAAAGACGGGAGAGCCATTTCGGGCGTGGTCAGTTCGGAAGGCGATAAAGTTGTGGTCGCTGATTCCAAAGGAACTTTGGAGCGAATTTCACGCGATGAGATCGAGCAGATGAAATCGTTGACGACTTCGGTGATGCCACAGGAATTACTTGCCAAGCTAACCGAATCCGAACGACGAGATCTGTTGACTTATCTCTTAACGCCTCCACCAACGATGCCATTGGACTCTCCGTTACCGCGCCGCCGGTCAGAACACGTGCTCAAGTTGCTGCGGCCTTGCAAGGCAGTCAGTCTTTGCCCTCGACAATGAAGAAGTTGAATATCGTCTTGGTGGATGGTGTAAAGATCATGGGCCGGGCGAGCACGATTATCCGGCTTGGCAACGTGCTTGGGCTGAGCTGGTGGGATCTGCGCCTGGGGTACAGGTAACTAGTGTTCGAGAGTTTCCGAGCGATGATCAAATGGCCACCGCCGACATTGTCATCTTCTTCCAGAAAGGTAGCTTTTCGTTCCCTCGATCGGTTCAGATGGACAAGTTCTTAAAGCGTGGCGGTGGAGCCGTATTCATTCACTGGGCTGTCAACGGTGAAGATCGTGTTCAAGAGTTTGCCAAGCGAATAGGATTGGCCTCGTGGGGAGGTCGCATCAAGTATCGACATGGACCGCTGAGTCTTGACGTCGTGAACAAACAGCATCCCATCATGCGCAACTTCGAGCAGCTTGATCTCTACGATGAAAGTTACTGGAAGCTGACTGGAGATCTTCAAGACGTAACGGTATTAGCAACTAGCACCGAAGACGGAGACGCTACACCACAACTTTGGGTGCGAGATCACAATCCGGGACGAGTATTTGTTAGTATCCCCGGCCATTACAACTGGACGTTTGATGACCCATTGTTCCGAGTCTTGCTGTTCCGAGGTATTGCTTGGACCGCCAATGAGCCGCTAGATCGCTTCAACGAACTGGTCACACCCGGTGCCCGAATGAGCAATTGAAGCGGCTCGAAGCGGATCTTCCTCCCGTAGCTGATCGCGCACCGCGCTAGGGTTCGGTCTATTTGCTCCGCAGTATTTGCCGAGATTTCAGGCTTGATTACATGCTGGCATGTGGCTGATTACTTGAAAGTCATCGTTCCGCTATCGATGATATTTCCTCGTCGATCATAAAACCAAACAGGTCCAGAATAGCTTCCATCGGTTTGTGGAAGGCAAAACGCATTACCTGCCGTGATGCCTGTGTAGCCAAAATACCATGCTAATCCAACTCCACCAGTTCTCGGAAAGTACTCGACGCCTGGCGCACCTTTGCCGTCGATTTTGACTGTCCCTTGATAACCAAATTGAATTACTCGCTTGACCGCGGTAAAGCTAATTGTCCCCTGCTTGGAGTTGGTTGTGTAGGTGCCAGTAACATTTGGAATTGCAGCACTAGAGGCGGAAGCCGTAACCAGGCAGATGGCAGTGGTCGCCAAGAGTGCCAAGCACTTTTGAACAATCTTCGCAAACATTTTTTCTCTCCGTGTTGGATCATGTGATGATTTGACGCCGAAGCCGTGTAGCCCACTTTAGGGAATACTAGCTTCTTCTAGTGCGGAAAACAGAGGTCATTTTGACGCATGAATGCAGATCAACTTGTCTGTAACGAACCGAAGATTTCGACGTTAATTTTCCCTTAGGAGTAGCCGGAATGGAAACGCGTTCACGCCAAAACAAATAGCTGTTTTGTTCAGCACTTGAATCAGCGTCCGGCCGAACACTAGCTAGCGATTTACCTTGCTACTGTCGCAGTTAGAAGTGAAATCGCAAAGTTGATTCTTACCAACTCTTACTTTTTCTTCTTTGGTTCGAAGGGATTTTCGTCAGATATATCCGGTTCTTGAGACTGGTCGACCGTGCGGCTGAAGCCGAGTTTGGTTAGAGTTTTCGTTGCTTGTGCTGCGTCTTGACCTGAGCCTTTGGCGATGCGCCTGAGTTCTGCTGCACAACGCTGTGAGCCGATCTCTTCGAGTACCGAGCACGCATTTAGCCGGACGGATTCCTCGGAGTGCGACAGCATCTTGATCGCTCCAACCTCGGCTGTGGGTCCAATCGATCGCAAGGCCGCGTAGATGGCTTCTCGCAAGTTGATATCCGCTAACGCTTCGACCAGCGGTATAGCCGCGGCGCCGTCTTGCATCGAGCCCAAGTACTCGACTGCGGCTCCACGAATCGCGGGCGATTTGTGGTTGAGTAATTTTACAACTTCATCCACGCAACTGGCTGCATCCCAGTTGGTCAGCGCCTTGATCGCCGCCAGTACAACCGCCTCGTCCTTCCCTTTCAACTCGACAGCGATTTGATCCACTACCTTCTGGCGGAACTTTACACTCCACTGAATCTTGGCCAGTTGATTAAGCTGAACGATGCGATCTTCAGCCGACGATTTTGCATCCGACAACTTGGCCAGAGCCGCCACAACCTCCGGAGGCATCGTCTCGGCCGGCTTCATTGGCGCATTGCTGCCCGCAGATGAAGAGTTTTTTTGGATATCACCCGAGTTGGCGGCAATATCTGTTTTCAAGTTCGTAATGTCGATCTCCATACTCGTAGCCAGTTTGTCGCCGATGCGCAGGCCGCCGGTTGCATGAGCTTTCGTGACCAACGCAGCCCTCGTATCAAATTGGTAGATCCAATTTACACGTTGCTCGAATTTTGGCTCAGATGTCGAGGCCAATATGAACTCTCGCTCGATCTTCACCAGATCGCCGGTGGTTTCTAAGATTTTGTAGCGATCATGCTGCTCGCAGTTGATCGCAATTGTCCGAAGCTGAGAGTCCAACGGTCGCCGCAATCGTCCATATCGATTTCGCATCAGCGCCTGAAACGGATCTTCCTCTTCAATCACTAACGTCAAACGGAATTCGACCGACTCGCCCCAGGTGCTCTGCCAAGGTCGAGGCAAGCGGATGACGCCTAAGGTGGCTAACGGTCCGAGCATAAGTGGTGAATCTATCGACTGGCTATCCACCAGAGTGCCATTCGCATCGATCACTACCCTCGAGCGACCCATTCTGAGCGAGCGTTGCGAAGGCATTTCGAATAGACTGTCGGAGCCACGATCGAACTCGCTGTAATCAGTCAATTCGTACTGATTTTGAGCGCCGATTTCAACTTCAACTAAGGCTACCGAGGGTATGACTTGGCGAGCTAAAGTTGGTCCGTCGACATCCGCTTTGGCTATAGGATCGCTAACGCTAACTTTGGAGTCCTTCAGGAATTGCGACAGAGTGCGCGATGGGATGCAGAAGCCAATATTGGAAACCCGTTCGCCGCTAATCTTTTGTGAGGCGACTCCCACAACATTGCCTCGAGCATCTACAACAGGGCCACCGCTGTTACCTGGGTTAATCGCCGCATCGACTTGATAGAGATCGCGATCGTTGAGCCGTACTTTACCGGAAACCGCTCCGCGAGTCACCTTGACCGACTTGCCGAGAAGATCAGTCAGCGGGAAGCCGACGCAACGTATCTCTTGTCCCAAATCAACACCATCACTTGTTGCCAACGGTAAAGGCTGCAAGTTGTTGGCGTTGATTTTTAGCAAGGCAAGATCATTTGAAGCATCCGAGCCGACCACTTCGGCTGGAAACTCCTTCTCACCCAATCGCACTCGAACAGTTGTACTATTGTCGACCACATGCGCACAAGTAACCAACCAGCCGGCCTCATTCACTACAAAAGCGGTGCCCGTTCCAGATTGCTTTTCACTGGAGTCGGGCGACTTTTTTTTGCGAGCCGTAAACGAAGAGATACCTGAGTACTTTTTCTTGGTTGAATCAGCGCTGGATTTGATGTCGAATCGCCATTGGTAGAAGGTATCCGGCTTCCAATCGTAGGCCAGAATTGGACGCTTGGAGTTCGAACCGCCTTTAACCTCAGTCGGTTGCGCTGCAGGCGAATTGGGCGAGGCCAACACGGTGAATAGTGCGCTAGACGAATCGGCCTGCGTTTGTTGACCGCGTGAGTTTTCCTTAGCGCGATTATCCAGCCAGTCGGGCGCGGAAGAAGCAGATTCGGGTAAGCGCTGAGGACTCTGCGCCACTTCACCTGAATCTGAGATGCCGACAATCGCTAAGGCGAGGTCGGCGGATTTGAAAATGGCTACAAACGAGACTATCGCCAATAGAGCGACGATGCATACAACTGCCGCAATGAAGGCAATGGATTTCTGAGGTTGATTCATGTTGCCCGAACTACTTTGGAGGTAAGCGAAATAGTCGCAACACAGTTCCTGAATTGCTGGAACAGCCCGCCACATGCTCACCATCAGGGCTTACAGCCAAGGCCTGAATGTATCCAGGACTATCGTTCTTTAGTACACCTACTCGTTTTTGAGTTTTCACTTCCCACACATTCAAAATACCTGAAGCACCCGAGATCATACGCTCGCCATCAGGCGTAAAAGCTCCAGTCCACTGTATCTCATTGGACTTCAAGGCCGGTTTCTCTTTTCCGGTCTTAATATCCCAAATGCGAATAGCGTAAGTATCGTTCATGGCAAGATAGCGTCCATCAGGAGAGAAAGCAGCAAACTGAATTGCAGCCGACTCACGCACTCTGGTCATCACCGCTTTCTTAGTCTTCAAATCAATTCTTGCCAAAGCCTCGCCATCCGTTGCCTTTCCTTCGGAGCCATTTTCCGACATCCACAATCCTAGGACAGAGCGCTTGAAGTTTCCGAACGACTCGAACTCCTTACCAGTATCGACTTGCCAATATTTTGCAGTCTTGTCGGCACTTCCAGACATGGCGAACCTTCCATCAGCAGAAATTGCTAGCGAAGTTATGGCAGCGGAATGTCCGGCAAACGTTACACCCTCGTCTAGCGCTCCTTCAGGTGATAATCGCCATGATTTCACCAATCCTTTGGATCCACCCGCGATAACTCGCTTGCCATCTCTTGAAATCGCGATCACATCTACCGGTCCAAGATCCTCTAGTCGATCAGTAATATTCAGTCGTGAACCTTCATTTAAATCATAAACCGCGACCATCTGATCCGACTTTCCAGCGACTAGGATTGCTCCATCACCCGAGATTGCCATCGATTTGACGCCCCAACCCTGTTCGCCCAAGTCTCGAACCACACCAGGCGGATCACCTTCTTTACTGCCCTTGAGTTTGATGGTCTTTGGCTTCGAGTTATCCGGCGTATCGCTCTCCGAACTAGAGCCGTTCTCATCAACCTTCTTGCCGGTTAGCGACTCGATGTATTCGATATCTTTCTTAGAGATCTGATCGAGTGGAACAGAGATGTAGGATCCATCTGGCTTTTCCAGCACCACCTTTCCGTTCTTGATGGCAACGAACTCAGCTTCGATTTTGAATTTACCGTTGCTGCTGGTCCATTCATGAGCTGGCGATATAGAACATAGAGCGAACAGGATCAAAAAACTAACACAAGATCGAAGAGTTGAGATCAAATTCATTTTGAGTTTACGCGACGAATGAGGCAAGTTTGGTGAGCTAAACAACCAGAAGTGGAGGTTAGTATTCCAAACAGCCCCGCTGATTGCAACAGTCACAGGTCTTATTTCCTCCGCTTTGTTGTCGAAAAACTAGGCTCGGCCTAAGCTTCAACACGGTTCTAATAAGACGTTATTATCTGAGAGGCGATTCCCAAGGTCACGCATTTACATTCATCATCTACAAGGCTGTCAATCGCCTCTACAAAGTGACGTGCCAAAAGAATTTGAGACCGCGCCAGCAGTGTGTGACCAACTATCGATTTGTTCGAATTGTTTCTTCGTAGTATGGAGGGTTCTTTTTAAGCGTCTGCGTTAGTAGAACTTCATAATCCCAAATCTTTACGATCGACTCGTCTCGGTCGTGTGCGTTATCTGCTCCGCAAGTGGCCAGAAAATGATCGCCGCCAACCGCCATTCGACCGTATCGCGTTCCTTGGTGTCCATGTACCGGAACAATTCCAAGAGTATCTCCATTTTCCGCGTTGAAGAACTGTACGCAAATGTTACCGGAATCGTGAGAGAAGCAGACCGCAGCCAGAATCGATCCGTTTCGGCACCAGTCGAGCGCAATGATCGGTCCCTTGGGATAAGTGAAAATCTTGACCTGTTTTGCTGAGTTGTCAATCTTGACGATTCGTGCGTCGCTACCATTGGTAAACGCAGCGCGAGAGCCTTCCGGCGAGATCTTCACGACATTGCGCGGCATCGCCATCCTGGGAAGATCGACTTCAACTACAGAAACCTCTTCGAGTTTATTAGTCTTAAAGAAACGGATCTGCGTCTCGTTAGCTACTGCAGCAAGATTCGAAGCTTCAGAGATATCGACGCCGCCGAAATCCATTGCTTCTCGCTCCAGGTCGGGTACCACGACCTCAAGTGGTTCACCAAAATCGGTAGCCTTGGCGGAGGGCTTGATCTCTCTGCTCCAACGCCTCACAGTTCCATTCGAGTCGATGGAAAAAACTGTCTGAGATTCGGGATCATAGCTTGCTGCGATGGCTCCATTGACAGGACGATCAAAGACAACCTTGCGATTCGGCACATCAACGACCGAAACGACTCCCGATGACAGAACGGAAAGTACTTGGGAATCTGTGCTAAAGCTTGCCCACATGGCTCCTCCCGGAGGATTTGTCGGAAGTTCGAATACAACCGACCAATCCGAAGTGGTTCGCAACTCCTTTCCCGAAAAGAAGTACCGTCCATCTGGGCTAAAGGCTAAAGCACCGGTACCAGGGAAGCGTTTTATTGGGGAGCTAATAAAGTTTGGCTTCGAACCTGAATTGCATCCCACGGACGGGCAAACAAAAAGGAGTACGACTGCACAAAAAACAGACCTGAATATTTGCATAGTCTTTCTCTTGTTCCGACCAAAACGATGGCAATAACCCGCATACTTTCGATACCTAACGCGAGTAGTATAATGCAACCGCTTGGGACTTCGTAGCTGTATCTATTTCTCTTAGTACTTCTGATTGGAGCATATCTTGCACAAAAAGCCGATTCTGTGGCTACTTATAATCGGACTCGTGTCGATCGCAGGCATTTTCGCATATCGCTACCGTCAGAACAGCCTGCTCACACACCAATGTAAACAGAATCTAATGCTCATCGGGTTGGCAATGCACGAGTATCACTCCCGCTACGGTTGCTTCCCCCCGCGGTATACGGTCGACGAAGATGGCCAGCCGCTTCACAGTTGGCGGGCGCTACTGCTGCCCTTTCTCGGCGAGCATTATGCTCATAAACGAATCGATTTCTCGCTACCGTGGGACGATCCAGAGAATCTTCGTACTTACGATTCCCCGATCTCTGTGTATCAATGCCCGGCATGTAAACATACAGGAACAAGCTGCTCTTACATTGCTGTCGCTGGCAGTGCGGCGAGCCTTACAAGCGGATCGGGTGCGCCGCTCTATAAGTTCCAAGGTCAGCCGATCATGATTCTCGAATCCAAGTCTGGGATCGCGCACTGGGCTAGCACCGAAGATTTGGATCTCGATCAAACTGCCGTACTCAATCAAGCCCTCCCCAGCAAAGCGAACAGCCCACATCTCTATGGACTGCACGGCGTTTCCTCAGGTGGAGGTGTCGAGTTTCTCGAGAATGGACTTTCAACAGCGTCTCTGTTGTCAAAGGTACAGCCAGTCAATCCCGCGTTTTCCAGAGCAAAAATCCTAAGTGAGTTTCAGAAACGCGGCGGACCATACCGCATACTCAACTTTTCAAAACCACAGGATCCGCCACAAATCGTAGAGGTAGAAGGAGAGTCGATCGACCTCAGTCAGCTAAGCTTACGCAAGTTAGAGTCGATGTTCAACATTGCGGTAGGCGCGAAAGACATGGCTCTAGCTCGATCGGTTGCAGCTTACAAGTGCAAGTTAGATCAATCCGGGTGGATTGGTTTGGCGGAAGCCGCTTTTCAAACCGAAGATTTTGATGGAGCCTGCTATTGGCTTCAAGAAGGCTTAATGACGGACGGCCTATCTTCGGCTCGATACAGCCGACTTTCTCCGCTGATGTTTCGCCTTCCAAAATTCGGAGAATTTGAGAAATTCCCAGCATTCATGGATGCTATCCGTGATTATTGGATCGCGACGGAACCGGGCACTGAACGAGTGTTCAAACCCTCCAATCTCGCTTCGGATACCGCACATCCTTTGCTCATTCTGTTACACCCTGCTTTTTCCAATCAAGAGTTCTTCGATTCAGAATTCTGTCAGGGGATCGCAGAAAAATTCCAATGCACTGTGGTGACCTGCGATGGCACGGAACGTGTTGGGCCGACCTCTTTCGTTTGGACCGAAGACTACGGTTCGACATTTCGCGGAGATGTGAAGAGAATCGCTAAGGTTGTTAGCAAGCTGATTGCTGACAACAAGATAAAGCAACCCTCCCAGCAAATCCTTGCAGGTACTTTTGGTGGTGGTTTCACCGCGACCATGGTCAGTCGTCTTGAGCCGAACACATACGCAGGGGCTGTCGCGATTTGCCCGAATATAGCAGTTGCTGGATCGATGACGAAGTTCAGTATTAAGTCCAAGGAAGCTAGCCAAAAGCAACGCTACTCGCTGTGGTATTCAGCTAAGCAAAGAGGCATGGGAGAATTTATTAGCAAGGACATCTTGAAGAATATTCCTGAAGTAGCAACGGATTTCTCATCAGAACAGGTCGAGTTCGCCCGTCAATCGACTATTTCACCGCAGCTAGCCGAGCGAATCAAGGAAGGACTAAAATGGTTCTTGGATTCGCACGAGTGAATCATTCGGAACACTCGCTAGTATCATCAGTTAGTGTCGCTGTTGCATGCGGGGATGCAAAACATACTGAAGCGCGGACGCAATCGCTCCCTGAAGACACTCGACCAATACGCAGTGCCCTTTTTTGCCGACATCAATCGCGAGCCGTTTGCTTAGACTTTCCCTTAAATCCAATTCCGTTCAATTAAGGCTCGGATTTCTAGCGGAGCGCGAGCTGCCCGGCAACCGTTATGCAAAACACTGGGAACCGGACGGCTCGCGCCGTGCCGCTGGAATGAGATTTCGCACTAATTGAACGGTATTGCCTTTAAACCTATAGCCCCTGATCGGGGCGGCTAGGATTTGATTGATCCAAAATTAATTAACTCATTTCGAGTTCGCAACTAGCACCTCGCGTTTTCATCCGGCCCAAGACTCATCCACTTTTCAAATCTCAATCGTTTTAGCTAAGCTCTACGCTTCACTGTTACTGCTGCACCACACTGAACGTTGATGAAATGCTGCTCTCCGATCGTTGGTTGAATTGTGAGTACAGTAACGCCTCTGCGATCGCAGTGCGGTAACTCTTCAATCGACAACGGTATCGAACCTTGCAGCTTTCCGGGAACCTTAATCTCGGCGATCTGCTGCTTGATTGACTGGACTTCACGCTTCAATTTTTCCTCTTGCGGTGATCCCCAATCTGCATCTTCGTATGCGTCAGAGGCCTTTCTCAATTTCTCATTCAGACTTATGAACTCAGGTATCGATTCAAGAAATGTAGTTTTCACTTCCTCAATGCTGCTGCCACGTCGGTTGTAGCACAATCGCTCCTGGCCACCCAGTTCGATGAGTAATGGTTCATCCGATTCTTGCCCCCACTTACTTAGTGGTTTCCATGGGAAGCTCAACACAACCATCTCTGGGCTAGCTGCAACCACGAACCCGCAAAGGTTGCCATCCTTGATTTCTGATTTTCCAACCAGCGAATCGTCCGGTGCTGGGCTTAGCCGAGGCTGAATCTCAGAAATGAGAATCTCCTCAGGAGTATCCTCAGCGGGAATCGTATCTTTTTCCTCGAAGGCGGTGAATCCAAGGTTCCAACTTCCTGGTTTGTCTCCTGGAACAGGATGTGAATGGAAACGAACCATTTTACCCCATGTCGCGCAGGTCTTCATCCCAAGCCAAAGCTGTGCATAGTAGAGTGTGGTACACCCTAAGAACACAGCCTCACTCTTCCACGATCCAACCTGCAATCGCAGTCTAGCTCCGTGCCTCCAGCCCAATTTGTCAATTTGATCTGGCGATAGATCGGTAGCCCAAGAATCACCGTGCTTTCGAATCATTCCGCTCCAACTTTTTGAAGTCGAACTAGCCATCGGTTCATTTGATTTACCTTGAGGCTTAGAACTATCGCTCTTCGACTTGGTTGTTTTTGTTTTTGGCTTCTCAGATGGTAATGCAATGAATGAATCGACAACTTTAGGAATAGGCAATTCGGATGTCGGCGTTAGCGTGATCAGACAAGTAATAGGATGTTGCTGGGCCGCGGGGTCAACTTGATACAAAGTCATCAGATAGTCACCGGCGGGAACAGTTACTTTTCCGCCAGTTTCACCGCCGCCTTCATCATGAATCTTCAGCGAATTCCAACTCTCAATTTGAAGCTTCCCGGACGGCAGTTTTAGATGGGCTCGACGAGCTTTAAGAAACGGCAGCTTCTTGCACTCCGCAGCACTCAATGGTGCTCCTACGCTGACTTCGATCATTTGCGAGTCGTCTTGAAACAGCTCAAAGGCGGCAATAGCGCCAGACTTTCCGAGTTCTCGCCTGCGCTTAACGCCGTCTACAACATCGTCGCCACCTGCAACTACATCCGCAGCTTCGTTTTCTTTCAGCCACTTAGAATTGGCTTTGTCATACAGAAAAATGAAGAGTCCTTCGTTATAGACTTCAATCTGCTTTGATCCGACTCGCAACTGAAAAGCACTTTTTTTCTTTGCCATAGGTGCACCGTTACTATGTTGTTTCGCGTAATTTGACAGACCTATTGTTGCAGTTTTTTCAGTGTATGGCGGATCGGTATTGCAGCGACTGCGAAAAAATGGTCATTGAGATACCAAGGCTTGTCAGTAAATCACTGGCAAAACCCGACAGACGGCAAGAGACGGAAGTACAAGATAATTTGCGGCCCAGATGGACTCGACCGAACGTTAGCGGCCTTAAATTTGATGGGCTCGATCCCGAAGTTGGCTCCTTTGAATCGGAAGGATTGCCGCTCTGGTCTATGGTTTGTTCGCGATATGCGGAATCGCCCTGCTTGTGTACAGCTACTCTAGCATCCGGCCGTTGACAACATTCTCAATTCCAGAAGATCTGCCTTCGTCGGAACAGCCATTGCAGATCGACGAGTGGTGGAAAGAGAACACGCGTACTTCATGGACATGGTTTCTTCACTCGGTAGCAGAGCATAATTCTCCGGTCGCGCTAGAGCCTGGCTTGCCGCTGGCTTATGAAGGCGAGAATTGGACTTGGGAAAAGAAGCTCGCAAGCATCAATGTTTCCTCAATCGAGATAGTCGAAAGGCTGGAGACGCAATGTGACTTTTGCTGGACGCAAATTCCACTCCAGACTTTCTGGTTGGTAGCAGTGATTGGATTATCGATTACTACGTTATATGATTAACACTCGCGTTTTGAATCAGAACGACAGCCTTACCAATACTCAAATCGGTGTACCTCTTGTTATGCCAAACCAAATTGGTCATCAATCATCAACTGTATTGTTGTTGCTACTCACACTCACCGTTGGCTGTGACAGCTTAACCGATGCAATGATACCCAGCTCAGCCAAAGGTCAATTAAGCAGCAGTGAACTGAAAGATAGTGAGGCTAAGTATAAGCAAAGCAATAATGCGAACCAACAACCACAAGTAGCTTCAAAAGGGCTCTTTGATGTGGAATTCCCTACGGGTGACAACTGGACTAAGGCAATGGATGGCCCTGTTTCAGGAACCACAAACTCCTACACAGTCGTTTATGTTGACCAGGAGCACTCAGCCCAGTGTAGCGTTTTGGTCTTGCCATCCCTCGCAAGATTTGAAACGCTCGAACTAATGAAGGATCGATGGGAAGCTGGCTTTTCTGAAAAATTCACTCGCAAACTTCCGTCACAATCCATGACTATCAACGGTCATCAAGCTCATTTAGCCATCGGCGAAATCGATTCTGAAGCCGGAACCATACAGTTAGCGGGAATTTTGATTGTACATCCGCCACACAACTACACTTTGGGTATTACCAAGTTGAATTCTAATGTTCTCGCTGATCCCGAGTTGAAGCAATTCATCAACTCATTTCGCATTCGCAACTAGCGTCATCCAGCCCGAAACTCACACACTTTTCGAATCTTAAACGCTATAGCTCATTCCAATTGTCCCCAGTACTATTCTGCCCGAAATTGGGTTGCGCTGCGATGTTCTTTGGAACAAACAAATCTAGAGCATCGAACCTTGGACCACAAAGAGTTCGAATTTCACGAATAAAGTCCCGAAAACATCCGGCTCTGCAAGTTCGGCACTTGTCAACATTCTCAATTGCAGAGGTGCATCAATGCGGATCGTCGGGTGGTGGACAGAGAGCTTCTGCGTAAGGAATCGAGAATCTCGCTGGCCGGCCCGCGAACGCATGATGCATGGGCCTCGAGTTTTCGAGGTGGTCTGTGCCGCAGAGTGCAGCAATGGATTACAATCGGCTCTACAGCGTCCTTGAAACCTGGATGTTATCACTGCCGGAAGTTGCCGCAATGGCTAGACTCAACAACGATGAATTGCAACGACCTAGATCGGCAATCTTCGTTTGTCTATTCACGGACTTGGTTGGGTCGACGGCCTGGAAGCGAATGCTCTTGGATCAGAATTACACGCAGAACCTGCTCATCCCTCACGACAAAATCTTTCGGGATTTGTTAAGCCGGTATGAGGAGGCCGAGGAACGCGCTAACACAGGTGACGGCTTCTTGGCGACCTTCAAAACTGCTAGCACAGCGACCGAGTTCGCCCTCAGGTTTCATCATGCACTGTACGAATATACTTGGTCCGATGATATTCTAAAGCACGGCAGGCCCGCTACCAGAATCGGCATTCACCTGGGAGAGATCATCGAATTCTCCGACATAACTGGTGTCAAAGTTTCTGGCCAAGCCATCGACTTAGCCGCCCGAGTAATGTCGCTGGGCGATGGCGGATACACGATTGTTACTCGACATGCTTTTGATTCGAGTCGTCAACATATGTTGAGCAATCCCGTCGACCAGTCTACGCCTCTGGTCTGGGTAGCCTATGGTCGCTATCGCTTTAAAGGTAACGACGACGATCCAATCGAAGTCTTTGGAGTAGCTCCGCAAGGCTCGCCAACTTTAAAGCCTCCTGGCGACAGCGAAAAGGCTCAGCGCGTCAACCTGCATGATGACGTTGGAAGCTGGCGCCCCGCTTCGGGGCAGTTAATCCCGAATCGGCAGAATTGGCTGCTTGAGAAACAGCTTGGTGAGGGTGGTTTTGGCGAAGTTTGGTTAGCTCAAAATAGTCGCACCAAAGAACGACGGGTCTTTAAGTTTTGCTTCGACATCGATCGGCTGCGCAGCTTTAAGCGGGAGCTAACGCTCTTTCGTTTGCTGCAATCGCAATTCGGAAACCGGCCAGATTTTGTTCGGTTGATTGATGTTCAATTTGAAGAGCCGCCGTATTGCATTGAAAGTGAGCACATTGCGTCGGGTAATCTGTTAGAGTGGCTTTCGACGTTCGACATTGCAAACTGGCCCATTGAGGATCGAGTTCGCTTCGTGGCAGATGTTGCCGAATCGGTTGCCGTTGCTCACTCTTTGAACATCATACACAAGGACTTAAAGCCCTCGAACATTCTGGTTCGAATCGTAAATGGCAAACCAGTTCCGGTCATAGCAGATTTTGGAATTGGCGTGCTAACGGATCAAAGCATGCTGGTTCAGCATAACATTACGGTCACCGGAGGCATCAATACACTGATCGGTAACGAAAGCAGTCGAACAGGCACTCGCATCTATGCCCCGCCCGAATCAATGTTTGGAAAACCAGCGACCACCGCTAATGACGTCTACGCTCTGGGTGTGATGTTGTATCAGTTAGTAATCGGCGATATGCAGCAAGCTCTGGGTACGGGATGGGAAGAGAAGCTGCCCAACGATGGGGCTTCCAGGTATCAACCTCTGAAGAGCGATATTAGGGAAGCAACTCAAAGCGACCCATCGCTACGTCTGCAGAGCGTTGAAGAGTTTGCTAAGAGATTGCGTCAGTGGAAACAACGAACCAAGTCATTGAATCGTCGGCGCGCGATGGCAACATTCTTCTTGGTAGGCTCCAGCGTTGCGATTATGAGTGCTGCGCTGATTTGGTGCAGCGCCCTCATGTTCCTGGCAGTAGGGCCGATCATCTCCGTTGATGGCCATGCTTCAACCTGTATTCAGATTTGGACAACCTCCACGATATTTGTAACAGTATCAATTTTCTCTTTCCTTTTGGCAGTTAAGACTTGGAATGGAAAACCTATTAGACATCGATTGATGATTACTGTTCGAGATGCCATCGGATTATCCTCGTGCGTTCTGGGACCGGTTTCATTGTTAACTCTGCTTGTTTGGCGAACGAAGCCAGCTCCTTTTGGCAGATGGGGCAAGATCGCAATGATGGTTGGGTTGGCATGTTGGCTTGGGGTCGGCGGGATGCTTCTTGTTCAAGCTCGTTCGATTCAACTAAGCCGCAATGCGAAAGCTCATTTTGACCAAGGCAATCAAGAACTAGCGCTCATCGTTGCACAGGAAAGTGCTAGACATTGGAAGAATAACCTATATGCCAAACAACTCTGTTCTGTGATCTTACAAAAGCAAAACAACACTGCAGATGCCATCAAGGAGTTAAGTTCCATTATCGCAGCCGTCGATTTGGCATTTGCCTACGAGCCTGCGTTGGTTGCAGAGTGGCTAGCTGATCGCTACATCGAGAGATCAGCTCTGTACGAATCTATTGGAGACAGCCAAAATGCCGCGGCTGACACACGAGCCGCCGAGACCCTTAAGCAAACTCAATTCAATGTTTTCGGCTATCAAGAGTAAGAATGAATCAAGCTCGGGATGGTCATTCAGGCGTTCGAAGCATGGGTTTGGCAAGGACGTAAAATGGATCGTTAGCATCTCGCTTCACTAGCTCGCGCAAATAGGCTTCTGATTCTGGGGTCTTCAGCATTCCAAGAAGTGAGACCAGACGCGGTGCGATGCGAAGCACTGCGGGCTTTTCTGAATCTAATTTGCGTATTTCCAACTGGACCTGCTTGAGAGCTTTCTCGGGATGTTCTACTGCTCGTACCATAGCTTGAAATCCTATCTCTTCGGATTCATCCGCCAGCTCGACTAGCCATTCATCAATGGTAGCTGACTCTTTGATACCAATTCGTTTCGTATTCCAGATCTTGCATATGCCATCAGATGATCCACTGCAAACTTGCCGCACGTCTTTGCCAAAATTAACCGTGTGTATGTAGTGGTCGTGCTTGCCTGCGTCTAGCGCAAGTGCGCCACTGAGAGCGTTCCAAATCTTTACATTTCCGCCACTACTGCCGGTTACAAGCCAGATTCCATCGCTAGACAAATCCATCGCTCCAAATGTAAAGGAATTGCCGGGAATAGAATTCACAAGTTCGATCGAGTCTCCCAACTGCCACACTCGAACAGTTGAGTCCATATCGGCAGTGGCAACCAGATTACCGAACGGGTAAGCCACGATCGTATACATGCGCTGATCGACGCGTTGATTCGGGTTTTGATTGGGGAGTGCAACGTCCAGGTCTGCTAGGAGCTTGCCGTCGATAGCGTCCCAGGACCTTACTTTACTGTCCCAACCTGCAGTCACCAGTTTCTTGCCGTCAAGAGCAAAATCCAAGCCATAGATTTGGGAGTGCTTGAGAGCTTGCTTTTCTCCTGGTTTATCCAATGTCATGAGATAGGCTGAGCTTTGTCGAAAAACGGCTGCTGCAAGAGTGTTACTGTCGTTGGAAAACTTAAGCGACTCGACCGACGAATGCGGGTCCTTACCCAACGGCCATTGCCAGTGATGAGTTTCACGATTTGCCTGAAGATCGACTACCCGCACATGAACCTCCGTTTTGGTCGCGCCACCATAGGCTAGCCAGCGATCATCCGCCGAAAAAGCAATGGCGGAGAGTTCGATCTCTTTGGCGGTAATAGATGCTTGTTCTCGCAGATCATTCTCCGACAATACGGCGATTCGACCTTTCTCATACACAACAGCAACTCGATTGCCCGACGGTGAGAAGGAGATTATCGATGATGCATACTCAGCACCCGGTAGCGGCAACTCCCTGTAGTGCTCCATATCCCAGCGGCGAATTTTGCCATCCCAACCCGAGGAGTAAAGCAAATTGCGTTTTGAGGAAAACGCCAGAGCCCACGGATACCACTCGTGGCCATTCAACTTGCCTATTACATTTCCGGAGGCCGAATCCAAAATGTAAATCTGATTGTCCGTAGCACAAACGGCGATTCGTTTACCATTTGGCTCAAAGGCAATGTCTGACGTGTAGTTTTCGTACGGGTTGTTTAGCGGTGCTTTAAACTCCCAATTCATTACGCCGTCTTCTACTTGATACGAGCGAACAGAACTGTCTCGTTCCGTAACAGCGATAGCAGTACCATCAGGTGAGAAATCCATTCGAACAAGTTTATCGGTGAGGCTGATACTGCAGATCGCTTCGCCAGTTGTTAGTTCTGCTATCACTAGAGTCTTCGGTTTACCGCTCAACGTATACGCAATAACGTCGTTCTTTGGACTAATTCGTAACATTGAATAATGTCCAGAAAATGCGAGGCGATCCTCTTTATCTTCAATTGGTGCGACAAAGTCGTTTTCAACGGACCAGATCTCCTCCTTTTCCGCGTCTAAAACCACAATGCCCTTGGCAGACCCAACTGCTAGAAATTGATCGTCTTTGGAGAGATCGATGGATAGCGGGCTATCGCTTTGAGAGCGTGGCAAGAGGTCATTCGTTACCGGAAACTCATGGTATTCATCGTTGGATGGATCATACTCGACGATGAAACCGGGCCGACCTAGGCCAATCAATCGGCCCGTTTCCTGCGAGAAAACCAATGGGCGATTCCCATATGAGCTATTTGTGTTACGGACCGGAATCTTTGATGGCTCTAGCTTTCGGATTTCGAGCCCTGACTCCGTATCCCAAATGCTGAGGTTTCTTGAAACAGATACGACGTATTTTTCCTCTGGCGATAGAAAAAGTGAGTTGACCGATTGTGGAGGGCGAAATCGAGTTGTACCAAATTGAGCCCGTAGTTCCTGCTCCTTAAGATCGCCCGAAACCGAGGTTTGAGCGTTTTGCTTGAGTTTCAGTTCCTGACAATAAGCAGTGGAAATGGTGCAGAGAATCATCAAAGAGCACAGGCTGATTCTCGACAAAACTGAGTTAAACATGTTGGGAAACTTCTCTCAAATGAAAACTGCCCTTGCCCCGAACGACTAATGGCCATTGCGATGGCCAAATTCCTCGAAGTGCTTGAGCCGAAATTCCATCGCGGGCTGCCAGAACTAAACTAAGGCATATTGTAACTGCAAGCACTAGATGGGAGTGGCCCAGTAACCCGCCAAATTGTTAGGCAATGATGATCCATAGGCAGACTCAAATTGAGAAAGAAGTGCGACCCAAATAGACAGACGTACATTTCCAGAAATCGCGAAACCGGACAACCAAGTCGCGTTAGCCGGTAAAGGCTGGAAGACTGTTACTCTAGCCGATCAGTTCTTTTAACAGGCGGAAGCTCATTTAGAGATAGCCCGATGAATCACTTGTTCAGTGGATCGAGCGAGCGCCGTCACGAGGAACGCTTTCGAAGACTCAGGATTGTGCCAACTCGAAATAGGATAACTTTCTGGCAAACGTTGCTATAAAACTGAACCGTGGCCGGCCCTGCTACGTTGGATGAACGGCTACGGGCTATCCGGCTAAGCATTTGAACTTCTCTTGGTAGATTTGGGGGGCTGGCCAGCGTAATTCGCTTGTAGTTCGTCGCCTAGACTGTTACTCTGGATAGTTGAGAATCACCCCGGCAGAAAGCGACAAGGCGATCGAAAGTCGCTCAAAGTCGGGTTGCTGGCTGCGAGTTTCTTTCAAGACCTGATCGCCTCCCACCTGTTAAATCTGTTTCCCTCCTTCAATATTGCCGTACCGAATGATGATACGAAGCTGTTGGTATCTGTCTGTACTCTGGTCTGTCGCCGTTTTAAGTTGTTCGCTGGCAAGAGCCGAAACGCCGGTTAGCTACACGAAGCAAATCGAGCCAATCTTCCGCGCGAAGTGCCAAGGTTGCCATCAACCAGCCAAGCCTCAAGGCGGCTATGTGCTGACAGATTTCCAAAAGCTCTTGGCAGCAGGCGAAAGCGGTACAGTAGCTGTTGTTCCTGGAAAACCCGATGAGAGCGAATTGATCAAGCAGATTGCAATCGTAGATGGCAAAGCCGCAATGCCCAAAGGTTCCGGCCCGTTGTCAGCCGCAGACATCGAATTGATTCGGCGATGGATAGCTGAAGGCGCAGGCAACGACTCGAAGTCGCCCGGCCCAAAGTACGATTCCAAGAATCTACCAATCTATAGTCGTCCGCCAGTCATTACAGCGATCTCACACTCTCCAGATGGCAAGCTATTGGCCGTGAGCGGATTCCATGAAATCGTATTGATCGATAGTCAAACTCATCAAACAGTGAAGCGTTTAGTCGGTCTGAGCGAACGAGTGCAATCTGTTACCTTCTCCCCAGACTCAAAACGATTGGCCATGACCGGTGGTTCGCCGGGACGATTCGGCGAAGTGCAAGTCTGGGAAGTCGAATCGGGAAATCTGCTTTTGAGCCGACAAGTTGGATATGACACTCTGTACGGTGGGTCATTCTCGCCGGACGGTAAGTTGGTTGCGTTCGGCTCAGCGGATCGAGTTGTCCGTGCGATCGATTCCGAAACGGGTGAGCAAAAGTTGTATCAAGGTGCTCACGACGATTGGTCCCTCGCAACAGTCTTCAATCCGGCAGGGACTCACGTGGTTTCTGGTGGACGCGACATGACCGTGAAGTTGACCGAAGTTGCCACCGAGCGATTTATCGACAACGTGACCTCGATTACACCCGGTGCGCTTAAAGGTGGGATCAACTCTCTGTCGATGCATCCAACTGAAAATCAAGTTCTAGTTGGTGGTGCTGACGGTATTCCAAAGATCTACCGAATCTTCCGTGAAACAGAACGACGCATTGGCGATGATTCGAATCTGATTCGCAAGTTCCCGGCGATGAATGGCCGAATCTTTGACGTTTCATTATCCAACGATGGCAAACTGTTCGCAGTGGCCTCTACCTTGGATGGCGCTAGTCAGTTGGTCGTTTATCCCTACGACTTTACAGGCACAATTCCCGATAACGTTAAGGCTGTTATGGCCAAGACGGTTGATCAGCGTAAGCCGGAAGAGAAGCAGTTGATCGAGCAGTTCAATAGTCAAACTTCGCCAGCCGTGACTCAGATCGATATCCCAGATAGTGTTTATGCTCTGGCAATGCATCCCAATGGCACAAGCGTCACGGTAGGTGGTTCGGCTGGCAAAGTACGAGTTTATTCAATACCTAGTGGACAGGTTCAAGCTGATTTCGTGCCGGTACCAATTCAATCGGCAAATGATGCTAGCCAAACTGGTACTGTCCAAAATCTACTAGCAGGCACGGGTATACCTGCACCTACCGAGCAACAGCCCAACGCGGACAACGATGTCAAGACCCTCCCACAAAGCAAACTGCTGGGCATCAAAGTTGAACCACAGGCAATTCGTCTATCTTCCGTAGTCAATTACTCGCAGCTAGTGGTGACCGCTCAATATGCTGATGGTCAGACTGCCGATGTGACTCGACTTTGCAAAATTCAAGTCGAAGGCTCCAGCGTGGCTGTGGAACCAATGGGATTGATTCGGGCCAATCTAAGTCAAAGCAAGCCGCAAGCTGGCAGTTCGCAACTGAAGATCCAATTTCAAGAGGCGACCGGTACTGTGAATTGTGAAGTCGCCGAATCAGCTCAAGTTGCCTACGACTTTATTCGCGACGTGAATCCGATTCTGTCGCGGCTAGGTTGTAACGCTGGGACCTGTCATGGAGCACAAGCTGGCAAGAATGGGTTTCAACTCTCGTTGCGAGGTTACGACCCAGTTGGTGATATTCGCGCGCTGAGCGACGACTTGAGTGCTCGTCGACTTAATCCAGCCGCCCCTGACGCCAGCGTGATGTTGCTAAAGCCGATTGGAGCGATTCCTCACGAAGGTGGAGCCTTGCTGACTAAAGACTCTGCCTACTACCACGTATTGCAGCAATGGATCGCTCAAGGTGCTAACCTAAATCGCGAGTCCAAGAAGGTCCAGCGCATCGAGATTTTTCCAGCCATGCCAGTCATCGAAAAGGTCGGCGCCTGGCAACAGTTCCGCGTGACAGCATATTTTCCAGATGGAACAAGCCGCGACGTTACGCATGAGACAGTTCTGGAAAGTTCGAACACTGAGGTTTGCCAGAGCATGCCGGGTGCTCGAGTGCGTTCACTTCGCCGAGGTGAAGCGGCGATGTTGGCTCGATATGAAGGTGCTTATGCGGCTGCATCAATAACGGTGATGGGAGATCGCCCGGACTATCAATGGCAAGCTGTTGACCAGCAGAACACGATTGACTCACTTGTGTCCAATAAATGGCAACGCATGAAGATTGTTCCTTCGGATCTGTGCGATGACGCAACATTCTTGCGACGTGTTCGCTTGGATCTGACCGGCCTTCCGCCAACTGTGGACGAGTTGAAATCGTTCTTGGCTGATAGCCGACCAACTCAGGTGAAGCGTCAAGAGAAGATCGACCAATTGATTGGTGGCGAAGATTTCGTTGAACATTGGACCAACAAGTGGGCGGACCTGTTGCAGGTGAACTCCAAGTTCCTTGCCCCAGAAGGTGCCGCGGCATTCCGCAATTGGATTCGAACGGCAGTTGCTGAAAACTGGCCCTACGATCAGTTCGTCTCAAGGATTTTGACCGCTTCCGGTTCCAATAAAGACAATCCTGCAGCAAGTTACTACAAGATCCTGCGTGATCCAGATCTCATGATGGAAAACACTACGCACCTTTTTCTAGCGGTTCGTTTCAACTGCAACAAATGCCACGATCATCCGTTCGAGCGCTGGACGCAGGATCAGTACTACCAGATGGCAGCCTACTTTGCTCAGACTGGCTTAAAGGAAGATCCTGCCAGTGCGAATCGAAAAATTGGTGGTACTGCGGTTGAGGGTGCGAAGCCACTTTACGAAGAGGTCTTTGACAAACCCGATGGAGAGATGCAACACGTTCGTACTAAGCAAACGATGGCTCCGAAGTTCCCTTACGACTGCGACTATTCTGCGCCTGAAAACGCAAATCGTCGGCAACAACTGGCAGCCTGGATTACCAGCAAGAACAATCCTTACTTCGCTACAAGTTTTGTGAATCGACTTTGGGGTTATCTGACAGGTACAGGTTTAGTCGAACCGCTGGATGACATTCGAGCCGGAAATCCACCAACGAATCCCGAGTTGCTCAAGCACTTAACTGATGAATTCGTACGCAGCAACTTCAACGTACAGCATGTCGTGCGATTGATTTGCAATTCGCGAACCTATCAATAGGCTGTTAGCACCAATGAGTTGAATTCTGATGACACTTTAAACTACTCACATGCTAAAGCTCGACGACTACCAGCCGAAGTACTGTACGACACAATTTATCGCGTGATGGGTGCCAAATCGGCAATACCTGGTGTTGCTCCAGGTACGCGGGCGGCTCAACTACCTGACGTTGCCTTTAACCTGCCCGATGGATTCTTGAATAACCTTGGTAGACCTGTTCGCGAGAGCGCTTGTGAATGCGAGCGATCACACGATCTTCAACTTGGGCCTGTGATGGCGCTTGTTAGTGGTCCGACTGTAGGTACGGCAATTGGTGATGCTCAAAACGAACTTGTGTCTTTGGCAACTCGTGACGCATCGGACCGCGAGATCATCGAGGACGTCTATTTGCGAGTGCTCAATCGTTATCCAACTCAGAAAGAGGTGGATTCAGTTTTGAAGTTGGAGGCTGATGTTGATGCCGACCATCAGCGACTGCAAGCCGCGTTAGCGGATCGCGAGCAGTGGTGGACAAAGCGGCGCGAAGAGCTTGAAGCGGCGAGGCTTGCCGAGCTTGAAAAGACCAAAGCTGCTGCGGCCGCTCGACAACAAGAGATTGCTCCGGAACGTAAGCGATTAGAGGACGAGCGGCTGGCGAAGATCGCAGCCGCTCAGAAAGAGTTGGACGACTATGCCAAGGATCCTGTCGATCTTGCCAATAAGTTCCTGAAAGATGCTGGCGCGAAAAACAACTGGTTTCCACTGGCTGCCATTGCTGCCAAGGCAAGCAACAAAGCTGATCTAACTCCACAACCCGATCGCTCAATCCTAGCATCGGGTAAAGCGGACAAAGGAACGTATACTGTTCGCTATCAGACTCCTCTCAAAAATATCCGGGGCTTCCGTTTGGAGGCTCTACCGATGGATGGTGTACCTGGTGGCGGTCCTGGACTACCCGGCAACGGCAACTTTGTGATCAATACTGAAATCGATGTTCACGCTGCTCCGCTTTCGGATACCAAAACAAAGACAAAACTCAAGATCGCAAGTGCAAAGGCGAGCTTTTCACAAGAAGGATTCAGTCCAAACGCGACTCGATGGCAACGCGTATCAAGGTGGTTGCTGTGTTCATCTCTCGTGGAGGTTCAATCCAATGGCTAACTGGTTTGTTGAAACTAGTGAACCAAGAAAGCGGAGTTGAACTGATATTTGAAATTCATCAATACCATACGCGGAACAACACCGTTGACGCCTGAATTTCAGTACCACGACGAGGGAGAAATCAGCCCTTGGGCTTGCTCGAAGAACTAGCGGCCATTCAAGTTGTTCCCGGAAAAGAACGCAAAAGCAGAGAATATCAAGACGCTTTTAGCTTATGTCGAAAAGAGCGATGCGAAGTGGAGCCAACTGCGAGGTAATCTAGCTACAGCTCAAGCTCCTGTTCCACCTGATGAGCCCTTAGTAGCTCTACAGAAGCAGATTGCTGAGCTTGAGAAACCAACCGTAGATGATGCAAAGCTGGTTCAACTTCGAGCCGACTTTGGAGCCAGTTCACAGCAGGTCACCAACCGACGTTTGACTATCGCTCAAGATCTTGCTTGGGCTTTGATAAACAGTCCCGCATTTTTGTTCAATCACTAATCACTAACTTGCGTTTACTTCTAGATACACTCAACAACTTTAGCAATCAAATACTGAGAATAGCCAATAGGATTAAGGAGTTCTGTCATGCTTCGACTCGTAGGTGCTCCAGGAAAAGATCTCTGCGACGAACGTTCAACTTGGAACCGACGTGATGTCATTCGCGTGGGAGGTTCAGGATTGTTGGGGTTGTCACTGGGTGGCTTGCTAAAGCTGCAAGCTCACGCCAGCGATTCAGTCAACTCCGGTAAAGCAGCTCCAGGCTGGGGTAAGGCCAAGCGAGTGATTATGGTTTATCTGCAAGGTGGACCCAGTCACTTGGATCTGTGGGATCCCAAGGAAAATGTGCCTGACAACGTGAAGAGCGTTTTCAGCAATATTCCAACCAAGATCCCCGGTATTCACTTCACAGAGAATTTACCCAAGTTGGCTCAGTGCAACGATCGATACACCATGATTCGCTCGATGAGCTACACACCAAATGGTTTGTTCAACCATACCGCAGCCATCTATCAGTTGATGACTGGCTACACAACCGACAAGGTTAGCCCGTCGGGACAACTTGAACCACCGAGCCCGAAGGACTTCCCAAACTTCGGCTCCAATATCATTCGCTTGCGTCCAACCGACGAACCGATGCTGCCTTTCGTGATGCTGCCTCGACCTCTACAGGAGAGCAACGTTATTGGTAAAGGTGGTGCGGCTGGTTTCTTGGGTAAGTCATTTGATCCTTACACCCTTTACCCAGACGGCGACGATTTGGATATGGCGAAAATGGAGCGGATCAAGATTGACGATCTTCAATTGAGACCGGATGTTTTTGCTGTACGGCTCGAGCGTCGTGCCAAGTTGCGAGACTTGGTGAACGAGCAAATGCCGGAGATCAATCAAGCCGTCAAAGATTTTCAACTCGACAGCTACTACGATCAAGCTCTCAATCTGGTAGTTTCCGGACGAGCTCGTGAGGCTTTCAATATCAGCTCCGAGCCTGCTGCATTGCGTGACCGTTATGGTCGCAATACGTTCGGTCAAAGCTGTCTTCTGGCTCGACGTTTGGTTGAAGCTGGTACAAGAGTTGTCGAAGTTATTTGGCCAAAGGTCGCGAACTCGGACAATCATAGTTGGGATCATCACGTTGATTTGCCAAAGCGTATGAAGAATCAATCCGCTCCAATGTTGGATGCTGGCCTGAGTGCTTTGATAGAAGATTTGGACAATCGAGGTATGTTAGAAGATACGCTCGTGGTGGCGATCGGTGAATTTGGTCGATCGCCGCAGCGTGGTGTTAGCACTAGCGGCAACGGCAACTCGGCCGATGGTCGCGATCACTGGCCGTACTGCTACACATCGATTGTTGCCGGGGCTGGTGTGAAACGAGGTTATGTACATGGCAAGAGTGATAAGACAGCTTCGGCGCCAGCGGAAGATCCAGTGCATCCAATCGAACTGCTGGCGTCGATCTATCACGGCTTTGGAATTGATCCACAGACGATCGTTTATAACCACCTAAATCAACCTAGAGAGTTGGTTAAGGCAAGTGCGCTAACAGCCATTTTCGGCTAGCGAGCGTATGGGCGAAAATACCCAAGAGCCGAGTAAACAGTTCGCGTTGCGTTCACATTCGTGTGGACGCTTTTGGTTGCTTTGGTATTAGCTTTGTTGCAGCGATTAGGCGGCGTTGGCACAATTGTTTTGATTGGGGTAGCAGGTTTTCTGCTTACCTTGACTGGCTTGTGGGTGATACTCATCGCCGGGTGATTTCGACCACGGCCAATCCGAGCGATGAACAGCGGTTACCGCTTTCTAAATGCAGGAGCCTTGCACTCATAGGACTACTAATGTGCATACCTGCGGCAGTGTTCATTTTGATTGTTGTCCTCCCATGGTTCGTCTAGCTTTTGTTCGTAGTGGACGGGGTTACGAGTCCCAATTGAGGAATGAAAAAGACAAGAAAACCTGCCAAGAAATCTTCGTTTCGAAATGACTCTTGTTGCGACTGCGGAGGAATATATGCCTTTAGATGGCCTTTTGGCCTGTTTAGCGGGGATTGGCCTGCAATGAAAAACCTGCCAAGCAATCCTGCTATTTGATGGTAGTGCAGCTATAATCGTGCGGATTGTGCGGATAGTAGTTTCCATTAAACCCAACTGTTGTTTGCTCGTACTTTTACTGTTTCGTATCCGCGTCGCCATTCTGTTCTTTTCAGTCATTGTCTTCGAGTTTCAAAAATGAAGCCTTCGTTCACTGCTCGTAACGGTCTCCGACAAGCCTTCCGACGACTCTTGAGCTTTGAGGGATTGGAATGTCGATTGGCATTCAGTCTCTGGAACCCGGTGGACATCGATGCAGTACCGTCCACGATAGTACCACGAACTCAGATGACGAATTTTGATCTGTTCAGTCTGAATACTGCAGAACTGAAAAGTCAAGTTGAGACTGCTCCGCACGAGTTCTCTGGGCAATACTCAAACATTACAGTTACTATTCCTCGTCCCGATGGCAGGTTGGAAAGCTTTACTGTTTATTATTCACCTGTGATGGAGGATGCTCTGGCGGCTCAATTTCCAGACATCAAGACCTATGCCGGTCAGGGTATCGACAATCCACAATCTACAGTTCGCTTCGATATCACTCCTATCGGATTTCACGCTCAGGTGCTTTCCGAAGATGGCTCCTATTACGTCGACCCATACGCACAGGCGAACGATGAGCTTTATTTGAGCTACTATCCAAGCCAGAATATTCCGCAAACTGTGTTCGAAGAGTTTCCGCCGATTGACGATCCTTCAATCAACGAAAACTCTAATTCAGGTGATTCAAATCCTCAGGGTGAGGGCGAGAACGAGGGGCGTAGTGGTACAGTTCTCCGCGAGTACAGATTGGCCGTTGCAACAACGGGAGAGTATTCACAGTATCATGCGAGCTTAAATACTGGAGTATCAGCAGCGACCGCATCGTTGGCGGCCGTTGTAGTGGCAGTTAATCGCGTCGATGGTGTTTATCGAACTGAACTTTCGGTGACGATGAAGCTGATTGCTAACAACGCGTCTATCATCTTCACCGATGCAAACACTGATCCATACTCCAATAACAATGGCGGCGCGATGTTGTCGGAGAATCAAACGACTCTTGATAACATTATTGGCAATGCAAACTACGACATAGGTCACGTTTTCTCAACTGGGGGAGGTGGAGTTGCTTCGCTGGGGTCGGTCGGAGTTAACTCTCGCAAGGCTCAAGGCGTTACCGGTTTGCCGACACCGATCGACGACGCGTTTTACATCGACTACGTTGCGCACGAAGTGGGACACCAATTCGGTGGTAATCACACGTTTAACTCAACTGCCGGTTCATGTGGTGGGGGCAACAGAAATGGCTCAACTGCGTACGAACCAGGTAGTGGGACGACAATCATGGCATATGCAGGCATCTGCGGAGCGGATGATATTCAGCCTCACAGCGATCCCTACTTTCATTCGATCAGTTTTGATGAAGCCATTCGCCATGTAGACACCGTAATACCATCGGTAGGGCGAAGGACAAATACTGGAAACTCAGTTCCCATTGTCAACGCTGGGGCAGATTACTCGATACCAGCCAGAACACCGTTTGTACTTACGGCATCTGGTGTGGATGGAGATGCCGCGGACGTTCTGACATATTCGTGGGATGAGAGAGACTTAGGTCCAGCTCAAGCTCTTTCGGCAGCAGACAATGGTTCGAGTCCATTGTTCAGATTCTGGTCACCTACTACAGATCCGTCGCGTTACTTCCCGCAATTATCTAGCCTGATAAACAATACAGTTCCTGTCGGCGAGCAACTTCCAACTACGACGCGAACCATGAACTTCCGCGCTACTGTTCGGGACAATCGATTTACTGGTGGCGGCGTGAATACGGATGACATGCGAGTGTCCGTAGTTGATACTGGAGCTGCTTTCACGGTCACAGCTCCTAACTCCGCAGTTACATGGGATGGCCTATCGCAACAAACGGTTTCATGGAACGTCGCCAATACAACTGCTGCACCCATTAGTACTTCGTTTGTTGATATCTATTTTTCGGCGGATGGCGGTCTAACCTATCCATACTTAATTGCTCAAAAGGTAGCTAACAACGGTCAAGCTTCGATCTTTGTTCCCAACGTTGGGACAAGTCAAGGTCGAATCATGGTGCGAGGAAACAACAACATCTTTTTTGATATTTCCGATGTTGATATGACCGTCATTTCAGTGCCTGTAATCGTAACCGTCGCGCCTGCCAATTCCAATTATGTGGAAAATTCCCCGCCAATACTGATCGCAGGCCAAACCATCGTAACACTGGTCCAAAACTTGGTCGGCATGCAAGTTGACATTGGCATTACTACCGGTGGTCAATTCGGCGATGTTATCGGAGTGAGCACGGTAAATGGTGTATCCATCAGCGGAACAAACATAGACTTTGGCGGTACGACCATTGGATCGGTTGTGGCGAAAACAGGCACCTCGATTTCGGTCCGATTCAATGGCAACTCAACTATGCAATCGCTGGAATCATTTCTGCGAAGCATGACATTTAGCAACACAACGGATAATCCTCGAGCGGTCCCAAGAACGGTTCAATTCTTGTTCGGGGGGGCGTCACCTCAAACTGTTAACATTGCAGTCCAGCCAACCAACGACGCGCCGGTCCTTGGATCTGGTTCGTTAGTCTCGATTCCCGAGGACGTTGTGTTGGTGTCGGGGCAATCGATCGCGCAAACACTTGGCCCAGTATTTGTTGATCCAGACGAGAATTCAAAATTCACTGGCATCGTTGTAGTTGGAAATCCTAGCAATGGCGCTCAGGGAACTTGGTATTATTCGACCGGCGGCAACTTTGTGCCAATTGGTGCGGTGAGCGATGTGAATGGCCTAGTCCTTGATCGGGCCACCAGAATCGGCTTCCTTCCTGTCGCTGACTATTTTGGAACGCCCGATCCATTGATGGTCAAGGCGTTGGACGATACCTACACTGGCACCTTTAGTAGCGTGGCTACATCAACTCGCGTTATCTACAATGCAGTTTCTTGGCTGCCCACGACCATTTCCGCTTTGGCCAGCCCATTGAACATTCAAGTCACAAATGTCAACGACGCACCGATAGCGACCGTTCAACAACTGGATGTTAATGCCATACAGGATCAGGTATTGAACTTCGTTGTAGATCCTGGATTATTCATCGATATCGATTCTTCCATCACTATTTCGATAACTTCCGCAGGCTCCGCTGCTCCGAATTGGCTAACATACGATCCTCAAACTCTGACACTGTCGGGCACGCCACGCAACCGAGATGTGGGATCGTATACTTTACGATTAACGGCCAGCGATGGTGAATTAGCTACGTCGATTCCGCTAGTAGTGAATGTTGCCAATGTTAACGATCCGCCAGAGCAATTAAGAATGACCGGCGGAAGCGTTGATGAGGGCAAGTTTGCAGTCCAGATTGGTTCGTTATTTGCCACAGACCCGGATGGAGATAGTATCTTCTGGACCTCGTCCGATCCTCGGTTCAGTATTCGAGATGGTCAGATCATCCTGAACGATGCTTTGGACTTTGAAGATCCAAGTCAGAGGTTGATTCCTGTGACCTTTACTGCCAACGATACCGGTTCTCCGACTGAATCGACGAGCATGGATGTTGCAATTCAAGTTCGTGACGTCAACGAGGCCTACCCCCAGCTTGTTAGCAAGGTGTATTCCGTGCTTGATGGTACTTCCGCAGGTGCGATTCTCGACGTACTGAATGCTTTCGATGCTGACACTGAACAGACGGTTCGATATCGACTTCGAAGTGGAGACACCAGCTTCTTCAACATCGATCCCAATACCGGAGTTTTCCGGTTGGCCAAGACAGCAGATTTGACTGAACAATCACAATACAAGGTTTTCGTTGAGGCGTACGATGACGGCACGCCAAGCTTTGGTACTACGGCTCAGATGGTTATCAATGTCGATCCGCTGAACCTTTTCGTTCCAAAGTTCAACTCCAATCAGGTGCTGACATTTGATGAGAATCTACCTGCCGGAGCGCGTATTGGTCGAGTTGACGTTAGGGACCAGGATGGAAATCCCTTACTGTTTGAGATTCTTGATGTTGCCGGCGGCTCCAGTACTTGGTTTACGATTGATCCACAAAACGGCGACCTGTTCCTAACCGCGCAGCATCGCTTCGACTTTGAGTCAGGGCTGCCTTATTCCGTTGAAGTTCAAGTAACTGAGACCATCAACAACGGCAATACGGTCAGTGGAGTAATTCCAATTTCCTTGAACAACGTGAATGAGGCACCCACGGGCGTTGGTGATTTAAGGATTTATCCACAGCGGTTCGGTACTCCGGTTGATTCAAATTTTGCAATTGTCGATCAAGATCCACCAATTCAAGGGTACACGATTACAACGACAGACAGCAGGTTTGAAATTCGCAATGGCCGACTAGCGCTCAAGCCAACCGAGATCCAGCCTACGAGCACAGTCGGTCAAACGCTGCGAGTTCCTATTCGAGTTGTTGATAATGGTGATTTGAGTTCCGTCAATTTAGTAACGAATGTCAAGGTTGTAGCTGCGACACCTTGGCAAAATCCACTTAACTTCCTGGATACGAATCGCGATGGTGCCGTAACGAACAGCGATGCGCTGCTCATCATTAATCGTCTTAATGACGGATTGGGGGCAAGATCGCTATCCGTTCCACGATCTTTTAGCGAATTGGCTTTGGGGGATATTGATTCAACTGGCGATAACTTCCTGTCTGCCGCTGACGCTTTGCGGGTTATTAACAGCCTGAACGTGAGTCGACCTGGTGGAGAAGGTGAAGCTAACAGCTCATCTGAATCGACTTTTGCTCCAGCCGATCAGAGCAACGAACATAGCGAGGCCTGGCTGCTGGCTTACAACCAGTTGGAAGACGAATTAGCTGCGCGACGAAGGAAGTAGTGTCTTCCACCTTGATAAACTCAGCTTACGTTCAGCACCGGAACGGGTGGCACGTGCCTGAGTCTTCAAATCTGAGTCTTCAAATCTGAGTCTTCAAAGGAAGTGCCACACATACTGGGCATAATTGCACGGTAGTGGGCTTTGTTAGGCCTCAAAGGGACAAAATACCGCACGGTTTCCCCCTCAGTTTTCAAACGCTCTTTGAAGTTGGGGATAGCCTGTTTCCAGCTATAATAAGTTGGTCGAGTCCGTTAGTAGAAAACGGAACCCCTCGATCCCGCCTCACAAAACCCACCTGGACCCATGCGAAACTCTGCTCAGCTACGCCTGATTGCACTATGTACGTGCTTGGCTATTTTGCCTAATCGTTTGTCGTTGGGGCAACAACCTGACAACGGTCCTGTAGCCAAGAATGTTACTTGGGAAGCCAATGTAAAACCGTTTCTAGCCAAGTACTGCGCCGAATGTCACACAGGTGATGAGGCCGAGGCTGGCATCGACTTCAAACATTACCAGACTGACGAAGCTCTGCCCAACGAGCGTCCTCGGTGGGATCAGGTTCGAGGCATGATTCGCATCGGCGCTATGCCTCCTTCCGATTACGACAAGCAGCCCACGGCTGAAGAGCGAGACTTGATTTCGACTTGGATCGATCGTCGAATCAACAACGTCGATTGTGGAGCAACTCATGATCCCGGTCGAGTAACGATGAGACGGTTGAACAACGTCGAATACGATAACTCGGTTCGCGATCTTTTGGGATTTGAAGGCAACTTTTCTCCATCGCTAGCGGTGGGCTTCCCAAGTGACGACGTTGGCAACGGCTTTGACAATCAGGGCGATGTCCTCGGTATGTCTCAGTTGCAATTAGAGAAGTACATGGAGGCTGCTTCGGTGATTGCAGATCGAGCATTGCTAACTCCCGAGACATTCGAACGTCGCTCGTACGATTTGCCGACCATGTTCTTGGGGGATCAGCAAGAGGTGCGAGCGCTCTTTCTGGATGGACAATACGAGTTCAAAGCTCGACTGCAATTTGCGGATGAAGCTAATCAGACTGTCGAAGTCCATCTGTTGATCGATGACGCGAAAATTGATAGCTACGAAGTGGTCAACAAACGCACTGCTTTCGTTACCGAACATCAATTGTCCGCCGGTTGGCATACCGTGAAGCTGGTTTTTGCAGCAGATCCCAAAGCAGAAGAAAAACGAAACTCGCGTCGAGTTGAAATTGAATCATTGTCGATCAAAGGTCCGCCGCCAATTCCTGAGCCTTTCGCTCGACTATTAACGGTTCGTCCTGGTGATAGCAAGTCTGCTGAGGAAGCTGCAGCAGAGAATCTTACGCCGCTGATCCGCCGAGCCTATCGACGCGAACCAGATGCGATCGATGTGCAGCGAGTGGTGACGATCGTGCGCATGGCGATGGACCAAAAGATGAGCTTTGAAAAAGCAGTCGGAGTTGGTCTTCAAGCGATACTGGTTTCGCCGCACTTCCTTTTTCGAGTTGAAGGCGAACAGGCCAATGCAGAGCTGAACCAATACGCATTAGCGTCGCGGCTGAGTTACTTTTTGTGGGCCAGCATACCTGATGAGCAGTTGTTAAATTTGCCAAAGAAGGAAAGCTGTCAGCACCTGAAATGCTGCAAGCCGAAGCCAAGCGTATGTTGGCTGATCCTAAGTCCGAGGCTTTAGTCAAACGATTCTTTGGACAGTATCTGGGACTCGGAAATCTACGTGATGTATCACCCGATGGCGAGAAGTTTGGGCTGTGGAATGATCGCTTGCGAGAATCGATGCAGCATGAGACCGAGTTGTTCTGCCAAGATATCGTGCGACAAGATTTGTCGTTAGATGTTCTGTTGCAAGGTGACTTCACTTACGTTAATCCTCGGCTAGCTGAACTGTACGATATTCAATTTGATGGTCAAGATCCCAAAGATCTGTACAGGAAGGGACCTGGTCTCAATCGCGGCCGAGACAGTCGTCGTACGGGAATCTATTTCGACGAGGATCGATGGATCAGGGTTTCCGTTCCAGAGAATCGCCGAGGTGTGCTAACTCATGCTTCAATCCTAACATTGACTAGTAATCCAACAGTTACTAGTCCTGTTAAGCGCGGAAAGTGGATTTTGGAAACTGTGTTAGGCGATCCGCCGCCGCCAGCGCCACCGAACGTACCAACACTTGAGGTAACTCAGAAAGAGCACGCCAAGCTGAGCTTGCGCGAGCAACTTGCAATACACAGAACCAACCCCAGTTGTGCAAGCTGCCACGACATTATGGATCCGTTAGGTTTGGGGTTTGAGAATTTTGACCCAATTGGACGTTGGCGGGACAAAGATGGGGATAAACCTATCGATGCCGCGGGGGTTTTGCGCGATGGCAAAAAGTTTAGCGGTTCTGTCGAGCTAGTCCGTCTTTTGGCAGATCGACAGCCAGAAATCTATCGATATTTTTCGGAAAAAATGCTAACTTATGCGTTGGGTCGCGGCCTCGAGCCTTACGATAAATGTGCTATCGACTCGATTTTGGAATCGTCCAAGAAGAGCGGCTATACTATGAGCAGCTTTGTAGCCGGTGTCGTCACAAGCGAACCGTTCACAAAGCGGCGACCTGAACCCAAAGACGAATAGTTTTTCCAACCACACAAGCAGTTGCTGCACTTGCAATCGGCTAGGCGGCCCCCACCTGACTGCTCGACCTGAAGATTGAAACCTACCTACCAGGAATAGACGTAATGAAGAATCCAGTAATCTCTCGGCGAACGCTACTTCGTGGTGCTAGTGCTGCCTTAGGCCTTCCGGTACTTGAAGCGATGTTACCCAAGCACAGCGCGTTTGCTGCTATGCCAGAAGTGAAACGACCGCTGCGTCTGGCTTGGGTCTTCTTTCCAAATGGTACGAATGCTGAGCAATGGGAGCCGAAGGTTGAGGGTTCGCAGTGGAGTCTATCACCATCGCTTGAGCCGCTAGCTGAGGTTAAAAACAATATCACGTTGATGCGAGGGTTGGCTCAGATCAATGCTCGCTCATTGGGCGATGGCCCCGGCGATCACGCTCGCAGTGCAGCCGCCTTTCTCACCGGTGCTCACCCTGTGAAGACTGCCGGCGCGAAGATGCGAGCAGGCAAGAGCGCCGATCAATACGCAGCCGAAATTCATGGCAAGGACACTCGCTTAGCGTCCATTGAACTGGGAACCGAATCGGGGCGTGCGGCGGGCTCTTGCGATAGCGGCTATGCTTGTGCTTACTCAAACAATATTTCTTGGCGTTCACCGACGCAGCCGATGCCAAAAGAAGTGAACCCGAAATTGGCGTTCGATCGTCTGTTCGGTAATGGCGGCGCATCGGATCAACGAGCGATCCAAAAATCGATTCTCGACCTTGTAGCAGAAGATGCTAAGCAGTTGCGTGGACAATTGGGAGGGACAGATCGCCAGAAGCTAGACCAGTACTTCTCAAGCGTGCGTGATGTAGAGCAGCGAATCGCTCGGCTTAACAAGCCAGTCGATCTTGATCCGAATCTTGCTCATCCGGCCGACAAGCCGGCAGACATCGGCGAGCACATTCGCTTGATGTATGACCTGATGGTGCTAGCCTTCAAGACAGATACGACTCGCGTGGGCACATTCATGTTGGGCAACGAAGGCAGCAACGCAGCTTATCCAATGATTGGTGTTACCGAAGGCCACCATTCTCTATCTCACCATCAAAACGATGCGGACAAGATGTCCAAGATTGCCGCCATCGATAAGTACTTTGCCGAGCAGTTTGCTTATTTCGTCAAGCAGCTTCGTGAGACAAAGGAAGGTGAAGGCAGCTTGATAGACAATTGCATGATCGTTTACGGTGGAGCGATTCGAGACGGAAATCGCCATGACCACCATGATTTGCCAGTGTTAGTCGCAGGAGGAGCCGGAGGTCTGCTGACTCAGGGACGTCATTACTCGTTCCCTGCTGAAACACCACTCAACAATTTGTATCTAACCATGGTCAACTCGGTTGGAGTGAAGCTGGACCACTTCGGCGATAGCACCGGAAAGCTCGATTTGAGCTAGCTTTTCATTGCGGAATGCCGGCTACGAACCCTCCCGTACAGACGAATCTACAGTCGATATGTCATTTTGCGGGAGGGTCGGTAAGCGAGTAATGCGAGTTTTCCGAGGAGGGCAAAGAATAGGTCGCTCTTCCCGCCTTGTTCGCAGACCTCACCTGGCGAACATCCGGCGAATTCTCATGCTTCTTGTCAGCAATCAGCAAGAAGTGATTCAAAAAGCGTCAAAACTCGGCTTGGACTTGAACCTAAAGCCCTTGCCAATACACTCTACTACTGAACGCAGTTTGTGCTAAGGATAAAGACCTTGCCGAGTTGCTTTACGCAGGCTGTTTGAGCAGTCCGCTTCGCTGTCGATATATCAGTAGAGTTGAATTTGACCAAGCTAATCGAACCCAGAACACTTAAGGGCTTTCGCGACTATCTTCCTGAAACGATGATGCCGCGCGAAGCGATCATGGAAACCGCTCGTCGAGTCTATCGCCGCTATGGCTTTAGCCCAATTGATACGCCTGCTTTGGAACACTTGGAAATTCTGACTGGCAAGGGCAGCGAAGAAACAGATCGACAGTTGTACCACTTTATCGATCATGGCGATCGACCGGTCGGCATGCGATTCGACCTGACTGTTCCGCTAGCGCGTTTTGCAGCTCAACACATCAGCAAGCTTGGGACTCCGTTTAAGCGATATCACATCGCACCCGTCTGGCGCGGCGAGAATACTCAGGCCGGTCGATATCGCGAGTTTGTGCAGTGCGACTTCGACACCATCGGTACCGAATCAGTGGTAGCTGATATCGAGACAGCCTTGGTGATTCAAGAGTTGCTGCAGGAGATCGGCATCGATCAGTTTCAACTGCGTATCAACAATCGTCGGGTGCTGAGCGGATTATTAGAGAAGCTGGATCTAGCCGATAAGTCCGTGCCGGTGTTGCGATCGTTGGACAAACTAGACAAGATCGGTCGCGACGCTGTGCTTCAAGAAATGCAGCAAGCAAGCGGAATTGCCAAGGAAGCCGCCGAGCAAGTGTTGAAGCTGGCCGACGTGTCAGGCGACAACGATAGTATTCTCTCGCAAGTCGATTCACTGGTTACAGGTAACGAAAAAGGGCAAGCAGGCGTCGATCGACTACGATCAGTTTGTAAAGCTCTCCAGGCCTGCGGAATCCCCTCGGAGCGATATCGATTGGATGTATCGATCGCTCGTGGTCTTGATTACTACACCGGAGTGATCTTCGAAACGACGTTGGGACGATTGCCTAGTATCGGCAGTATCTGCTCAGGTGGGCGTTACGATAATTTGGCTGGCCTGTACACCAAGCAACACTTGCCCGGCATCGGTGCCTCGTTGGGTCTGGACCGTTTGTTAGCAGCGATGGAAACGCTGGGGATGATTGCTCCTGTACGTACCCCAGCTCCAGTGCTAGTGGTCTACTTTGAAGCCGATCGACTGCACGATTACTTGAGCTTGGCCAGAGTCGTTCGAGCTGCAGGGATCGGCGCGGAGTTGTATCCTGAGGCCAAGAAGATTGGAGCACAGCTCAAGTATGCCGACCAACGCGGCTTCCAAATTGCCTTGGTGGCTGGTGCAAGCGAACTTGAAGCTGGTACCTGCCAAGTAAAGAACCTGAGCGACAAATCGAGCGTTGAAGTTGCTTGGCGAGATCAGCCTGAACTGTTGATTGAGGCCATCCGGAAGCTAGTTTGATTTTTCAGCGTGATTTCTAAGCAAGACTGGCGGTCGCTAAGAGCTAACCACAGAGAAACGGAGGCACAGAGCTATACCTCAGTTTCATCGCCTTCTAAAATTCTACGGCTATCGCTCTAAGCAGCAAAGTTCGATTGCTGCATATTCCTTGGCTATAATCTAGGCACGGTAGAAAGCTATTAGTTGGGAGTTTGATGATGATTCACAGAATAGCTCTTGCTTTAGTTATTTCACTTCTAAGTACAAATGTGTTGACCGCGGATGCCATTCGGAATTCACGGCTCACAAACCCGGAAGTCGCAAAAAGGATTGAAAACGAAAGGCTACGAAGGAGCTTGCAAATGCTCCGCTTAAAACGAGTGGAGTTGTTTGACAAGCTGCAGAATAGTCGCGAGCAATTGAACCAGCGCAATGAAGAACTAAATCAGCTCAAAAGTAAGTATGAAGCTCTGAAAAAATGATCTCCACAGTTCAATCAGCGTCGATTCAAGCGATATCGAAGGCTGGGCACATATTCGTAGCCGTCATCGCGCTGTTTATGGATTCTCATGCATGTCGCCTTGCCGACCCCTTTCGCATACCCTTGCGGAATATCAAGGGCGGAGGTCGCGACACTGCAGCAATCATCGCGAAGTCGCGTTATCTGATGCACTCGCGTACAATTTTCATAGTTTCGGCTTGCAGTTGCAGCACTCGGTCGCGCGCTGCGGCAGTCTTTTGCCGTGCCGCTGGTAGATCCTGGGCGAGTTGCTTCACAACACTTGGAACTTTCTGGCAATCCCGTTCTTGATCGAGGTCAAAGAGCCATTCGCCCAAGCCAATATCCTTCCACATCCATCCCTTACTCGTCTGCTCTTCAAAGCGACAGACGATTGCCGGGATACCGTTGCCGACCGCCATGATGGGTGAGTGCATTTCGCTGCCAAACAGGCCTGCGCTCTGACGATAAACGCTGAGGGCTTCATCGGTAAGCCAGAATTCCGGCTTCCATACAACTCGCGAGCGAACATCTTCGGGCAACTTGTCGAGCAACAGTTCTTTGCCGACCGTCATTTGTGTCATGTCTTCGGGGCAGAGCAGAACTTTTAGGTCGGTATTTCGCACGACTTCGACAATGGCTTGGCGAATCGGTTGATGATCGTGCTCCTTCATCTCTTCATTGCGAGCTTGCTTCTTGGCATCGAAGGGGCGTTTGCTACCTGGAATCGTCCAGTAAGGCGTGTTGCGTAATCGCGATAGGCAGCACA
This sequence comes from Pirellulales bacterium, assembly GCA_046349795.1. Lineage (GTDB taxonomy): Bacteria > Planctomycetota > Planctomycetia > Pirellulales > Pirellulaceae > Aureliella. The sequence continues at coordinate 2,331 of JAXMBP010000008.1, read as the reverse complement.
TAAACTTGCCGGGTTTCAATTGAAATTTGTCTAACAGCCTCATGGCGGAAGCATCATCGCGAAGGTCGCACGCAAAAGCTCCGTCGGGAGCAAAGCCCAAAATTGGACAGGCTACTCCTTCGTCCTTGGCACGCTGAAGCGAAACACTGTCGCGAAAGAAGGTGAATTTCGCTTGAGCCAATAACTGCTTCGTAACGCCCTCGACGAACGAACCATGGGTGATTCCGTAAACTCCGAACGGCTTTTTCGTGTGCTCGACAAACGCTGCAACATCTTTAGCGGCAACAAGTGATGGTCCCGATCCATGCAGTAGAAAGTCCGCCCAGTCGATGGCTGACTGCAAGTCGGCATTGGAGGCCTTTCCGCTTGTGCCTATCGAACCCTTAACAATCTTGAGCCTTGGAAATCGCTTGTGTTCCATCGCGGCAACCTCTGGGCTCAGGTCGCCCGAGGCCCACAATACAACTTCGGCTTCAGGGATATGTCGTTCGATGAGAGCTAGAACTCCCGGAGTGTGAGCGATATCACCGATGTTTACAACTTGCCAGGAGGATCTGAGTAAAAATCGAGGCGAGCGAGGCCTGGCCATTGTCCTTCCACTTGTAGCCATCGTCGTTGCCAGAGCCGCCGAGCCAGCCAGAAAGCTGCGTCGCTTGATGGTAGTGCCTGATTGCCCGTTGTTGATCTGAGTCATTAGTATTGATCCTTGCGATCTTCTGGCCGAAAAACTTCGTTTCGCACTGGCTGGGTAACGGATGGGTGCTCGACCAGCTAGAATAAGTTCGACGCTCCTCGCTGATCGCTGGTATACGAACCCTCCCGCGAAGAAGCCTGTTTTTTCACGTAGACTTGTGCGCGCTGGAGGGTCCAGTCGCGTGAACTACTGGCGATCAGCGAGATGTGTCCTAAGAAGCGTTAGTATATCTCCTAAATAGTAAGCAAGGTTGCATTTTGAGCTCAACAGTTGGAACTGCTCAGACCAATCAAACTGTCGATCCAGTTGGCACTGAAGAGCTTTCAGACGCACATCTACTGAGCGATGTTAACGAGGGCTGTTGGTCAGAAATTGAATCAGCCTATCAAACGGCATTGGATTTCCTTCGGACTGAGAAGACCGAGGATGGGCATTGGATAGGTCAGCTATCAACTTCTGCACTGTCGACGGCTACTGCAATCAGCGCGATGGTCATGGCTCAAAAGCAGGGCTGTGTTATTCCGAGCCAAGAAGAAATTGTCAGCCGAGCTATTGAGCAAGGTTGTACGTGGTTGATGAATCACCAAAACTTCGATGGCGGATGGGGCGATACAGACCGAAGCCATTCCAATATCGCGACGACATTGTTGGTGATAGCTGCCAGTCGATTGGCGAGCGGTGAACAAACAGACCATCAGCCACAGATTGTTCAAGCTTGGAAGTATGTCGATTCCAATGGGCGGTGGGATGGCCTGCGAAAGCGGTACGGCAAAGACAAAACTTTCGTCGTACCAATCCTCAGCAACTGCGCGTTAGCCGGACTAGTGGATTGGAAACAGGTTCCTGCGCTACCATTCGAGGCCGCTTGGTTGCCTCAGAAATGGTACCGCTTGGCCAAGATGCCGGTGGTTAGCTACGCCATTCCAGCACTGGTTGCCATTGGTCAAGCGAAGTTTCATTTTGCTCCCACGAAAATTCCTGGATTGCGTTTGCTAAGACGTTTAGCTATCGAACCAACGCTGAAAGTGCTGCATCGAATGCAACCGGCCAGTGGTGGATACTTAGAGGCTACGCCGCTGACGAGTTTTGTGTTAATGAACCTTGCTGCAATTGGAAAGGGTTCCTTGCCAGTTTCGCAGGAGTGCTTAAAGTTCATTCTTGATTCTCGTTTGCCCGATGGCAGTTGGCCTATCGATACAAACTTGGCAACGTGGGGAACGAGCCTAGCTTGGCACGCGTTATCGCGTCGCAGCAAGATTCAAATTTGTCCGGCTCAGAGTTCTGAAGCCCAGATTTCTGCAGCCCAGATTTCTGCAGCCCAGATTTCTGAAACTTTGAGAGGCTATTCAGCAAATCACAACTCGAATAGTCAACGTGTGTCTGCTCAAGCCAAAAAAACAGCTATACCAAGTTCCCATTCCGATACTCGAACGGAAACGGAACCCGGAGACAGTTTCGACAGCCAGCAAATTTCAGAGCAAGGCCTGCGGTGGTTGCTCGGTTGTCAGCATCGAACTCAACATCCGTTCACGGGAGCGATACCTGGTGGTTGGGGGTGGACCGACTTAAGTGGTGCCGTCCCAGATGCGGATGATACTCCCGCAGCGTTGTTAGCGCTAAGTTACGTGGACTGGCAG
>JAXMBP010000007.1:0-159847 GCA_046349795.1 Pirellulales bacterium | reverse complement strand
TCACCAGTATTCGTGATGTTGTGAGTATGCAGCGTCGGTATATCGATCGCTACGGGCTGATCACCACGAACTTCGTATTCAACAATTTCGTCCGTCAATAGCCTTCGTAACCGAATTGTCGCCTGGCCTTCAACAACCACGAATCGCTCAATCTTCCTTGTATGAAAGTGATTTCCACGAGTAATCCCTGGGTGCGTCGACGAGACGAATACTTGCCCTTTGTGGTCACTGCGGATGGTTTCGAAAAGGTGACCGCGATTGTCGCTTCGCAATTCCAGCGGAATCGCACGTTGCGGATAGGGCAGGTAGCTGCGATAAGTGTTAAACAGGCGCAGATCGAGTGGATCATCTACATTGGGTAAGACGCCTTCCTGATATCGACAAGACAAGCGTTGCAGTCTATTTAGCAACTCACTTACTCGAAGCGAAACGCCTTGAGGTTCGAAAACTCCCTCCTGCCGTGATTCAATTGCACCGATCATCAACTGAGCGGCCTGTTGGGCATGCATCAGGTTAAGCTGACCATCTTGAGCGATCGACGGCTTATGCTCGTTAGCCAACTGCCATGCGAAAGTGCTCACGACAGAGTTATGGTTAGGACGCCCGTGTTCGCCGAAAATATGAGGAAGAATGAAGTTGGTGAACAGCCCGCCATTTCGCTTGGCACAACTCTCGAGTGCTTCCCCGGCATTCTTCTTGCCTCTGCCGTATGGAACGTCTCTGTGGGCATGAATCGTCGAACTGTAAACTAGGTGAGGCTTAGATTTCTCGCGCTCGAGAGCGTCGATAAGCCGAGCTGCAATCGCCGGGTTATCGAACTCCGTCTCTTGTTCCGTTCCACGGTTTACCGCAGCTAGATGGATGATGGCAGTGGCACCAGAGATCGCAGATTGCAGTTGAGCATCATCGTTAAACGCTTGGCGGTCAAGCGCTACAACCTGACAATCGGCAAACGTGGAAAGACGGCAACGAGTATGCCATCCCACCAATCCGTTGCTTCCTGTGACTACGATCTTCCGCATGCGATACTAGCTTCGTCTAACGCTACAATTGTGAAATTGAAGTTGGGCAACACCGCAAATTGTTAGGCTGTGTGAGCCGCATGTAGATGCTTAAGGTCAACTTGTATTTCAGGCAAAGACAATAGCAACTGCTTTACACCGTCAATGGAAAGCTGTTTGGTTGATTGAGAATCGTAGTCGTGCTCCTGTGGCTCGACATCTTCGCCTTCGGTGAAGAAGCGAGTGTAATTCAGATCGCGTTCATCCATTGGAATACGCAGGAAGTCGCCCATGTCCTCGGCGCGATGAACTTCTGAGACGCTTGCCAAAGCTTCGTGTAACTTTTCGCCGTGACGTAGTCCGATCTTTTTGATTGGAACACTCGACCCAAAAAGTTCTTGAAGAGCCGAAATCAGATCGGCAATCGTGCAAGCTGCGGCCTTCTTGATAAAGATATCGCCCTGCTTAGCGTGACGAAAAGCAAAGTCAACCAAGGCTACTGAGTCGCGCAAGGGCAACATAAATCGAGTCATAGCTGGGTCAGTTACGGTAATCGGTCCACCGTCACGAATCTGACGGATGAACAGGGGAATCACCGAACCTCGAGAGTACATCACATTTCCGTAGCGTACTGAACAGATTCGAGTCTCTTCGTTTTCCAATCGACGAGCGTACGATTGAGCAACTTTCTCCATCAGCGCTTTGGACATGCCCATCGCATTCACCGGATAAACTGCCTTATCTGTGCCCAGGCAGACAACGCATTGTACCTTAGCAGCAATTGCAGATTCAACCACGTTGCTGCTGCCAATGATGTTGGTTTGCACAGCTTCCATTGGGAAGAACTCGCAGGATGGAACCTGCTTAAGAGCTGCGGCATGAAATACTAGATCGACTCCATCCATGGCCATTTCGACGCTTGAACGATTTCGCACATCGCCGATGTAGAACTTCAGACGTGGCTCCGCCAATCGCACTCGCATCTCTTCCTGCTTCCACTCATCGCGGCTAAAGATGCGCACCTGTTCGTAACCCTGTTCGAGCAAGTGCTTGGCCATGGTTTGGCCAAAAGAGCCAGTACCGCCAGTAATGAGTACGGTCTTTCCACTAGGATCGAAAGAAGACATTGAGCTAAAACTCCTCGGGTAGTTCTGGCCAAATGCGCCAGAGATTGGTGGTCTTATGTTGATTGGACTTAGGAAAACTTACAAGGCTATGTAGTCATCCAAGTCGAAACAGGTTGTCGATGTGTCAATACAGCCCTTCGATCCGCTGCAATCGCTACAACCAGCGCTCAGCTATCGCCAAGCGTAGACGTCGCCTTCACGATTGCCCCATTTTCCAACATGGCTTTTTGCGGGGCGAGTTAGAAAAGTCTGAAACTTTTCAGCATCGAGCAGCGACTGAATCTCGACATTGATCGGCTCGCCAGATTCTTTGTTGCGAGAGTGGCCTTTGACGAATAGTCGTTTTGTCTTTGCAAGAATCTCACCAAGCCCTCTCAATACGCGAACTTCCGCACCGTTAACAGCGATCTCTATATAGTCGATGTGGTCAATTCCATTCTGCTGGCAAATTGCCGAAACGGTGTCTGCTTTTACGGAACGGCGAAGATAATCGGAACCGGTACCTTCAATTTCCAAATGGTCATTGTCGTTGACTATTGCTTCGTCCGCGATGCGATGATTGCCGCACCACTTCTTCGAGACCAGAAACTCAACCGTACCGGGCTCCTGGTCAGCCGCGCAGTGAACGATGATTACGTTTTGTAGTTGTGTAGTTTTGGCAAATTCGGTCAACCGTTGAACGTTATCGATATCAGCTTCGATGATTAAGGCTTTACCGTTAGGTCCAATGTTATTCGAGATTCTCGCCAAAGTTTCAGTTTGAGGAGTTCCAACTTGTACGACAACATCTCCGCTTCCCATCATGAATTCACGCGGAATGTTCTGCTTGTACTTAAGAATCTGTCGCCTGAGCCAGTTTCGAGGCACTCGTTCGGGAAAACAGATGCGCATCGTTCTCAAGATAATGAAGCCAAGTCGCCGAACTCCCTCGCGTTTGCGGCGAGGATTGGCACGAGACATCTCATCTGGAAGAAATGTTTCGGCGGATGTTGAAGTGGTCATGCTGGTGGATAACTCAATAGTTAGTCGATCTCTTTGTATATCGGACGAGTACACAGGAATATTAGTCCCGCAGCCATCACGAAGTCGATCAGCTTGATGAACAGTCCGAATCCGACTGAGTGCCCGAGGATACTGTAGCCGATTTCAGCCACAGAAAACATGTACAGCGGAGCTAGTACGGCGATACTCTTGTTGAGTTGCCAAAACCGCTTGTGAATCCAGCCCATCATGAAGCCAACTACGGCCACACCGATAATTGTTCCAGCAAGATGAAAATTCCAATACATCTCACCGACCAACCCGGGAGGAACTCCTGACACCTTCGTTCCATAAATTTCGGTTCCAATGATAGGGCCGCTGTGAATCAACGGCTTGTTGGGATAGATCGATCGAGGAATTGGCGCTAACAACCAAATCGCGATGGTCTTGCCATATTGGTAATCCAAAACATCGGGAACGTTATTAATGATGTGCCCGGTTTTGGCAAGAGAGGGTCCATTTCTATTGAGAATCAAACTACGAAATGCATCACCGATACTGGCCTTCTCAGCTACGCTAGACGTATCCGTGTGACGCAAAAAGGACATGACAACGAACAGTCCAACCGCACAAGCACCAAGGCCCATGACCTTTAGCCAGAAATGCCGAACCTGATGATACCAAGCGATTCCTATCGCCCCAATAAATAGCCAAACTACGTCAGACCTATTACTCGAATAGAAAGGCAATACGAAAGATACTGTGAAGAGTATCAACAGCAGAATCAACATCAGCGGATTGTTGCCGCGTTTGCGCGACAGAATATAGCTGAGTAGTGTTAGGAAGCCTACTGCGCCAATCTTCGACACTTGTCGCAAAGGTCCGAATTGTTGCAACTCAGTATCGCCAGCTACGTCAACCGAGTTAATTACCGCTCGCTTGTCCGAGATTCGCTCGGTGGACATACCACCGGTATTCCGAACGTAAAGAAATGTGGCCGCAGTAGCAGCTACGACGCTAAAGAGCATCCCGAGTACGAGCTTTGGTGGGGAAAAAACGCGGCGGTAGCGGAATTCTCGATCAGGCAAACGTTGAGCTAGAAAGTACCCAACTGCTAAACATACCAATGACAGCAAGAACACGGCAGCAGGATAGTAAAAATACTGAGGAGGCTCTTCAAGCAAAATGGCAGTTTCAATATAATCTTGATCAGGCCAGACCAACGTAATTGCATAACCTTTGTATCGTGCAACCTGTTAGTACGGCCAGAATCACGAACGACCACGGGGAGAAAAGATCGTAGTGCTTCTGAAAGGCCGGAGGTGCCACGACGATTAATAGAGCTATCGTGCAGATCAGCGCATGAAACATGTCCGGATTGAACATTGTTCCAACGGCAGTTAAGGCTGAGAGAAATGCCAGAAGGCTGGCTAAGATGATGAATAGCTTACGAATCAGTGGATATTGATCCGGAATGTACCTTGGTAGAGGCTTCTCAGCCACTTCATCGGTCATCGTGTATCCGGCTGTAGCAGCGGAAAATCTAGACATGCTGTAACAACTTACTTATCGGATTTAGTTTGCGCGGGATTGCCGTAGACTGTCTCTCCCGGCTTAACGTCGCGAATCACCGTGGCTCCGCCAGCAACAATGGCTCCCTCACCAATTCGGCAACCTTCGCGAATACAACTGCCAATACCAATCCAGGCACCGGCTTCAACTTTAATTCCTCCGGCCAAATTTACTCCCGGAGAAATGTGTACAAAATCGCCAACAATGCAGTCGTGGTCAACGGTAGCACCGGTATTGATTATTACGCCTTTTCCGAGCGTGGCACCGGCATTTACTGCAGCTCCAGCCATCACGATCGAACCTTCACCCAGTTGCGAATGTTTCGACAGAAATCCAGTCGGATGAATCAGAACCGGCAGTGTTTTCCCCAGAGCCTGCAAGGCCAACACATGTTGTTTGCGGACTTGATTATTGCCAATGGCCACGAAGTAATGCGTAAAATCGCTTAACGATGCATACTCGTTGGAAATGATTGGCCAAGCCAAATTGGATGTCTGTTCTGGCCAAGCAGCGTCTGCGAAAGCCACTCGGGCAAATCCAGACAACTCTGCGATATCGGCAACTACCCTACCGTGACCTCCTGCGCCGTAAATCAACAAACTTGGACTCACTATGAGGCTCCGATCGCTGTTGATTTGTCGGCGGAGGGCGAATTTTGGCTCAGTACCCAAGCTCGACTCTCGCCATAACTGTCTAGCTGCTTAATGCTCATGGCCAGAAGCATTAACGTTTCAGCAACCGGCTCCCCATCACCGACAACGTTTCGTAAGAGTACTCCACGATGTCTTACAGAGTGCGAGCCGCGAATTCCAGAGGCAACTGATTTGAAACCAAGGGTGTAAGCCTTCTGAATGACCTGCTCGGTTATCGCTTGTCGACGACCATAGGGCCAAGCAAAATGATCGCAGCTCACGCCCAATTTTTCTTCAATGACATTCTTGGATCGTTTTAATTCATCTTCAGCGACACGCTCAGAAACTTCCGCCAAGTTCGGATGCGTGCAGGTGTGGCCGCCGAACAGATGTCCACGATCTGAGAGCTTCTTAATCTGCTGCCAATCCATCATAGCTTCAGGTTGAGCAAAGCCGAAGAACTTGTCGGTCGCCTTCTGCTTCGCGCCGACCACATTTGGGCAGATATAGAACAGTCCTCGTGTCTTGTACTTTTCTAGAATTTCTGCGGCTGACCAACAGCTTGCAAACCCATCGTCGAAGGAGATCGAAACCGCAGAGCAAGGATGCCTGCCTGTTTCAATTCTCTCCAAAGCCTGATTGTGGTCGATCAGTTCAAAACGCTTGCTGATAGATTTCATCCAGTCATCAAACCATTGAAGATCGCTCACATGATGAAGATATAGCAGGTGCGTTCCAGGTTGGCGAACAATCTTTGCGGACCATCCGGATAACTCAAGCGCCTTGGCGGCTAGCGGAACAGCAATTTTGCGAATAGTCCGGCGCATGAGGCTAAGAATGTCCCGCTAACTGAACAAGAAAATCGGCCACGGTTTTTGCTCGTTGATCCCAACTCTCCAGGCGATCTGCCCGCTGACGAGCGCGATACTCTAAATCGCTCTTCAAGTCCGGTTTTGTGAAGACACTCACGATTGCGCTACCAATTTCACTTGGTGAAAAAGGATCAACGTACAGAACGCTGTCATGCATCGCCTCGGGCATTGAGCTTCGGTTTGAGCAGATCATTGGTTTGCCAAAGTAGATTGCATCAAAAGCTGTGAAACTACCGGCGTTCTCGCAGATTGAACTAAACAAGACTAATTCGGAGGAGCTGTAAAGTTTTGAAAGCTGCGAGCTATCCAAATTTCCCAGGAGCTGAATATTCTCCAACGAGCCGATCTCTTTTCTCACGAGTTTTTCGTAAGCTGCGTCTGGACATCTGCCTGCGATTTGAAGCTGAAGGTGCGGAAGTTCTACTAGAGCCTGCTTAAACCCTTGAATCGACTCGACGACCAATTTGTACGGGTAAAGGTGCGAGACCATTGCTATTCGACCGGCGACTACTTTCTCCCTAGGACCACTCTTTAGTTCATCGGGAGGTTGTAAGCCGGGACGCATAGCGAGGGTGGGCTTAGTTTTAATCGCCGGAAAAAATCGCTGATGTTCATCTCTGGCAAAGTGGCTATCGAAAACCAGTACATCTGCTTTTCGAACCGATCTTCCAACTTTGAATCTGAGCACTCGATAACGAAAACTATTCCAGAGCGTAGTCGAAGAGACGCGAATTGCATCGCTGTCAAACATCGCTACGTTGAGTGGCCAGAATACTGTTTTTGGTCCACGCCGCTTAATCGCCTGAGTTCCCATGCACAGAACGAAATCGGACTCGTTCGGAATCTCACTCGCATCCTGAAATGGTGTTACCTGAATGTAATCGAGCTTCCGAAAGCCATTCATAATTCCCTGGTTGACGACATGTCCTCCGCCACTAGATCGGGAAAACTCGCGCATCGCAATGTGAATTGACTTAGCCATTGTCTGGTTTAGTCAGTGCGACATTCGAGGCAGAACCTGCAAACCTCTGTAGTCGCAGCAGTCGCAAAATCCGGGTTCGTTCATCGGCAGTGAAGACATACATCAAGCACTGAATGCTGTAGCAGATCACGAACGCGACTGGCGAGATCAGTATAACTAATGCCGTCTCGCTTGCTAACTTCATCGCCAACAAGGTCAATACTGTGGCTATACCGGTGGCCAGACCTGGCTTTAGAAATGGCGAGTACACTTCGCTCAACGGAAGCGAATATCTGCGGCTAATGATTCTCGGAATAACGACTAAATGAACTAAAACCGTAAGCGAGGAAAAGACATAAGCTGCACAATACAGTTTGATCGACTCGGGCGCCAGCCAGGTTGCCAAAATCGCCAGTACTGGATTGCAAAGTCCTCCAGCAATGACCCAGGGAGCATACGAACTGACGCTACCATCGCCGGACATGATTTTGATCCACCCATCTGATAATGCTCGTGCTGCAACGCCTGCAACGAGTATGCAAATCAGCATCGAAATCACTGGCAATGACTTGGCTGGATCATCTAGTCGATCTCCGACCCAAAAGTTGACGATCCAATGGGTGAACAAAACCAGACCAGCACTGGCTGGCATTACAATGATCGATTGATGATGTGTCGATCGATTGAGCAAGCGTTTGATGGCTTCTGGTGAATCGGTATTCGTGATTCTTGCCGATACTGCATCCATGCCGTGAACTAGCCCCGACACTGTTTGCCGAACATAGAATGTCAGTTGGTTGGCGATACCAAAAACTACGTTGCCAAATATTCCGAAGAATAGGTTGTAGATGATTGTGTTAGTCTTTGAATACAGGCTCAAAGCTAATGTGACTCCCGAGTTCCAGCCTGCTGAATGAGCGAAACTAGCCATGTCGGATCGATTGATGGACCTAAAACTCAGACTTACGATTCGGTCTGTCTTAAAGGCTAGTGCCGAGGTAATCAGCATCGTCAATGCTGCGATTACAGTATAGACCCAACCGTAGACGATGATGCACATCGCTGGTTCTTCAATCGATACCGCAAATAAAGTAATGGAGGCTGCCAATAGGTCAGCGAGTCGCAGAAGAAAGCCGGAAAAGTTGTAAAGAGCCATCCTTTCGGAGACTGCAAAGAAATTGATCAACGGTGAAAGCGCGACGTTGAATACCGACATCAAACCCATGGCAATCGTAAACCACTGAGCCGATGCCCAAAGAGCTTCCGGAATCTTGAAAAGAGGTACGCAAAAATAGAGAGCTGCATAGATCGCAACCACGGCGATGGAAGCTATCAGACTAGCTGCCATCGCGGAACTCAACACCGCACGAAATCGTTCTGCCGATCCACTATGATACGCTTTACCCAGAATTGGAACTGTACCAGCTCTAACCGTCTCCTGGATAATCATTCCAAGACCAGTACCTGAGCCCAATAATGTAATCAGTCCAAACGCGCCCTCACCAAATCGTAGAAGTATACGAACAAGCAAAAAACCAATCAGCAGCGCACCCAGAAGTCGCGCGTAGTTGGTTACAACTCGGACTATCTGGGATGGCGGTCGCTTCTTGTTGGCTGATTGCGAATTATTCACAATAAGCTCGATGGTAGTGGCTCGAGCAACTCATTTAGTCCACGGCATCAGTTATCGCTGCTGCAACGTTGCTGCTTATCGATTGCGGACAATGAACAACCCAGTCGCGAGAACTCTCATATCCTGCTGAAATGAGTGCTTCGCCAAAACATTGATCAAATGCCTGAGCTGCAGCCAAGGTGAAGTGATTTCGCCAATCGCCATGCGTGCCTTTGCGTAGGTACGACTCTTTGTTCTCCGTTCCAGAGGCTCGCCCCGAAATGGCCTCGAATGTAAACCTCACGCAAGTGGAGCTTAACTTTGTTGTGTCAATTTGCTCTCGAGTGAGGTTTTCAATCATCGATGTGAGTGCATGCTCTGGTCGGTCGACCAGATCCTCGTATCGAAATACACCAAAATTATGATTCGTCGAATGAAAACAACTCTGCACGTGCTTTCCCCAATCGATCTTTGCACCGAAAGGATGTTTCCACATGTGTTCGACAAAGTCCGGTAACAATTCTGAAACGGATTGATCACCTGAGCGACCTGCGAAGAAGTTAGTTTTGCCTTTACTCTTGCCGCCAAGCTGCGAATGCTTGCGAAGATGGTGGAAGGCCGATATCGCAACGTCCCGGCCATCTCTCATTACGTAGATGCCCTGCGGATAATCAGCTCGAACCGTTTCATGACCATGCACAACGGCAGGACAACCTACGGGTAGAATCGCATGTTGAGGAAAAGGAAGCTGCAAGTAGTCCGACAGAAGTTGGCAAACCCAAGTCGTTCCGCTTTTTGGATAGCCAATTACATAAATTAGTGGAACAGCTTTCGGAAACTTCCTTCCAAGAAAGAATGTTAGATGGTGAGCAACGCTTATCCATCGACGGTATGATCTACGTCTTTGCTGCGTTGCACTTGCCCAGTCGGCTCGATTAGCGGTGCTGCTAAAGGCTGACGTTCCATTCGATTGCGAATCTCGGGTCATCGCGATTGAACAACCTTACTTGCGTCTCGATCTAAGATCTTATCGATCGTTTGATCCAGGTTCCACATGGGCTGCGAAAAGCCTAAAAGCTGCTGCAATTGCATTGTATCCGGCAGAACCGCATCGCGAATTCGATTGAGAGTTTCTCGTGTGGGAGCAATGGAGACCTTTCGGGCTCGATGGAGAAAAACAGATCTAACTAGCCATCTTACCGGTCCTCGCGTTAATGGTCGAAGCCAGCGCTGAAACATCTTGGTGTGATAGAACTTGAGCATCGTCGTTCCAGCAACTCTTCGATCATCTCCACGATTAGCCCCTTCCTCCTGCAGAGTTCCAAACTGAACTGGCACGTCAAGGAAGTTGCAGAGCTTTTCCAAACAGCTTAGTCGGTTGGCGATATAGTTCTCAAATTGAATGACATGCAGTTTCGACAATCCAAACTGCTCCACCCATGGCTCGAGCTGCATCGCGTACTTGCTGTAGTTGATCAACTGAGGGTGATTGTTGAGTTCCAAATTAATGTCTGGTCCCATTTGGCCAGCACCGTGCCAATTGTAAAAATGCTGATGATGGCTAAGCGTGCGTTGTATCGGATTGCGTACTAGATAAACAATTCGAACTTCGCTACCTAGCGCGTTGCGTACCCTTTCCGCAACTCCTTGAATGTCTGGGTACATGCTGTAGCTGGTACAAATCTCTCCAATAGCCGACGCTTTGCTCGAGTCCAAACCTTCCAATTGAAAGCTTGTAGAATCCTGCAGATATACTCCAGCTTCCTTCTCAGCGCAGCACACATTCGGATTCTGAGCTAGATCGTGATAGAGTGTCGTCGTCGCACTTTTCATCGCTCCGATCACAAGAAAATTTGGTTGCACTTGTTACTACTCCGGCTTCTGGCAGACAAATTCGATCCAAGCCCGTTGATCCATCATCTGATCAAGCCGATCCAAAACAGCCCAGAGTTTCCCTTTAAGACCTGCGGCATGAGCTTTGCTGCCATCGGTCCAAGCCAACATTCGCGGAGCAATTGAATAAACTCTCTTAACCCTCAATCCAGTCCGTTCGATGGCCTTTGCGAGCACTGCCTTGCTGCCCGAATATCGCATGCAGGCAAAGCCACGCTCGAAGATCTGCTTAGTTAGACTTGATCGCTTGATGATCGGGACATAACTCGCCCAGCGGCCTAGCCTTCTCGCACTGCAATCAGGGTTCTTGAATTGACAGACCAAAAGCGACCCAGGCTTCATCAACTGCGCAGCTTTTCTGACGGTCTCAAAGGGATTCTCATGCAGTTGCAAGTTTCCTAGGATCGTGACGAAATTAAAAGCAGTTTCGCTCGTCGGTTGAAAGGTGTTCATGGTGCCAACGTGAATGTCTAGGCCGAACATTCTCTTGGCTTTCTCAGCGGAAACCGGCGAAGGTTCAACGCCAACTAAGTTTGCGTTGGGAAACCTTCGCTTCAGCTCGCCTAGCAGGAAACCGTTGGCACAGCCGATATCAAGCCAGCTAAACTGACCTTCAACCCTCTTGCCTTCATTTTCGAAGGCGGCCACGGCCGCATCACAGATTCCGGCAGACATCTTTGCATGGTCGATGCCATGATCAGAGTACATGTTGCCGTCAGCATCCGAAGTATCGATGCTTTCAGAAAAAGCACTTTGAAAACGATCATTGGCGGTTTCCGTGCCGCCCTCAGCGATCGCTTTCAGGCCTTCCTCTTCAGAAATGAAATCCTGAGGATCTTGGAAGATAAGCCCGCACTTGCACTTCCAGAATAATCCAACAGCTTCATGCTGCATGTAGCGTTTGGGTGAGCCGCCGCAAGTAATGCAAGTTGGTACTATAGATTTCTTTAGCATCGTTAGGGCTGACGACTGCCTAGAGATTCAGAATGCAAGTTTGAAAGAATTCGAAGCTTCTTTCAATTGGTCAAGGACTAATTCGCGACAGAAGCTTGAGCTTGCTCTCCAGCACGCGGCTCGTGCCTTCAGCAAATTGTCCCGATATTCGGGAATCAACTCTTGTAGTCGATCCGATATCTCGCTGGACTCATCATATGCAAGATCGATCAGATCCGAAGTCTCTTTGCGAACCATCTCGTACTCAAACTGCCGATACTCGGCTACCAAGATTTTTGGATGGGGAGTCGGCTTCGAGTGTTCTTCGTCGTAATAGAGTTCTTCGTAGGTCTTTTCGCCTGGTCTTATACCTGTAATCTTGATCTCGATCGAATCAGGAGGTAAACCTGCCAATCGTATCAGGTCTCTGGCCATGTCGACGATTTTGACTGGCTTGCCCATCTCAAGTACAAAAATCTCACTACCATTTCCCATGGCTGCAGCTTGAACAACCAACTGCGAAGCCTCAGGAATGGTCATAAAGTAACGGGTCATTGATGCATCGGTAATCGTTATTGGACCACCATCAGCGATCTGCTTTTGGAAAATTGGTACAACACTACCTTCAGATCCAAGCACATTTCCGAACCGGGTAACAACGAACTTGGTAGAAGATTCTGCGCCTAAGGCAGTGCAATAACGCTCTGCCAACTGTTTTGTGCAGCCCATTACGCTGGTAGGATTCACGGCTTTGTCAGTGGAAATTAAAACAAAGCGCTTGACGCCATATTCGCTGGACAGATCCGCTACGTTTTGAGTGCCTAGAACATTGTTGATGACCGCTTCGCCAATGTTACATTCGGTGAGCGGTACGTGTTTGTGAGCCGCTGCGTGGAAAACAATCTCAGGTTGATATGTTTTGAAGATCTCTTCCATTCGCGTTCTATCGGTCGCACTAGCGATGATCGTAACCAGTTCTGTCGAGCCGTTCTTAGCCAGAAGTTCTCGATGAATGTGGAAGATTCGGTTTTCGCCTCGGCCAAGCAGAATCAATTGTTTAGGATTGAAGGCTATAATCTGCCGACAGAGTTCTGAGCCGATACTTCCGCCCGCCCCCGTGACTAGAACCGTAGCGTTGTTGAGCATCTGTCCGATTGAAGTGGTGTCCAGCTTTACGGGATCCCTGCCCAATAGATCTTCGTATGCGACGGGCCTCACTGGAATTCGCTCATGGCCGTCCATCATTTCAGACAGTTGTGGAAGCACGCTGATTTCTACGTCCAACTGCTCTTGCTTATCCAGCAATTCTCGGACCTGTTGAACTGAAACAGATCCAAATGGAATCAACAGCCTTGAAGCCCGATATTCTCTTCGTAGGCGCGGAAGGTCTTTTAGCGAACCAACGACATTCAAATCGCTGAACTGAGCCTTCCTGTAGTTTGCATTGGGTGAAACCAACCCGACGATTCGATGCTTAATCTGCGATCGGGAGTTGACCAAGTGCGCTAGCTGCGCGGCTTCCGAATTGTCACCCACCAATAGTGCTCGGTGTCGGCGGATGCTTGTAGCGCTTATCTTCTCATCCCAAAATCGCCACATGCTTCTGAATCCAGAAAGCACGACGATCGTGGTTAGCCAGTCTATCAGTAAAACAGCTTTGGGCGCTCCTAGAACAGGATAGAAATAGACAATACTTGCAATTGCAAAACAGGCTACCGTAGCAGCTCGCGCAAGTAAGAACAGATCTGAGAAAGTGACGTGACGCCACCAACCATGAAAGCTTCCGAGCGCATAGAAGATTGCAATCTTCACTGGCAACACGATTTTGATGAGCCTTAAGAAACCTGCTGGCGTGTATCGCCAATCAAGAATCTCGTGCCGAATCATTATCGCAAACCAGAAAATGGCAGTGAAAAGAAAGATATGAATGATTACAAGTAGCGGCACGCGATAGTGCTTTAGAAGCACTTTTAGTCGCTGCATACTGCTTGCGTTGTTGTCTTGGTTGTTAATCATTGGTGTGAATTCTGATTCCACAGATGGTTCGGTCAGGGCGGACTTCGTTCCTCTGGGTGACACTAAACCGTTAGTGCCAACGTCGTGAGCGGGCCTTTACAAACTCGACGAACACCAAGTCATCGGGACTCAGTGTAGCGCTATGTCAGCTAGGACAGTAAGACTGTTCAACAGGAAAGTCCTTTCGGGCTTACAAGGCAACAATCAATTAACCGCAAAGCTAACTCCGAACTCTAAGGTTGCATGGCAACCTTAGCTTTTGCTTCAACTAATTCGAACGGGCATCAATCAGCCTTGTAATAGCTGGTGTAGTAGTCCTGATAGTAGTAACCGCTGGTCTTAACCTGAGTCTTATTGACCACAATACCGATCAAGTGAGTACCAAGTGAAGCTAGAATTTTGTGGCAGCGAAGTGCCTTTGGGCCACTGTGTTCGTCCAACTGGGTTACTAACAGCACATGGTCTACCATCGGAGCGATAATAGCGGGGTCCGTGACCGGCAGGAGTGGTGGACAGTCAAGAATTACGATGTCAAACTTATTTCGAAGCACTTCCAGCAAGTTTCTAAACTTCTCAGACGACAACAACTCTGCGGGATTGTTTGCAATCTGCCCTGCTGTCATCAAACTCAGTTTCTCAACAGGGCCAGCTTTGATTGCATCCTCGATCTCAAGTTGGTCTAGCAGAACATCTGCCAATCCTTTTTGATAGTCGATACCAAATTGGCCGTGCAAATTAGGTCGTCGCATATCGCAGTCGACAATTAACACTGATTTGCCTGCCGTAGCTAGCGAAATGGCCAAGTTCGTTACTACCGTGGTTTTTCCGTCGCCTTGATTCGGACTAGTGGTAGCCAGTAGCTGATTTTGATCACCGAGTTGGAAAACTAGTTGAGTTCGAATGGTTCGAATTTGTTCGCTGATTGGATTTGTTGGAGCGTGATAAGTTAGAATCTCGCCAGCGATGGGGTCCTTTTTCTTCCTAATTGTCTTGATAATTGCGGACACGTCAGAATGGTCTTGAAAATTCGGTAGCATTCCAAGCACAGGGGCATTGTAAACTCTTTCTAAATCCTCAGGATTGTGAAGTCGTTTGTCATTCAACTCGGCAATCAATATCGCGGTTCCAGAGAACAGGAAGGTTGCCAACACTGCAATGACAGCCGCAATTGGAATACTCGGAGAAACTTTCTTACCAACTTCCGGTTTTTCGATCTCCTCAAGGATCAAAGCAGTTGCATCCTGTTGCATGTTAATGTCGCGCAGGCGGGTCACAACTGAGTCGTAAAGGGCCTCATGGCGAGACATCTTTGTCAACAATTCTTGATTCTGAAGCTCATACACGATCAGCTTCTTGGACTCCTCTTCGGCTTCCAGTTGCTGACGCTCCATATCGATCTTGCGCTGTTTCAGAGCTACCAAGTCGGTTTCGAGCATGGCCACGTAAGCGTTCATCACGTCATCCGGAGTCAACTCCTTACGATCGTCTGTAACACCAAGAACTGGTTCTCGTTGCGTAAGGAACTTTTCCATTTCCTTGATACGAGACTCCAAGAATCGAACTTCCGGGTGATTCGAACCATATTCGCTCTTAGCCTGAGTCAGCTTAGCCCGCAAATCCAGTATCGACGTGTATTCGATCTGAGCACCTGCAGCCCGTTCGGGTTGCAGAGCTAGGAACGCCGCACTTCTTGATTCACCGCGCTCGACGGTAACAAGAACGCCGAGTCGAACGGCGGCCTTTTCATCGATCAGTGTCAGCTTCTCAATCGGCGGACGCTTCATGTTTTCCATCTGCTCAAGACCAGTCTTCACCATTTGCAGACGACTGTTCGTTTCATCAATGGCGATCGCAACATTAGCAAGTTCTGTGGCCAATTGCTGGAATCGCAACTCGTGAACATTCCCGCCCATTCCATCATTGGAAATCAAGGGTGAATCCATACGAAACTGCTCGTACTCTTTGGCCATTTCGCCAATTTCGTCCTCAAGCTCTGTTCGGGCGGTACTTATCAGGCTAACAGCCTCTTTGTTGATGTCTTTGAACTTTTCAGCAACAAACTGCTGATATTGCGCAACAACTGCATTGACGACCTTTTCAGCATCCTCTGGGTTGGTGTGACGGAAGGCAACCGAAAGCGTGTGAGAATTCTTTGCATTACCCTTACCGCCGCGACTTATGTACAAATTGTCGACGACGTACCGCATCGTTGGACGATCACCAGCCTGATCAACTAGACTTGGCAGGTCGCTCAACATGCTATTGGTCAAAGCTTGATTCACGATCAATGGACTTTGGATCAAGGTCATGTGAGTCGCGAGCAAATCTTGCGAGACCGAATCGCCAACTGAATTGTTGTTCGACGCTAGCGAAGCAGCTTCGCTTTGCATCAACAACAAACGGCTAGTTGACTCGAATGTCGGTGGCATGAACATCATGTATGCGGCTGCCAAAAGCACCCCCATAAAGCCGGAAGTAACAATTAGCGGCTTGCGTCTGTTCAAGATCTCCATCAAGTCAAATTCGTAGTCTCGTTTTCGAGATGAACGAATATCTGAAGGCGAAAAACGCCGTTTCTTTCCCTTGCTGGAGGGGCGTTTGTTTCGCTTAGCTGCTGCTGAAGTCATGGGCGGATCCGGCCAAAAGTATGTGACATTGAGCTTTAATACGTTCTTACCCCACCAAGAGGTATAGGGAGTTACTCAGCTCAGTTTGATTTGAAAGCGAGATTAGTCAATGCAAATGAACTGGCCCAGTCGCCTTTCGACTCAATGGTTCGTGATCAAAATCGTTGCAATCGTTACAACCTGTTCTTTACCAAAATCAGAATGTGTGAACTACGGTGACCGAATTGACAACGTTTGCTTTCGATTATGCTTAACGGGCTGCGT
The DNA here is from genome assembly GCA_046349795.1 of Pirellulales bacterium. Classification (GTDB taxonomy): domain Bacteria; phylum Planctomycetota; class Planctomycetia; order Pirellulales; family Pirellulaceae; genus Aureliella. The sequence goes on along the minus strand of JAXMBP010000007.1, from coordinate 143,356 downwards.
TATCGCTCTTTTAGGTTGCAAGCCCAAGTAGTGAACATTCGAGTCGCTCGAGGTTGTGCATTTTCGAAGTCTCGGGCTAGGTGAATCCCATGATGTGGTGGATCGTTGTTGTCAGCCTAGTTGCCCTATTCCTGGCCGTATCGCTAAAAAAAGGGCCACAGATGGGAATGGCCACGGTTGTTCCGATTGCTTGGCTCTTTCCCGCTTGGTTAATGATCTATTTGGTACAGCATCAAGCCTCAATCGTTGGTAAGGGAATCGATGTCAAGGTCGCGGTTGGAACCACTTGCCTAATCCTGTATTGCTTTTTGCCTGGTCGAACCTTTCCCGTTCGGCTAGTTGCAAGTGATTTTGCCATGTTGGGGTTATTCTTTACCCACATTCTAAGCGACATCTCACACGACGGCTTTAACTGGGAGATCCTAGGTCGAGCTTACGTTGAATGGTACTTGCCTTACGTTGCCGGCCGTGTTGCCTTTCAATCGCAAGATGCACTCAAGAAATCTTGGCGAGTAATCGCATTCGTCGGCCTTGCTCTGGCCATCATCTCGATCATTGAAGCTGCGACTGAGGTCAATTTGTTGGAAACGGCCTTTGATGTAAGGCCAGAAGAGGGCTTGGCTCGAGACAAAACGCGCTGGGGGTTTCACCGAGCTTACGGACCAACTCTGAACCCTATCTATTTTGGAGTTGTCCAAGTATTGTTGCTCGGCTGGACATTGCATGGAGCTGTTCGAGCTGTGCATCGTCGAGCATCATCGGCTTGGATTATTGCATTGATCATCTCAATCATTGGAGTGATTGGCACGGGCTCTCGAGGTCCATTGGTTGGTGTCGTGGCAACGGTCTACTTCGGAGCCTTCTATTTTCTACCTAAGTCACGCGCTTGGCTTATAGGGCTAGCTGCAATTTGCTTGGTTGTTGGCGTCGTATTCAAAGAACCGATCATTTCAACTTTGGAACGCCGGTCTGGCGAGGATCGAAGACAAAAAGAGTTTACTGTCGATGGCGAAACGCGAAAGCACTCCAGTATTCGAGCACGTTTCGCACTGTTCGAGGTGAACAAGTTTGCACTCAAACACTCGGGACTTTTGGGATTTGGCACAACTGCTGTTTCTGGTTTTCCAGTTAATGTTCCTGTTGGCCAAGTCGACGCAGAAGCCTTAAAGCGTGTGTGGACTATTGAGAATACCTACGCGCTAGTAACGTTGCGATTTGGCTATTTGGGAGTGAGCTTCCTAATAATTGCAGGAGCTTTAGTGCTTTGGCAGTTTTTCAAAGTTTCAGAGGATCACTTCGGCAGCTCGACACAATGGATATGCGGATCGCTGGGAGCAACTACAGCGGCAGTTCTACTGATTCAAAACACCGTCTGGATGCCTCACGAAATAGGCTTTCCGCTCCTATGGACGTTCGGTTTGAGTGCAGGACTTTCTTACGCCAATAGAAAAGGCGACCTGTAGTTCAGGTCGCCTTTCGAAGTTCGAGATCTACAGCTTCGTGATCGCTTAGTGTGTATTCTTCGTGATGTTGACGTTGAAGAAGTTCAACGATGCATTGATTGCCATTTCTCCTGGCTTGTAGTACATCATGATGTAGTCGCCCGCCATGATTCGGATTCTTTCTTTAGGATCCTTCATCGCTAAGTTTAGATCGACGCGAATCGGTAATTGTTGTCCGTTTGGAAGCTTTCGCAGGATAAGAACACGAGTTGGTGGAATAATATTTCCCAATCCTGCACCTGATCGCAACACAGCAACCGACGATGTACCTCCCAGGCCGCCGACGCTACCCGTTGCTAGAGCGATTGCTTCGATAATATCCAAGTCTTCGTCACGAGGCATGACGTACTGTCCACCAGGCAGTAGACCACCCGTGTAGAAATACTCATCCTTCCGAGGTTCAACGTACAGAATATCACCGTCGTGAAGCGTGATATCCTCAGTCGTGAATCCAATCGGCTCGCCTGGACATTGCTTCAAAGGAATGCGAATAGCTTTAACATGAGCTGGCAATTGTTCGATTCCCTGAATTGGATCAACGCTGCCATTAACAATTGACTCGACTTGTGGGTCATCCTGTTCGGTAATTGTCGATTTGCGGAGAATCCAAATTTCGTTGTAAGAATCGACTCCTGGAAGGCCTCCGCTACCTGCTAGAGCGTGCAAAACGTCACTTTCCTTGGCCGGCAAGTCGATCAGCACGCCTGAACCACGCTTATGAACGATTGTTTGACCACGCTGAATTGTGGACGCCGCTTCAAGCGAAGCATCTTCCCTAAGCACTACAACTCTGTTCACGCGACTCTTGAGCAGGCTGACACCAACTTGAGCAGAGTCCTTTTTCAGAACATCCTTGCTAATGAAGGCATCAACGATCTTTTGGGCTGCTTGCTGAACTGTAAGGCCGCGAACTTCTATTGGATTAGCTTCAGGCAAGTGAACTGCACCATCTCCTTGAACAGGGAATGGAATTCCGTAGCTAGGTGTGTTAACTACGCCAAGCGGCGGATAGTATTCTCGAGAGAGCGACATTTGATTCGACGTCATCGGCGCTAGCGTCTCAGTTTTGGGTGGCAGAATACCTTGAATGGTCACCGCCAGGACGTCTCCCGAATCAAGCTTGTGCTCTTGCCCTTGAGCGATACTCAACAATTGGAAGTTGATTGGATGCAGATTGCACTTGGAAGGAGCCTGATACTGATGGGGCAATCGCGCAGCAGGCACTGCGTGTTTGGTAAACGTTACGCAACCACTGCTTGCTGCACACAAGATTGCCACAGCAACGCCGCTTACCACTCGAAGTATGGACACTAGTAGCTTGGGCGATGGCAATCTGTCTATGATTGACTTCGAAAACATTGACCCCTCCCTGGCGCGCCGTCTCAACTCATCCATGAGCTGTATGGCGTTGCGTTTCGTTATGCGCAGTTGTTAGTGAATTCTCAAACAATTAGTTGTTTCTGTTGCCATAACCGCCTATCAATCCGCCGCTACTTTGAAACGATACGGGTATGATGGCTTTGCTATCAGGCATATCAATCATCTGACTTGCGGGCACGCTTTTGGAACCGTTCGTCTGCTCGTAGTGATACGGTTGAACGAACTCTTCCGATGAGTTCTGGCCGCACTGATTGCAGTTGGCATCTTTGCAGCAATCTGGCGAGTAGCAAGCTCCACAACCGGTCTTGTTCAGCACTGGAGCGCCTGGGCTGATTGGTATCTCTGCGGTTTGAGAACAGCTTCCTGATTGGGCAACTGCGATTCCGTGTTGGTACCCGCGGAACCAATCTTGAACTGCACATTGGCCTTCGCAGGTTTGGTACTTGGCTGCCCAATATTTGGGTGGAGCTATTGGCGGAAGTCGGCAATCTTTGTTCATTGCCGTATCGTAGTATCCCTTCTTGAAGCCAGATTCAAAATCACAGCTTAAAGATCGTCTTTGTTCGGAGGTGAATGAACACCTCCAAGCATCACTGGCTCGCAGCTTGTTGGAGCACGAGAAGTGCATATCCTGCAAGCCCGCAACGGTCACGCATCCGGAATGCAGGCTGCAAAGCAACGCAAGGACGCATAGTCTGGCTGTGAAGCTCAATTTTATCACTTGCATGACGTCATCCTAACGTGCTGCATGTTTCATTGGTCGTGCTCGTCGTTACACATTTCGAGCGCAGTATTCGGAGGTCCCTCTCCGAGCTAAGTGTTGGTTCGGCGATGTGCTTGAAGATACCTGAACTTAGTGCGGAAGCGCACTACGACCGGAAAGCGTGGAAGAACGCACACACGAAGCATGAGCGTTGCAGCCGATACAACCAGATTTAAGATTTGAGGGTTGTACCTAGAGTGTCATCATTTTAGAGACTGGCCCAAGTACCTTCCACATATCGAACGAAATGCTAGCTAGACCTTAGCATTCATTTCTCGTTTTGCGGAATTTAGACAGCATAAGATCTACGACTGATCCGCGAAACCAAGTTATCAGTCTAGGTAAGTTGAACCGAGGGCCTTTCTTGCAATTCAGCCTCCAACATCAACGGAGGAATTTGGATTTTGGAACCATCCTGATTGACTCCAACATCAAACATCTTCAAGCTGCGAAGAATACGACAAAGGTCTCCGGGTTTGAAAAAAGATTCCTTTCCAAAGGACTCGTCTAGAATCGCAAACGTCAACTCCATCTCGGCGAGCGTTTGCCCGGCCACTTCGATCAGTCCCTCAACAATCGCACCATCGTTTTGAAGGTTGACCAATGTCGCGGTTAACCGTAGTTGGTCACCGGGTTCTGCAATCTTATCGAAGTGAGCTTTGCTTACCTTGGCAAGGACGATGCGCTGGGTGAAATCCTGCATCTGGGAGATCAGCAGACCACCGGTCTGAGCCATCCCCTCGATCATTAAGCTGCTTGGATAATGTGGATAGCCCGGCAAATAATCGTCCAAGGGCTCCTCACCCAACGTTACGTTCTTTACCGTTGTCGCTTCTTTACCGGAAACAAACTTTTCGAATCGATCGATCCAAAACCAGCGCATCTCAGTCAAGCACCAAAACTAGATCTTGCTTTGAACATAGCGGCACAAGTCGTTAACCGTTAATAGGTTACCGAAATCTTGAACGCGTGGATTTTGCTCAAATTTGCTCAAATCCGCCCACGAAAGACGCTTCTTGAGTTCTGAGATTCCCTCGGCTGTCACCTTGCCATCTTTTACGTACATGGCGTTGGTAAGAATGTCGTCTGGGAATAGTTCTTCGCGCGGAATGGTGATTCCAAAAGCTTTTTCAAGCTTGAAGACAATATCCAAGAAGTCGATCGACTCTGCACCCAAATCGCCAACCATCGTGGCTTGCGGTGTTACTTCATCATCATCAACACCAAGCGCATCAACCAAAGCAGCTCGAACCTTCTCGAAGACCTCTTCCGAATTCGCCATAGTTCTGTTTTCCTAATAGTGGACAAATTTTGTCGAGCCGACCCAGCCAGCTCAAAATAATAGCATCTTCTGCGGGACATTTCTTCGGCTGAACACCCGACAGGGGCAAGATTATAGCCATCTGTTGGTTAAGCCATAGCCACCTGTTGAAGTTGCTCAACGATTTGCCGAATATACTCTGCAGCGTGCAGGTCAACCGAGTTCGGCTCTCCGTCCTGCATACATTCAATTACCAGCCGTCCAGCCACGCATACGTTGGAACCATTCGTTCCGCTGGCTTTAAGCGTGTAGCATTTTCCTTCTACCTTGAGAATCTCAGCTTCGACCACAAGAGTCTCATTGGGCTGAAGAAACGAAGCAAATTTCACATTTTTTGCATCTCGCATCATGACCAGCCCGGAGTGATAATTCTCCGATGCGCGGACCAAAAACTGCGAGGCCTGATACAATGATTCCAGCATCAATACCCCAGGTTGTACGGGGAATCGAGGAAAATGGTCACGCAGGTAATCCTCATCTCCACGAAGAGTTTTCTCAGCGCGGATCGATTTGCCAGGTTCTAGGTGTGTAATCTTGTCAATTTGGCGAAATCGCATGCGTTTCCCTCAAATCTGGAAAACAGTGAACAAAAGCGATCAAAAATCGGTTAAGTAAGCGTTAGTTTGACCGTCTCATTAGCCTAACTAACCCAGAGTGTCGCAAAGCTAGCCATGTCGCTCAAGCCCAATTAACCCCCATTTTTCCCAAAGAATGAGCGGGATTTTATCGGCAATAGCACACTGTTATTGGAATTTGCTGCTCAAATCGGCTAGAATCCTTTAAGTCGTCGCCACGAAATAGTGTCGCAAATAGTTGACACTCATCCGTTTTTGCCTACTCATTTCCGAGTAAGGAACAGTGATGCTTAAGAAAAGCTGGATGATTTTGAGTTGGTTTTCCTTTCTGTTTGTGGCACTTTCTCCATTCTTGTTGTCGCAGTCGGCAGTGATTGCCCAGAGTACGGACGGCGAAAAGATCACCAAAGTTGCTTCATGGGATTGGCCCAAATCGTCCGGCTACGATGGTCTGATTTCCAGTTATCTCGATCAGCGTCAAGCCTCCGTAGAAGTTCGTGCCAAAGTCGAACAGTCTTGGAAGTCGGCTGAAGGTTTGAAAGGTCCAGCTTTTCTGGATCGACTTCTCGATACTTGCGCAAATTTGGAACCTCGTCTGTCAGAGTTGAACATTGCGCTCCGATCGATCGACTCGCCCATCACAGCCCCTAAGGATATCCCTTGGTTGGTTAGCGATGTACCTGGCTGGCTTCAAGACACCGTTCGATTGGCATGCGGACGCGCTTTCGCTCAACGCAAGATGTACGATGAAGCACTGGAGACATTAAGCGGGTTAGAACTGGCTCAGGTATGCGATCCGGCTTCCTTGCTCTTTTACCGCGCGTCAGCCGAACATCACCTGCTTAAGAAATCTGAGTGTTTGAGCAATCTAAAAGCATTGCTTGAACGCGAGTCAGAATTGCCCGCTCGGTACCGACAAGTTTCGCATTTGATGCAATCCGATATTGCTCCTTTAAAGGAAGATAGTCTGGATGAAATCGCAAGATTAATGACGGATGTTGGAAGAAGGCTAGAGCTTGGTCGAGCTGGTCAAAAAGTGCGAGACGAAGAGGAGGACATCGTCAAGAAGTTGGACAAGATGATCGAGCAGATCGAAGAACAAGCTCGACAGATGCAACAGCAACAACAGCAGCAACAGAATCAGCAAAACCAAATGCCTGAGAACATGCAGCAGAAACCCATGGACGAAAGCCAAATCGCCGGAGGTCCCAAGGGCGCTGGTGACGTTGATCAGAAGAAGCTTGAACAACGTTCTGGTTGGGGAAATCTGCCTCCAGCTCAGCGACAGGAGGCTTTGCAACGATTGACAGAAGAGCTTCCCACGCACTATCGAGATGTTATTGAAGGGTACTTCCGGCAGCTCGCCAAAGAACGGCCATAGCGCCTCATGATTTTGTAGTGGACGAGGTTACGAGTCCCCCGTGTACGAGTCCCCCGTGTACGAGTCCCCCGTGTACGAGTCCCCCGTGTACGAGTCCCCCGTGTACGAATCCGCCGTGTACGAATCCGCCGGGTTCTGGTGCCCTACTTCAATACTAGTGGATGAGGTTACGAGTCCGCACTTGACGAGTCATCTCCTGAACAGAGACTGAATGTACTCGTGAACTTCTCCATGACGGAAGAGCTAACAAAAGCTCAAAAAACGTTGTCCCTAAATCCCTACGAATCCCGCTATTTCCATTGAGCAACCTCTAATTGCACAATTTCAACCTAAGGGGAAAATCATGGTTCGCTTGTCGCTCGGCCTATTGTTGGCCATCTTTACAATCTGCTGGACCGCCCAATCAGCATCGGCACAAATGTTCTACCAAACACCGAATGGAGCCATCGTTGCAGTGGCTCCCGTTGTTAGCTATCCCTACTACTACAACAATTCTGGCTATTGGGTAAACGGCCAGAACTTTGGCCGAAGCTACTACGGCAACAGATACCAAGCTTCGCGCTATCCAGGCCGAGTCACCATTACTAGAACTCAGCTAGATCCACAACGACAATTTTTCAATGGCAACGGCTCAAGTTACTCACCTGGCACCAGCCAAATTTGGAGCAGCCCTCGAAGATAAGTCAGCGTGAGGAATATTATTGGGTGTCGTCAATTGGCTAGCTAGCGAACCGCATCGGGTACGCATCGAGCGCTGCGAACTTCAGGTTGGTGATTGAGCAACGTTCTTACTGCCTGACAATGACGACTGAATCAAAGGCTGACACGAAGCCTGCATTAATTGTCGCTCTTCATGGTATTGGCGATACCGCTCAGTCGATGGCTGAGTATTCAAAACTGGATCGATTGGCACAGACCGCGGGAATTGTGTTGGCTATTCCCGAAGCCAAGAACCAAATGTGGAAAGCGATTCTGCCCGAAGGCCAGCAGCACGATTGAAACAACTGAAGAATGAACTTCGCGTTTCAAAGCATTATACTTGCACGCAAGTCCGTGGTAATCTGTGCAATCCGTGGCCGAATGAGTTTTGTCTTATCTGAGCGGAAAAGGCTAGCCACGGCTGAACCAAATTTCCCCAGATAATGCCGTCGGTCGCGCGATAATACGAATTTCGTTGTTCTGCTGGCTGGAAGGAGAGTTTTTGCGATACATTCTTGATCGACTATTACTGATTGTAAAGTTGTCATTTGGACTAATTGTTTTCTCGCTGTTTGCGTTGTTAATTGGCCTTATGTTCTTGGCAGGGCCAGTTGCAATATTGGCTGAGACCTATGACCTTCTCACTTTTGATAGCGAAGCTAGCGGCCAGGTAACACAACTTGATATTGTGCACGGTTCAAAGGGGACATCTGGAATTAGCGTAGAGTATTCGTTTGTTGCAGATGCCAAAGTAGTCCTGTCCAAACAGCTTTATCCAGGTTTCGCCGCAAACTACGGGACCTATACTGGCGGATCATCCCTTTCGCAGAACTATCCAATTGGCGCAAAAGTTCGGGTATTTTACTCAGCCGCTGATCCAACTCGCTCGTGCTTGGAGCATGGCTGGCACAAGTGGTCCATTGGCTGGACCTCTGGAATATGGGGAATGGTTGGCTACATAACCATTCGCATTCGAAAATCAAGGAATTCAATCGTGGGAGTCACTGCGATGCTCTACGGATTCGGACTAATAGCCATCGGTCCTCATACAGTGCTTGTTGATCAGTTGTCTTGGCACATTCTTGCGTGCATGGCGATTGCAGCCATGGTTGCGACCTATTCATATTTCAGTCCAAATGCTCCTGAACCACATGTCGAACATGAACCGGGAGCACTAGAAACGTCTGTTTGAGATTTTTGAAGCAAAGTGTTCAAGTGAGTTGGGTCAAGGAAGCAGTCAACGCTTTGGAGGCCGGAAAAACGGTCAAGGTTCGCCCGATCGGTGGTTCGATGCGTGGCCGCATTGAGAGTGGACAGTTGGTAACTATCTCCACGATCAATAAGGACGCGGTCAAAGTAGATGATGTCGTGCTTATTCGATGGAAAGGAAATTTCATTCTTCATATTGTGAAAGAACTGGGGGAAGATAGCGTCTTGATTTGCAACAATATCGGCAAGATCAATGGCTGGGCGAACCGTAACGACATCTTGGGTGTAGTTACGGCGATCGAAGATTAAGGCATTCGATTCGCTCAAGAAAATGAATTAGAATGGTAGCAATTTCTGCTAACGCCCACACCTCGAAAGCAATTGTTATGCACCAATATCTGCGCCCTCTGAGACTTAGCGAGTTCGCAATTGTTCTGATCATTGCCTTGGTTCCCTATGATGTCCCAGCTACCCTTGGACAGAAAGTTGAGGCAAGAACTTGGCGCGATGCTTCAGGTATCTTTTCGGTTCAGGCCGAACTGTTCGAAATGCAGCCCGTAATAGTCAAGCTTCGTTCAGCAGATGGCATGATCATTGAGGTCCGTCGCGATAAACTCAGTCAGCAAGATCGCGGGTATTTGGCAGACTTTGAGAACGCAAACAATCCATTCAAAATCGTTGATCCTGAGGCCAAGGTAACTACTGCTGAGTCTAAAAGTACAACAACACCGATTAAGTCACAACAACTGCCTTCGATACTGCCAGCACTCGACAATGTAATGCTCTTTTCACAGGTTCAGCCGCTGAAAGAGCTGAAGTCAACTCATACACCTCTCGCAAATATTCCGCCTGGGGAAGCCTATGTCGACAACGTTCAGTTTGGGTCTCGACTCTCGCCGATCCTCTTGATCGATCGCGATCAGAAGAAGGTGGCTATCAGCGTAAGCCCGCCGATTTACAACAGTCGTAGCAAGCAATCGAGTCGAGTCTACTTGGGCAATTTGCCGAATGGCCCTTTTAAGAGGATGGTGGATTCCGTTGAACCTTTGCATTTGTTGGATTATTGCTCTGAGTCAGACCAGACTCTGGCAACCGGTTCTAAGGCCGGTGAAACCGCTGATCGCGAATTGATCTTGTATGAAGGCTTGAGTAGTGGAGAACTAAGAGAAGTCTCACGCTACATTTTGCCAATCGTCGAAGAGAAGGTTTCGCGAGTCAATTCCGCTAGGCTGATAGGGAAGAATCGAGCCATTGTAGTCGTTGATGGGTGTGCTCATTGCTGGGACTTTAGCTCGGGAAAGCAGCTTTTCCAAACCAGCCCGAGTCGGCCTCATCGTGGTTTTGGAGAAATTACCTTCAGCGACGATGGTCGGTTGATGATTGTTCCTTCCGCCGAAGGATTACATTTTGTTGGTACTGAGTCTGGAGAGGATCTTGGATATCTTCCTCTTGGAAACACTTATGCTTTGCGCCTAGTCTTCGACCCTCGTGCAAACCGAATAGCCTATTGCGATCGAGACTGTTGGGGGATGTACGACTATTCCACTTTGAAACACACATCGCCACAAACAACAACTCTAGCGTTGTCGAGCAAAATTTTTGGCTGGATTGCTCCTAACCTCATTCTTGCAGGCGAAGGTGTAGTCCTTGACGACCAACAGCGCATTCCAGTTTGGAGGTACCATGCCAAATGGGAAAACTCAAGGATCTGGGAGAATTCCATAACGTTGGTCGACGAAGGTGACGGGCTGAAACTTCGGACGCTGGAGTTTCCAGATTCCGACTTGCGAGCAGCATTAATCAACAGCCCGAAGATCGAGCAATGGCTTGCAACTGACTCCGGGACGCACGTTAAGTTGCAGCTAGAACTGCCCGAGACGCTACCCGAAAATGTGAATGCAGATGATCTTCGAGAGCAGTTGAAACGACTGGCAACGACGGCGGGCTGGATCGCAGACGATTCCGTTTCACTTTCGCTGGTCATGAGTATCTCTCCTGGCAAGAAATTCAAAGACCTCTATCAACAGTATGTGGCCGGTTCTCCCAATAGCGAAAAGGTAGAAGTTGAAATTACGCCAATGATCTCACGACTAGAAGTGCGAGAGGGAGAAAATGTGATTTGGTCTATGCAATCTCAAAACGACCAACCCAATCGTTACGGACAGTCGCCGTACTCGAAAGAGGAGTACATCAAACAACGCGAACGAGCTTTGCCGGATTTTTTCAGCGGAATTCAAGTACCAAGTCGAATACCTCGAACACCGTATACGTACGGTCTGGGCAGCAAGTATGCTCGGAACATATTGTGGCAGGATGATCCCAGAGCGCCTAGGATCAGTGAGCAATCCAACCGTGTTTCCGCGGCTTCAAAGGCTGAGGCCGTTGAAAGAACTGGCCTCAATTCTGGAGTTTCATTTTCGATCAGTCACAAACGACCAGCAGACGGTTTACCCCAGAAGCTACGAACTAGCCCCGACGGGAAACTGACCATCGCAATTTTGGATCACGCTAAAGCATGTGTGGTTGACGCGGCTGACATGGCATACATAGGCCAGCCATTCGATATTCTTCCTGCGAACCGAACACGGAATGTGTCGGAACAATGGGCATTCAGTCCCGATGGCCGCTACGTTGCCATTTCTCAAAGCGCTTCCAATGCGGGTGGGGAGGACACCGAAGGCAACATCGGCGTATGGGAAGTTACTACAGGAAAGCTAATCGCCAAAGCTACTCCTACGACTCACAATCATTTAGGTGCAGTGCTCCAAATGGCATTTTCAACCGATGGTCGAACCGTAGTTGTCCATTGCAAGGAGATTAGCGGCAAGTGACTCGCTTAAATCGCTTGAATCAAACCCAATAAAATAACAATTGCATCTTATGAAAACAGTCTCCCTTATCTTTGATGAACTCGAACTGGTCTGAGTTTTCCAAGTCTACGCGATGAAAAAACCTCAATGAGAGTCCGCCATCCACGAATTCGAATAATCTCCCTGTTGGTTTTGACAGCTCTGGTGGCTATTCTTCTCAAATGGTGGTTTGCGCCAACCAAACTTTTTATTACGTATCCGGACGGTGTAGTAGCCCGTGAAGTTACGATACGTCGAACGGTTACCGGAGGATATGAAATTGTGTCAGCAACTGGGAAATTACATGACGGTACGATGATCCATCTCAAGACTCCCAACCAGGAATGGTTCAAGAATCGCGAGAGCAATGAAATCAGTGAGAAGGAGTGCAATGAGTTGCTTCAGAGAGAAATGAATCGAATCGTCGAGCAGACTCATGGTATAGCGGAAGGAAGTATCAAATAGGGAAAATGGTGTGGTTACTATCCGAATCACAGATTGACAGAGTTGTCGTTCGCGGCCGAGTTTTGATCTTAGTTGGCTTGGCAGCGATGATACTTGCATTCTCGCTGCCTCAAGGCATTGGTATTGGTCTTTTCTCCGGTTTCATGCTGTTCTCTTTAGGCATTTATGGCCTGGCGTTTCGTCGATGGAGAAGCGAACCGGGAGTATGGATGCTGGCAGTACTTTTGACCTCCATTCTTGGTCCTTGTTGGGCTTATTTCGAAGTTCTGCAGATTCGAGCCAACCTCTTTCAACCGGCCGGGAGAGCCGTGAACTGGGATCAGCTAAGGTTGACGATCGATTGCATCGTTGCTCTGCTCATTTTTGCTTACGTAGTCAAGCTGTCGGTCTCGGTTGCTATTGAAAACTGGAGGCGAACGCGGCGCTCGCGCCGGATTTGAGCGTTCTGCGGGCTTAGAGCTAGTTATCGATCCCGAGCTTTAGCGAAGGAAGCTTCCAGATTTGGCAATTTTGAGCGCAATTTGACTTGGGTTTCGCAATCCATATGATTCTGTAACGAATACACCAAGCACAGAGCTTAACATCCTACGTTTGTGCTAAACACACATTAGGCTAATACAGGAACAATCATCCATGGCCCGAGGCGACCACATTTACGTCGAAGATTCCCTTCGCGGGATTCCTTTTCAGCATCATGGAATCGATGTTGGCGACGGCTATGTGATTCATTTGGCACCCGAAGATGGAGCGCGAGTGACCTTGCGCGATCAGTCGGAGCGGTTCGCCGTTCGTCGAGTCACTCTTGAGGAGTTTGCGGCTGATAGATCCGTTAAGATTCGAACTCACCACAAGCAGCTCAGTGCCGACGAGGTTGTGGCTGCCGCGGAAAAAAGGCTGGGACAATGCGGCTACAGCTTGCTCGAAGGAAACTGCGAGCACTTTGCGACCGCCTGCGCTACTGGCGAATGGGTTAGTCATCAGATTGAAATGAGTCACGGTGCACTATCATGCGTGGGATCAGCGGCTACGAAAGCCATCTGCTCTTTCGGTTCAAAATTTGGACTATCCGCGGTGATACGCGGAGCTACGAAAACTCACCCAGCAATTCTCATCGCAGACGGAGTCGAATTGGTAGCCTTGACGGTCGGTTGCAAGAGCGGCCTCCCAGCATCTTCAGCTAAACAAGTCGCGCGAGTTAGCGGCACTTTGACCGCATTTGGAATCGGCGCAATCGTCGCTGGACCTGCTGGAGCTGTAGCATCGATGGCTGCGCATGAGGGCTCCAGAAAAGTCGCAGACAAGCTCTGCCAAGCGGCTCGCCGCATTCTCGGTTAAGCAGTGATGTGCAAACCTACTCACAGTCATTAAGCGAGTTCATTGAGCCTATAGCTTTAGCTGAGGCTTCTTCATGCGGCATTAGCAAGCGTGGAATTGCGGATGTTTACCACGAATCTCACGGATACTACAAATGAAGAGATTCAGGAAAGCTTGCATCGTTCGCATTCTGCTGCATCATCTTCCGTTACACTAGAAGACGTCAGTTCCATCGCCCTCCTGGTGCTCGTCCCTCGCTTGGACCAACCTGCTAATTTACCAACCTGCTTTTGATAAAAATTGGAGCTGGTTGATACAACTTCGAGCTGGAGTATCCATAGAACTGAAAAGGCTCGAGCAGTGTACAATACAGATTGGATCTTAGAAGCAAGAGCAGATTCAGTCAGGTCGATTGTAGTAAATGCAAAATGATTCAGCCGAGCCAATCAATTTGAGCAAAGGCAAACAGCCGCAGGTTGTTCAATCGGCATGCGAATCACAAGCGTCGATACGATCGCCGTTGGTCGTGGTCGTAAGGGTGACCAATGAGTGTTCACTGCGTTGCCGATTTTGCGGTTTCAGCAATGAACTGAGTCTGCCCAAAAAGCAGATCGATTGGCCTTCGCTGCAACGGCTTGGAATTTGGCTTCGAACGGTCGGGCTACAATCCAGGCGCAACGTTTTGGTATCGTGGCTTGGCGGCGAACCGTTTAAGTGGCCGAACTGGTTGGAAGCTTCGCACTATTTTGCTCGACAGTTGAATCTTAGTCTGAGCGTTACGACCAACGGGCTGGCACTAGACAAGGAACACGTTCGACAGCAGGCTCTGTCACTCTTCCAGCAAATTACAATCAGCGTTGATGGCTTGGCCGAGTTTCATGACAATCTGCGACAAGTAGTCGGGATGTTCGAAAAGCTCAAGAAAATCGTTGGCAAAATCAATCAATCGCCAATGAGGCAAAGTGTATTGTTGCGAATTAATGCCGTTCTTACACGCGAAAACATCGATTCCTTTCCAGCCTTCTGCGACGTGATGGCTGACTGGGGATTCGACGAGTTGACCTTTAATCCATTGGGTGGAAACGATCGCCCCGAATTTTTTCCAGCTAATCGGCTCTCCGCCGAGCAGGTCGAACGTTTCATCAACAGCCTTGAAGAAGTTCGGTGTAATTGTCAATCCAAGGGGCTCAACATTCGAGGGAACAAGGCCTACATAGCCCGCTTGCTTGCTACTGCAAGGCGCGAAAAGATCAGTTGGGATGATTGTAATCCAGGCGAGCATTTCTTGTTTGTTGACGAGAACTGCCGCTTGAGTCCCTGTAGCTTTACGACGCAACATTTTGGCCAGGTCGAAAATCAACCTGCACTAGATTTAGAACTGTCAGGCCTAATCCAACAATTTAAATCCGTTCGCCGCGAGCGATGTCCAGCGGCATGTGAGGATTGTCACGCAAACCACATCTACGCCAAGTTCGGATAGAATGAGCTGAGGTCGAATGGCATCCCAAAATCATTGCCAGCAAGGTAGCACAAAATCCGATGTTTCAGAATTTTTTCAAGCGAGTTTCAGCAGCTCCAACAAACCCAACTCCATCTGCAAGCGCGGCGGCTAAAGAGTTTGATATTGCGGAGCTGTACCAAGGACCGGTCGATGTTGACGGAGTATTACCAGGACGCGCTACACCGCTGGACGAGAAGCTGCGTCAGGCTTACTTCTGGATCGTCAATCACGCGATCATAAGTCCGTTCTACGATATTGAGTACAACGAGGAACCGCCGCAGAGTTTTGATTTTGGCGACCGTCGCGGAAGTTTAGTGCTTCCCACGGGGCAAAGCTATTGCAGCTTTGTATTGATGCCGCTTCTAACCTTTGCTGTCCGAGCAAAGTGCTTGCTTGTCGGCGGACCCGGACGAGGAAAGACGACCAGCGCGGTCCTGATGGGTGTGTTGGCTGGTTACCCCATTCGCGAAGTGCATCGGGCGATTCAGAAGGGGCAGCCTCAAATGACAATCGCCGATTTGCTGGGAAGTCCTCTGCCAGCAGATTTGGTGAAGGCTCAAAGCATCGATGAGATTGGTATTGCATGGCGAAAATGGCTGAGCATGCGAGTGAAAATCATTGACGAATACAACCGCATTCCCACTCGTACTCAGTCGGCTCTGCTCACTCTGATGTCAGACAACTACGCCGAGCTGTACGACCAAACATTTGAGTGCCCGGACTCTGCTTGGTACCTGACCGCCAACGACGACGCTGGTGGTGGAACCTATCAAGTCATTGAAGCTCTTCGAGATCGTATCGATGTTGTCGTGAAGGCCTTGCACTTTAATAGTCGTTTCTTGAGTGATCTACTCGGCAGAATTGAGGCTCGAGTCCGACCGGAAGAGATTGTTCCGATTGAAATATTGTTCACCGAGGAGGAAAGTAATCGGCTGCAAAAGGAGATCCGCTCCGTCCCAATCCCAACGCCTGTGCTGCGACGTTTGGAGTTCTTTGTCAGTCAATTTGAGTACTGCGAATCTGCGGCTGAGCAGTTTGAGTACAAAACCAAGGATACAGTCAAACTAGCTGGCATCGACTGGCATCAAGTTGCCGCGAATGAATCGGGTAAAGACAAACTGAAAGACATCGGCTCGCAGACCAAAAACGGAATTTCGGTTCGGGCCATCATGACAACGCTCTCCTACGTCAAGGCTCTCGCCTTCTTTCGAGGGAGCAATGAGGTCATGCTGGAGGATCTGCGACAGATTCTTCCTTTCGTGTTGCACGATAAATTGGTTGCCGACTTGGACTGCCCCTTCTTCGAGAGCGATGAGAACGCGTCGTTGCGAACCGACAAAGTTGCCTGGATTCGACGCATGTTCGATATGGCTTGTGCAGAATACGATCGGCTGCAATTGGATTCCGATGACAAAATTGGACAGCTTACCGATCAGTTCGACAAAGGACTTGAAGGGGTCGATCAACGCGAGGTTCGCAAGAGGCTGGCAGAGATTGAGAGCATCCTTCGGAACTGGAGCGGCTCAAGGAAGTTCTATGGGCATATGTACGATGACGCGCTCAAGCTGAAGTACCTGCATCAACGATACACAAACTATTTGCGCTGGTTAACATGGAAGCAGTAACCATATCCGACCTTAGCAGTCGATTGCTCGAGGAGAATCGGCACGCGCTCAATGCAAGATTTCAGCAGCGTAAGGTTCAAGGTGCGAAGATCGACGCCGATATGTGGCTTCAGCATATCCGCCACCGCATTCTGCCGTTGGTCGATGCCGTGTACGAATCAGAAACGAAAGCAGATAACAAACGAAGCTCCACTGAAATACAAAGTCGCTGCTTTCAAACCTTAAATCAGTTGTATGAGGTCTCACTGGATCTATTTTCTGCTGGCCATTTTACGGAAACCACTGGCCTATTGCCTGAGGCTCTGGCATCGCTTTGGGATGAGACACTTCCGGCGTTGGCGTCGACTCTTTCAATGGGTCCTAAAGTGGTGGCGGGAAAGCTGAGCAACTGCGTCCTAACGATTGCGAAATCACAGTCTGGTTCAGTACGAGGTTGGCTAGATTTGCTTCAACGTGTGTCTGCCAAAGTACGATCAGTAGAAGAGCTGATGTCGGCTGGCCAAGTTGCGGCATGGGCCGCCGGTTTGCCCGAGCACAGATGCGCTGCAGTTGAAATTGCAAAGTCACTACCTGCGGACTTGGTAGCTTGCTTACTCAATCTGCCCGCGCATGTTTCAGAGCAAGATCTGCAAGAGCTTTTGTTAGGCTTGGGTGTCAATCCTTGGCAAAAATCTCTGTTGGCTGAAGATACATATGGAATCAAACTGGTTGCGAGATGCGGAGCCTTCCAGGGCTTCGGTGGAGTTTTTCTGTTTCCGCCAACGGTTTTTCAAGACGATCGTAACATCTATGCAACAGATGGAAAAAGCGTTTGGCGGCTGCTGGCAGACAGCTTCGGCCAGGCATTTATTCGCTGTGATCTTTCGCGAGAAGAGACAAAGCGATTGGCGGCGAGAGGCTCTCCCACAATCGACAAGAGCGGCAAAGTTTCTTGGGCAAACGACTCTGCTTCAATGCCTGAACTTGCCAATTCGACTAGCAGTGCCTGTGATGGTCAAACGTTAGCTGTGACGATCCCGTCGTCGTTTCATGTTTACCTGATCACCCAATTCAACTGGGCGAGTTCACAAAGATGAGCAAAGTCAAGGCGGATTCGTTGACGCAGTTGGAGGAACTGAAAGCGGAGTGGTTACTAGCTTGGCCGCAGGCGATTGCCGACTGGAGCAACTACGTGCAACTCAGAGAACCAGCTTGGTGTTTCACCAAACAGCAAGAGGTTCGTGAATCGCTGTCGGGAAGCTTTGCGATGATTCGCTTGAAGGACCACACCGTTGTTATAAGCCTGATTCAAGTTGTCGAAAAAGGTTTGGAGAAGTTCGCGGCTGAAATACTAGCTCATGAAATTGGTCACCATGTTTACTGTCCCGCAGATTTAACTGACAATGTGCGTCTGCTTGCCCGAATACGCCGCGGTCTGCCTGGCTGTGAGTCTTTCGCGCCGATGGTGGCCAACTTATATGCCGATCTGTTCATCAACGATCGATTGCAGCGGCAGCGCGGCAGAGATATGGCCGGCGTCTACAAGGTGCTCAAGCCCAAAGAGAAAAGCGGAAATCTCTGGAAGCTCTACATGCGGACTTACGAATTGTTGTGGAGCTTGCCGCCGGAAACTTTGACGGATGGTGTTTGTGGTGCGCGGCTGAATCAAGACGCCCTTTTGGCATCGCGATTGATTCGCGTATACAGTCGCGATTGGTTGTCCGGCGCGGGGAGATTCGCTTGCTTGCTGCTTCCTTATGTGAGCGAAGAAGGTGAAGCATGTACCAATTGTTTCAAAGGCTGGTGTGATACGACGCAAGCCGGTGCAGGCGCTATTCCTGACGGACTAGCCGAAATAGAAGAGGATGAAATCGATGGAGCGATTCATCCAGCCGAAGACCCAGTGCTGTCAGGGCTTGATCCAATACGAATTGGCGAGGTTTCTGGAGCGGGATATGGCCGAGTTCCCGGGCATATGTCGGGCCGAAAGTCGCTGAAGAGTTTTCGAGATCCCTTCGAGTACACTGAATTGCTGAAAGCAGCGGGCGTCAATCTCGACCCTCGCGAAGTAGCCATTCGGTACTATCGAGAGCGTGCCAAACCGTACCTTGTTCCATTTCCCGCTCGAACAGAAAAGCCTGCCACAGATGCGATTCCTGAAGGACTTGGCTTGTGGGACATAGGCGATGACATTAGTCGAGTTGATTGGATGAACACTCTGATCGCAAGTCCCGATGTAATTCCTGGAGTCACAACCAAGGAACGATTGTTCGGTGATGCGCCGGGTAATGAACCTGAAAAAACTCCATTGAATCTCTACTTGGGAGTCGATTGCAGTGGATCAATGGGAGATCCGGCCTATCAACTTTCCTATCCAGTTTTGGCGGGAACTGTGATCGCACTCTCTGCACTGCGTGCTGGTGCCAAAGTAAAGGTAGTGCTCTCCGGTGAGCCTGGTAGGTCAATTAGCACAGAAGGCTTTATCCGCAACTCAGCCGACATTCTGAAAACGCTACTCAACTATCTGGGAACCGGCTATTCGTTTGGCATTCACCGCTTGGCTGAGACATTTTCGCCTGAGATCAAGATAGACCGACCAACTCACATTTTGATCGTGAGCGACTACGACATGTTTGCCATGCTTGACGAAAAGGGCAACAATCGACTTGGGTGGGATGTGGCCAAAGAATCTGTTCAGCATTGTGGCGGTGGCGCGACCTACGTTTTGCAATTGCCTGGATACAATGGCGATGTCAAGAATGAGTATTCGACGAAGATTGAGCGAATGAAACTAGATGGCTGGAACGTTCATTTGGTGAACTCCATGGAAGAGCTGTTAACCTTCTCCAAACAGTTCAGTCAGTTGCAGTACCAATTGGACAAGCAGGAACGACGAGGGCAACATGCTAGCTGAAGGACCTAGACTTGAGTCGCTCATTCGCCGCTTAGCCGAATGTCCGAACGAGTTTATCGAAACTTGCATGACACCCTCCGGTAGCAATCAGTTAGCGGCCATCGTCGCAGATCATTTTCGAGCGTGGGATGGTTTTGCCTGGACCGTGGATCGATTACCTTCGTTGGAGGTGTTCAATTGCTCCAATCGCGATAAGGCAAAGCATATGCGTTGGTGGGGGCTGGTCAGTGTTGCAACCTGGCTGGTTCACGATCGATACTTCTTAGAGCGACCGGAATTGGGCGAGTTTTGTCTACAGTGGCTTCTGAGCGATCCACTTAGGGAGCTTGCCGAATTGGTTCGTCCGAGTCAGTTTGTCGAAGACCCAGATCGACGCGAAGAGCTAGCGAGGTTGTGCTTGAGTGCTCATCAACTGCGCCCCATTGGCGAACACCCGACGCAAGCCGCCGATCGATTGGCAACCTTGGATAGTGTTGGTCGTCAGCGAATCCTGCATGAAACCGCTGAAGCCGAACGTCGGGCTCGCGAGGTCCGCGAAGCGATGGCTCGTCAGCGCGCCATGGAATCCGCAAGTCGCTATGGAGAATAGGACCAACCATGTACCCTGAACTCTCCGAAGCCGAAAGATTTCCCCTGCTGAGCCAACGCGGACGGAAATTGCTTCACCAAATGCGACAACATCCGAATGCTCCCGTTTGGAATTGGCCCAACGGTGAACAGCTCAATCAAGTCGGACTAGATCGCGTTCGATCGTTTGATCAGCAATTGCGAACCGCGAATTGGAGTTGCGGACGTGGTGAACCTGATTGGCTTGAACAGTACAAAGAGTACTGCCTGAGCACCGTTCCGTATTATCGTAGCCGGTCGAGGCCAGGAACTTCCTTTGCTGAACTTCCGACCTGTAGTCGCGCCGATTTGGCTCCACGAGCCTGGCAGTTTGTTCCCGATGATCAGCCTGTTGATGAACTGATCGTATTTTCCAGCAGCGGTACCACGGGTCATCCAACACGAACTCCGCATCATCCTTACTCGGCAGCTTGCGGAGTTCCGCTTCTTGAAAAGGCACTTCGCGATTTGCACGGAATAGAGTTCCCACGAGGAACAAATCAAGTTGCTCTAACAAACATTGCAGCATATCCCGGTGCATTCACTACCGCAATTGTTGTATCACCTTTGGAGGAAGCTGGTTGTATACGAGTCAACCTGGATGAGTCAGCTTGGCGTAACGTTAATGACCGGTCGTTATACATCAACGCTTGGAAAGCTCCCATCTGGCTGGGTGATCCAATAGCTTTCGGCGCGATGGAACGACTTGAACTAGATCATCAACCTCAAGCCATTATCTCCAGCATTATGCATTTGAACGAGAGTTATGCTAAGCAGTTGTGCGAACGATTCCGGTGTCCGGTTTTAGATGTGATCGCGATGACCGAAGCAGGGATTATTGCGGTCAATGATGGGCAATATGGCTACCGAATTTTACCTCACGATCTATTCGTCGAAATATTAGACTCCATAGGCAATCGGTGTGCTGAAGGGCAACCAGGTGAGATAACACTCACCGGTGGACGAAATCCGTTCTTGCCATTGCTGAGGTATCGTACCAGTGATTTTGCCAGTCTGCGAATTGTGAATGGTCAAAGGTACTTGGTGGACTTTTGCGGTCGGGCGTCGGTAGATTACTTGTCGGAGACCGGCCGGACGGTTCACAGCATGGAGGTCGTGCGATTGATGCGAGCCTACCCGGTTCGTCGCTACGAGCTGAAAGCGGTTGACGAGGGTTATCAATTGTGGCTCGAGGGCTGCTTCGACCCTTTGCCCATTGTGGCGGGACTCCGGCAAATGCTTGGCAATCGAATAGTAGAAGTATTCGTGGACCAGAATAGGCTCGAAACCAGCTCTGGGGCGTAGCAAAATTGGCCGTGTAAATCTAAGATGATCAGTCGAAATCAGCCGACGCTACAAGTCGGTGTTTTAGTCCTCGCTTTGGTCCGACTGATGACTTTTTCAGATAAATACTCTCACGTTATTCGACAGCGCGAGTCGCTCGCGGCATTCACTTGGTTGCAAATGGGCGGCGAAGCGAAGTACTTTGCAGAACCCAACAACCTAGCGGAATTGTCTGGGATAATCCAAGAAGCAGCCGCAGCTAACTTGACCATTCGGTTGCTCGGTTCTGGCTCCAATTTGCTGGTTCGCGAAGAGGGTGTCGAAGGGCTGGTTGTCCATTTGGCGACTGCCGAAATGTGTTTGGTATCGATTCAGGATGATCGGCTAACTGCTAGAGCGGGAGCTAAACTGAATCACGTAATTTCTGCTGCTGTCGGCGCTGGACTGGGTGGATTGGAGCATCTCGCAGGTATCCCCGGGACCGTGGGCGCAGCGATCGCAGCAAACGCTGGAATCACCAATGATGACATCGGAAGTCGCGTAACAAGTGTCACCTTGATTGATCGTGATGGCAATTTAGGTAAAGTTAGCGGCAGCCAACTTCAATTCGGTTTTCGACGCAGCAACTTGCAAGACAACTTTATTGTCGAAGCGGAATTCAAACTTCGCTCAGGAAAATCCGCAGAACTCACGCGACGCATGCAATCCAATTGGATCGTTCGTCGAGCTGCTCAACCAGTGATGGGCTCAAGAACCGTGCAAGCCTTTATCGAACCTGACGGAGTTCGACTAGCCGATGTGCTTGAAGTTGCCGGAGTTCGCGATGCACGCGAAGGCGATTTCGTAATGGATTGGACTCATCCAGGATTTGTGGTTGCCGCCGGACAACCAAAGAGTAAGGATTTGATAGCTTTGCTTAACCGAGTTAGCCGATCTGTTGAAGCGAAGTCGGGAATTCAGTTGCAATCCGCACTGAAAATATGGTAACAATTGCATTAGAAGCAATTGAACTGCTCCAATAGTCCGATCAGCAAGAAGACCAAGGATGGCCAACGACAATCGAAGCTTTCGAGAACGATTGACTAAAGCACTACATATCATCCCAGGCGGATCATTGCTCTTCGCACTGATCCCGTTAGTCGTTTTTGGTTACTGGGGATGGTATCACTATGCGGCCAAACGCATCGACCGAACCATCTATGGGTTGAAACTGGAGCATATCGAGATTTCGACGCAGCCAGAATGGATTAAGTCATCCGTACTTGAAGAGGTGTTCAAGACTAAGAAGTTGGACCGCATCAACGCCCTAGAACCATCGGCCAATGCTGACATCGCAAGTGCCTTCGAAACGCATCCATGGGTTAAGTCGGCCTCGCGTGTTCGAAAATTCGGCAATAACATCATGGTGGACCTCGTTTATCGTCAGCCGCTGGCGATGATTAATGTTCCTTACCGCGACAATAACTCCGGCAAATGGAGTGGACGCTTGCATTTCTATCCGGTAGATCAGTACGGAGTTGTCTTGCCGCTGGCCGATTTCTCAGAGGACCAAGTGCCGCAATTCATCTTGGTTGATATCGAAAATATCGATTGTATTCCGGAAGGAATGGCTTACTCGGACATACGAGTTCAGCACGCACTCAAACTTGCAGCCTATCTGGAGGGCGCCGGAAAAAGAAAACTGCTGGGCATTCAGTGGGTCAACGTTCGTAGAGACAACGACGTATCATCGGGCAAACCTTGGTTACTTCAATTGCAGACTGAAGATAAGCAAATGATCGTTTGGGGACACGCTCCAGGCGATGAGGTGCCAGGTGAGAGTTCTGCTGATCGCAAAATTGCAGATCTGACAAACTGGCTCAAGGTAGAGCGTGAGAAGGGCTCGCAAGGTGGGCAAATCGATCTACCTACCGGTAAATCAATTCCTGGTCAAACCGCCTCGAGTCGCTAAGCAAATCTGCTTCCGGTTTATGCCGTGTTTTATCTCGTTTAACGGCTAGCCGTAGGCGTCTGCGTCAACAAGACCGACTGCAACATTTTACAAGATAGCCAGCGTACGTTGATCCGACGCTTAGAAATATAGCATCGCAGATGTGGCAAAAAACGCAGTCGCCTATGGCTAGCCGTTAAACGTCTTTAATCTCGGTTATCCGTGTAAGCGCCCGAGGAATTGATCAATGTGAGCCTGCTGTGTGTGCGGGTTCATGAAGACCGCTTTCTCGCCTGGTATTGGAATCCACCTTCCCTGTTCGTCGTAGTCGGTATGCGTGACGTACTGAATCCAGTTGGTGTAGAGGCCAACCTTGCCGCGCTGAACAAACACGTCTCGATGATATGCCGAATTGTCCGCGAGCCTCTTTCGCGTAGCTTCGGTTTGCGTAGAAGATTTTTCGATGGCCAACTCTTGCTTAGGATCGCTCACAACCCTGGAATCGTACAAGCGAAAGCCTACCGATGGACCGCAGTTGTCGGGAGCGACCACGACGGCGCCTTTCATGTGGGCTAAGCGGCTTCGCATGTAATCCGCGTTTTGAAGGCCATGCGCGATCAAGATCTGATAGCCACGCTTGCCCAAAGCGGTCAATGCTGCGTAGGCTCCGAAAAGTCCAGCAGCTCCTCGCGAACATTCAATCGTCGATTGCAGGTGAGTCTGACCCTGTACATCCTTCTCGAAGTACGAGAAATTTTCTGGATCATGCTCAAGAGCCTTCATGGATGATCGATCGCGCACCATCACCAAGCTTGAAGTGTATGGCACGTAGCCCCATTTTTGAAAGTCGACAGTGAACGAGTCAGCGTACTTAAGTTGCCGGAACAGCTCAGCATTCTTGCGAATACCTTCCAATGTTTGCTGCATTATCTGTAGAGGATTGTTCTCGAAGTCATAGTCCAGGAAGAACATCAAGGGCCAACCCACGGCTGAGTCGACGTGTATGTGTGGCGTGGCAATCGAGAACTTAGCCGACAAGCGATCGATCAGATCGCGAACCGGCTTAACTTGATCGACCGCAAAGGTGTCGGTCGTCCCCATGGTTAGCATGATCGTTGGGACTAAGCACCCCAAGCGGAAGCAGGCGGTGAGCTGATCTTCCAAGTCCTTCAAATCAATATTGCTGGCCTGAGTCAACTTAATTCGGATCGTCTTTTTGCTAATGTTGACTCCAAGCAGACTCAGGTTCGTCGTGTTGGAATAGTGCCCACCCTGCGAGTTGATCATCCGATAGTCTTGGCCGTACTCCAAACCAAAATGCAGCGACTGCGGCATCGTCTTACGAATACCGAACAGATAACCATACAGATTACAGAATGTGCCACCCTGTGTGAAAACTCCCGTCGCCAGCTCTGGATCGTATCCAACCAAGTTAGCGATCTGCCGAACGACGACTCGCTCCAGCTCTTCAGCCATACCGCAGTATTCACTGTAGACTAAGTTTGGGTTGGCCAAGATTCCCAGCGCCGCACCATGAATAGCAGCATCGCAGGGAGTGGTCACTACATTCTCCACGCTGGCTGGATCTTCCCAACATTTGGACAAAGATCCCGCAAAAACCAATCGTTTGGTCACATCGGCGACGGATCGACCAACTTCAGGCACGTGCTGATCATTGCACAGTTCATCATATTCAATTGAACCGTTGGGGTAAGCGCTTAGTCGGTCAGCAGGGGGCAAATGACTGCCACGAAATTGAATGATATCGGCCAACCTGGATCTGCGAAAATTGGCCATCGTCGAGCGTCTCGAGAAAAGAACTCCTTGCGGATCCTGGCCATATGAGAAGCAAACTGGACTGTTTGACTTTGTTTTGGGCTTGCTGCAGTAACGGACATCAACTTTTCTCGACTGAGGCTCAAACTTTGAAGCTGAACAAGGCCTGAAATGGTACTTGCTTCTGGCTGCCGAGGGAATGACAAAATACAGCGTGGTAATAGCTTCCAGCACTTCCAGCTTATGGTATTACTTTGTTTTGGGATCTTCGAAGCTACCTGTATTTCGGCCCCATGGGCTGGGATTGCGAAGAAAACTAATCTGATGGGGAAAACGGCCCGAATTCTAGCCAAGACAATTCAAACACAATCAAGTACTGCCGGGCCAAATTCGGCCCTTTTCACAGACCTAATTTCATTCACTCTCCCAGGCCGTTAGCCTGGGCTGAGTAATTCTCTGGCCTTTCAGGCCGAAGATAACCCGACGGGTTCTTTACGATCTGGGTGAATTACTGGCACCGAGTCGAATTTCGTAACCTAGAGTATCAATGGCGACCGATTTTTGAGACCCGTCAATCGTTGCAATCGATACTGCCGCCACTTTAATTGAACTTCAACAATGTTGATCGCAAGTGAATTTCCAAGATTAATGTCACCGGGGCACCACGCGGTTCGCTAGTCATATTGCCCTTGAAACAGTCCGCCCAACTCATCAGCAGTCAAATTACTCCGTGGAACGCATCATGAATCGATTTCTAAGTCTAACGGCTTTGTTGTTTTTTGGTCTTAGTAGCTCGCTTGCCTCAGCACAGAATTTTCTCGCAGTAGATCAGTCCGCTTGGCCAGGCAAGTTCATAACTCTACGCGGCACAAGCAGCACCAATTATTGGCAGCGAGGATCAGTTAACGATCGACTGATTCCTCGAATTCGAAGCTTGACAAACATGCCCGATGGTTCCATTGCTTTCTGTAGTGGCTTGGATCGAAGCATCATGGTCTTAGGTCCAGCCGGTGAACAAGAGTTGCACCACGGCGGTTATCTCGCTCGACAGGTTCGCACCGATAGCAACGGAGATCTGTTCTGGAGTGGATTAGAAACTCCTCAGAATAGCAATCCTTTGCCAGACGGATTCATCTATCGACGCAAAGCAACTACAGGGCAGGTCGAGACGCTGATGACCTTTTCACAGTCGAATACCGATCACGACTGGTGGGGAGCCTTTGATGTCCGCGGAGGCCAAGTCTATGTAGCGACAATGAAGTCGCCAGCAAAGCTGTATCGAATTGTCGACTCGATCCCTCAGCACATCGCTACTTTTTCATTCCCGGTGAGCTCATTTCGAATCATTGGACCGACCAGTATCCTAGCTGCAGATGGTCAAGGTCGTATCTATCGCGTCGACGATTGGCAGCAACCAGAGCGCGCCGACGTGGTAGCTCAACGCGAGTTTGCAATCTCCGACTTCTTGGCAATTCCGTAACGATTCAACTTGGCTGCATGCCAACTTAGTCTAGCGCAGATTCAAGATCTGTCGACTTGTTAGCTACAACTCGCTCGGCCGACCTGAGCCCAAACAGCCAGAACAAAGCTGGGTGAACAAAGTAGTCGAGCAATGTCGAGCTTACTACGCCACCAAGAATCACCGTAGCGACGGGGTAGAGTATCTCTTTTCCTGGTTGGCCGGCCGATAGAACGAGCGGCACTAGACCGATTCCGGCAGTTAGAGCCGTCATTAGCACTGGAGCTAATCTTTCCAGTCCAGCTCGGACAATCATCTCTTTGCTAAAGCTCTCGCCTTCGTGCTTGACGAGATGCAAGTAGTGCTGCAAAAGCAAGATCCCATTCCTGGACGCGATGCCACCCAACGATATGAAGCCGACCATGCTGGCAATGGTTAGCGTCTGACCAGTCATGACCAAAGCCGCGACAGATCCAATAAAGGCCATGGGAATTGCGGCCATCACCTGAAGCGCCAGATTCGTGGAGCCGAACATCGCATAGAGTGTGATGTAAACTCCGATCAAAGCAACCACAAACAACCAAAGTATCATTTGCGAAGCTCTTTGCTGACTCTCAAACTGCCCACTGTACTCGAAGTAATAACCTTGCGGCAAACTGATGGACTGCAATCTAGACTTAATCTCTTCAACAACCTCTACCAGGCCGCGATCAGCCACGTTGCACTGAATCACGATTCGTCGACGAATTTTCTCTCGTTGTATGGTGTTCGGGCCGAGTGAATCATAGATCTTAGCTAGCGATTCCAAAGCAACCTTTCCACCACCGGGCACGCTCACGGGTAAACGTCGAAGATTTTCAATGTCTTGGCGGGCGTTTTCATTCAATCGCACGACTAAATCAACGGTACGTTGACCTTCAAGCACCTCTGTTACCACCTGTCCGTTCATAGCAGTCTCGATGAACTGGTTCAACTGTTCGACGGTAAGACCCACGGCCAATAATTGCGAACGATCGTATTCGATTTTCAGTTGAGGTATTAGCACCTGCTGCTCGATGATCAAATCTTTGACACCTGCGACAGTTGAAACGTTCGACTTCACCTCGTCAGCCTTCTTTCGGAGTACATCCAAGTCGTCGCCGAACAGCTTGATGCCGACCTGAGCCTTCACTCCCGAAAGCATGTGTGAGATCAAGTGAGAAATCGGCTGTTCGACGGCGAAAACTATGCCAGGTACATGCCCTAAGCCACCACGAATTCGCTCCAACTGCTGCTCGCGAGAGTGCTGCGAGTTCGGATCTAAGTCAATAATGTACTCACTGGCACTGACAGGCTCCGCATGCTCATCCAATTCTGCGCGACCCGTTCTGCGCACGAAATTGAGAACATCTTCGTTACTTCCCAGCAACTGCTCGACTGTTCTGTTTACCTGGAGGCTGGTTGCAAGAGAAGTGCCGGGCGGCAGCAATACGTTTAGCTGAATGGCACCTTCATTGAAAGGCGGAAGAAAATCTCGCTCGCGGCGAAGCACAAAGCTAATCGCCATTGCAACCATTGCGAGTACAACGCAAATGTTTAGCTTTGGAAAAGCCAAGCTGAATCGGATAATATGAGCAACTTGCCATTTCAGAATGGTTAAGACCCACCCATCTCTCTTGTGACTTACCGCTTTGGATCGAGGCAATAGCCAATAAGACAGCACAGGTGTAATCGTAAGCGAAACGACCAACGAGCAAAAAATCGATACAACGTAAGCGATGCCGAGCGGAGCAAACAACTTGCCTTCCATGCCCGATAACGCGAACAGCGGCAGAAAAACCAAACAAACGATGATCGTACTAAAGACGATGGAGGTTCGAACTTCCAAGCTCGCATCAAAAACGACTTTTAAAGGATGAATCGGCTCAGCTTTCTGGCTATTTTCCTTGAGTCGACGAAAGATGTTCTCTACATCCACAATCGCATCATCCACCAATTCTCCGATGGCCACAGCCAATCCACCAAGGGTCATTGTGTTGATCGAAAGCCCAAATAGCTTAAACACTAGCACAGATGTGAGTATGGACAGCGGAATGGCAGTCAGTGAGATAAAGGTTGTTCTAAAGTTCATCAAAAAGATGAATAGAATGATGACAACTAGAATACCTCCATCTCGCAATGCTTCGACAACGTTCTCGATCGCACGGTCGATGAAGTGCTCTTGTGAGTATAGAGTCTCAATTCGCAGGCCGCTTCCCAGGGCGGGCTTCGTTTCAGCAATTGCTCGACGAATAGTTTCGCTAATTGCTCGAGTGTCCGCGCCGGGTTGTTTGCTGATCGTTAGTACAACGGCTGGACCACCGGAGAACACGTCTTTGGATTCACGAACGAAAGCGGCTGCATCTCCTCGTTTGAGCTGAGAGCCTTCGACAACATTTGCCACCATCTCTAGTGCAATTGGACGCCCGCCTCCGACCACGATCGGAATCTTTTTCACGTCATCAATCGACTGCAGTCGACCAATTGCTCGTACGAGCAGTTCTTTGGAGCCAATTTGATCAAGATATCCGCCGGTGGCATTATCGTTGCTCATTTGAACTGCATTACGAATCTGCTCGATAGTTACTCCATAGCGATTCATCGCTTCTTGGTCGACTAGAACCTGATATTGCTTGCGACCACCGCCCATGGTGAAAATCTGAGCCACACCTGGAATTGAGAGCAGTCGTTGGCGTAAGATCCAGTCAACCTGTGTGCGCAGCTTGATCGGATCGACCTGGTTTTGTTCGGCCCAAACTCCAACCACCATTATCTGGCCCATAACCGATGAAATGGGAGCCAATTGAGGTTTCACTCCAACAGGCATTCGATCTGCAATGATGGCTAGTCTCTCGGCAACGACTTGGCGAGCTGAATAGACTTCGGTACCAAAATCGAATTCGACGTAAACGATGGAGATGCCGGTAGTCGAGGTACTTCGTACGGCCTGAACACCGTTTGCTCCGTTGAGTGCAACCTCGATCGGAAAGGTAATTCGCGACTCGACCTCTTCCGGTGCCAGGCCAATAGCTTCAGTCATGACCACGACGCGGGGGCGATCAAGGTCTGGAAATACATCGATGGGTAGGTGCAAGGCTGTCCACGATCCATAACCGCACACTGCCAGCGCGATGGCGACGATCAAGATCTGCTGCTTGAGCGAAAACTTCAGAATCCAGGTCAGCATGTGAGATCCTTCTCCTAGCAGTTTTGGGTTCGCGAGTTGGACTGCTAGTGATTGTGGCCAGCGTGAGGATCAGCACCACCGCCGGATTTATTTTTTAAGGCCATATGCATTTGATGAGCACCGCGAAGCGCAACTATGTCACCTGGATAAACAGCTCCGTCATTTTCGACGACTACGCTGGTCGTATCGCGGAACTTCTCATGAACGGCAACTCGATCAAATTGATCGCCATTCTGCAAGAACAAGAAGCTCTCAAAGCCTTCCTTGACAACAGCATCTACAGGCAGAACGAACTGCTCTTCCCAAGTCTCGACCGGAATGCTCAGTTGCATTCGTTGCCCTGGGCGAAACTCCCACTGAACGTAACGCTGACCAGTCGTGTTTCTATCGTCAGCATCTATTCGATTGGGTAAATTCGCAAAGAACCTAAGAGTTCGGCTGGCGGGGTTAATCTCGTTTTCAATCCAAGCTAACTCCAGTTCTTGCGATCGTTTGTTGAGTTTGGCCTTCGCCAACCGTACCAACGACCTTCCGTCCCTTCAGCCTTAACCTTTGCCACTAAACTTGCCTCAGCCTCAAATGCTGACCTTCAACCAGAAGAGTCCGTAGTCGGCTAAGGTACAAAGGACATCGCCTGCATTAACAATCTGACCCTTCTGAACTTTCAAATCTTGAAGGACAAGCAGATGAGAATCTTTTGCATTCTGATCAAGTGGACCTACGTTTCTTCAAGAACTGCCGAGTTGATTCGCTCTGCGGCTAGATCCGACGATTGCTTTGTATGGTCGGAGCATTTTGCCAGTCGTTACTCAAATGTAGATGATCATGCGATTCGATATCGGGTCCAGGTGCGAGAATTGAAACCTCGGTTAGCAACCTGGAGTCTTGGTCAATCAATTCCTAACTGAGGATCAGAAAGCCCATGCAATCGAAGAGCTTCCCGCTGAGATCGGATCAATGAGTCAAGTTTGTCTCGCGTATTTGCGTTCAGTATGGCATTTTGGGACTCACCGCGCTCTCGGTGACCTGCTGAAGCCGTGCAATCTCTTTCAGTTCAACGTCACGATCTCCAACGATTGAAGATACTCTTTCTGAAGCGTTACTAAGTCTTCATGGAGTCAAACATACCAGAGATCAACTCGCCGGATTCAACAGCCTCGCCCGAGACTGCATGGACGTGATCACAATGCCCGTCATCAGCGCTTACGCATCTTCGTTCTACCGGGTCGATCAACAACGATAGATGGCACTGTGATTGACCGAGTGTAACTAGTGAGTTCGATCGGCTTCAAAAATTCCTCCGTCAAACCTAGATTACGTCGCCCAGAGTCGGTAAGTTCAAGACTATTGGCGTCGTCGTGACCATAGCCATGACCTTCGTGATCATGATCATGAGCGTCGGCATCGCCGTGCGTCGCATGGTCGTGGTCTTCCGCACCAGTTGAATGAATCCACTGAGCCCAAGGCAATTCACTGAACCGTTGATATTGGCCAGAAAGATAGCCGCCTACAAATGCAACTAAGACTATGACGCCTAGTAGTGTGTTTCGAATAGCCGAACGACCTAACATGGCAATCAATCTCCTCACAATGCGTTTGTCAAAGATCCAAACACACCACAAAAATCCGAAAAACTTTGGTCAAACGCTTGCTCAGAAAAAGCGATTTGACGATGAGTGCCAGGCTGTTCAAAAACAGCCTGGCGATGATCATTTACCAAAACCAACTATCGCTTGGTCTTAGTTTGTCCGCCACTGGATGTGGCGTGATTGTGATTGGAGTGATCGTGTCCAGCGTGATCATGCCCTGAGTGATCGTGATTGTGTACGACCTTTACAGAATACTGTTTCGTGCCAATCTTCAAGACCATCCGTGCATCGGATTTTTCGTCATGCAATCCGTTCAGCAAATCAGCACTAACCAAACCAAAGCAAGAGGCCGTTCCGCTCTTGTCAGACTGTTGCGGCATAGCCTTTAACTTGATCTGCGTCGGCTTATTGTTGAGCTTAAGATTGATGGTCAGTTGAGGTTGATCGATGGCAACTGCAGTCTTGGCACTCTTGTCAAGAATGTAGATAATCACCTGCTTCTTGGCCTCATCAACACACAACTCTAGATGGAATTCCTCTTTGCCGACTACCAGTAACTCGCCGTCATGCGGCCCATGGGCATCATGATCGTGAGCATCGTGGTTGTGTGCGTCAGTACCTGCCTTGCTTCCCGCAGGTTTGCCAGTGATCGATGCGCCGCTCTGAGTCGGCTTACCAGTTTGAGCAGAGGCTGAGGCTGAAAAAACGCATAGTGCAATGAATGTACAGATAAACTTGGTGATACGCATGAGTTCTACCTTTGAAGTATAAAGAAAGCAAAATTTGAAAATACGGCTAGAGCAGTAACTTCAAATGCGCAGGGGCAGAACCAATAGAGGCGGGTTTACGCTGTGTATCTGCATCGACAGACCGATGCCAGCAACATCAGACTGGCTAGGGACTGCATAGCAAATCAGATCAACTGGGATCGAGAAACCCGAACTCGCAGTGCAATCCTCAGAAACCATGATTCCAAGAAGAGATTCTTGCATCCTTAGATGATGGTGATGATCGCCTTCACCGCTCTCAACAAAATGCTCAATCTTGTGAGACTTCTTCTTGTTGGCCTTGATTGCTTTCCGATGCTTGGCAAAACTCGAATGACTGCAATCGCAACAGACCGACTTTTGAGTCACCGAGCTGGCGGAGTTTTGCTTCGAGGCAGAACAGCCATCGTTTGCTGTTCCGCAAGCAATATGGATCCTGCTCTCAGAACAGTTCACGCCATGGCAATGCACAATCTGAGGGATGAAACTCAGCAACTGAGCAACAGCCAGCAAGGATGCAATGCATAAGTTTGTGAATTGACCGTTCAGCATAATGGCTCAATTATCGGCCATGATGCGCTTGAGACAAGACCGAAATGCTCGATGAATCAAGATCTTCCAATGAATGATTGAAGCCCCGAGCGAAAAGAAGCTGCTTTTGCTATGCTAGCTACCGCACTCGGATTGACTAAGTTGAATCGAATTGGATTGAAGATGAAAGCTCGCTTGCGTCAGGTTTTAACAATTGTGGGATGGCTATACCTTTGGCATCCTTCGGTGGGTATTGCTCAGTCATCACAAAACCCGTCGCCCATGGTTGAACATGTCCGAG
The DNA here is from genome assembly GCA_046349795.1 of Pirellulales bacterium. Taxonomy (GTDB): domain Bacteria; phylum Planctomycetota; class Planctomycetia; order Pirellulales; family Pirellulaceae; genus Aureliella. The sequence continues at coordinate 110,431 of JAXMBP010000007.1, read as the reverse complement.
AACATCCTCGGCTTGAAAAGACGTCGCCGCCTGGTACGCGTCACAAGTTGGAGTTAGGTGAACTCTTCATTCCGGAATCGACCTTAACGACTTCGACCTCTCAGGAAACTCAATTGGTGATGGTATTTCACTGTGGAAATTGGATTCCTGAGTTGGCTGTATCGAAGTTGAGTCCATCGCTGCCTTGCGTCAGCTTCCAACTGGGATCGGGTTCTGGCAGGTATTCGAAACCATTTCAAGACGATGCAGAACTTGCAAACCGCGTGATTGGTGAGTCAGAAAAACAGATTGGCAAACGGATTAGTGAGTTGATCTTAGTTGGTTGGTCTGCTGGCTATGGTTCGGTTAGCGAGTTCATTCAATCGAAAACGATCGAACCAAAGGTCACTGCGGTGCTTTTGATTGATGGACTTCATGCCAGTTACGCAGATGGAAAGCCTGGCCCGCAAGAATCAAAACTCATTACCGACTCGCTGGAGCCGTTTTTGTCGTTTGCAAAAAGCGCGGCTGAGGGTCGAAAGAAGATGATCATACTTCATTCGGAGATCTTTCCAGGAACATTTGCAAGTACGACTGAGACATCAGACTGGTTGATCAAGCAGCTTGAGTTGAAACGAACGGCAGTATTGCGATTGGGACCAATGAGGACTCAGCAACTTGGCGAAACGATCCAGGGCAAGTTGCAGATTCGAGCCTACGCAGGTAACTCGGCGCCCGATCACGTCGACCTACTACATGGCTTACCCGAGTTCTTGGATGAACTTATGAAGCTTTAGGAATGTGGACGGGCTCAATCTTCATTTTCGCTTTGCAAAAACTTAGCTTTTGACGAACTCACCACAATAGTTAGCTTAGAGCTTTGATATGTTCCACTGCGGACTTTGGCATCATCTCTAAGTTGTAACCGCCCTCTAACAGGCTAACGATGCGACCTTGTGAATGTACCTTGGCTACATCGGCAACAATTTGAGTCAACTGAGCAAAGTCTTCGGCCTCAAGGCAAAGTCCGCCAACTGGATCTAGTCGATGAGCGTCGAAGCCCGCGCTAATCAGAACGAGTTCAGGCTTGATTCTCTCGGCCAACTTCTCGACACCTGCACGAAAATGATCGAAGAATTGCTTTTGAGTTATACCGATGGCAACGGGAATATTCATAGTAGCTCCCAATCCAGCACCTGACCCAGTTTCATCGGCGTCACCGGTTCCCGGATAAAATGGACTTCGGTGAATCGACAAAAAGCCAACTTTACCATCGTCGTAGAAAACGTCTTGAGTTCCGTTTCCATGATGTACGTCCCAATCCACAATCATCACTCGGCTCAAACCAGTAGCCAAAGCCTCCCGAGCAGCAATGGCCACGTTGTTCAAAAGGCAAAAGCCCATCGGACTATCCACTAGCGCATGGTGCCCAGGTGGACGAATCGCACAAAAGGCTCGAGTATCTTTCTTGGAGATCACGCTTCGGACAGCATCGATGGCAGCACCTGCGGCGCATAGAGCTGCACCCCATGAGCCTTTACTAACGACCGTATCTGATTCAACTCGACCAGCACTTTTCTGGCACCACTGCTCCAACTTTTTGAAATACTCTTCAGCGTGTACTCGAAGAACCGATTCCGCGTTGGCGGGCTGCCAATCGGGGCAAGTCGACGCTTCAATCAGCCCAGTAGAACGCAGTAAGGCGTTCAATCTTTGGATACGCTCTTTACACTCAGGGTGATTGCCAGTGTCGTGATCGGAAAAACTATCGTTTAGGTAGAGCAACATTCGAAAATCTCGTCGACGAATGAGAGCCGGAATAAACCAATTTGGCCGGAATCAGTTACTATAGAAAGCAGCGCCACACTGAACATCCAAAAGGTGCTCATTGAGGTGCAAAACAAGCTCGGTAAGCCTAGCCTCGCATTACAGCCTACCTTTGTACTCTTCTCCCTTCAACTCGTCAGCTTAGCCTGCTCGAAAGTTTGTCGCTATGAGCAATTTGGAATTTGAATACCTTGGACCATACCACATCCAAAAGCTAATTGGGCGCGGCGGAATGGGATCGGTCTATCAGGGTATTCACGCGAAGTCTGGTGAACCGGTTGCGATAAAGGTTATCGCACCTGGAATTGCCAATCAACCAAGATTTCGCAGACGTTTTGCAGGCGAGATTGACGCACTAAAACGGCTCAAGCATCCCAACATCGTAAGTTTGGTTGGTTATGGTGAGGAGAAAGGTATCCTGTTCTATTCGATGGAGTTCGTCGAAGGGCAATCGCTCCATGAAATTTTGCGAGGCCGCGGAAAGTTGCCTTGGCAGGACGTCGTTCACGTCGGAATTGAAACCACCGCTGCTCTTAAGCACGCTCATGACATCGGAATCATTCACCGAGACCTCAAGCCAGCCAATCTGATGGTTGATGGAAACGGCAAGATAAAAATGACCGACTTTGGCATTGCCAAGCTCTATGGATCTTCGGACGAGACCATGGTGGGTTCGGTCGTTGGCACCGCAGATTACATGCCTCCAGAGCAGGCCGAAGGTCGAACTGTAACCGTCCGCAGCGATCTGTATAGCCTCGGGTGTGTCATGTACGCTCTGCTGGTTGGCAAATCACCTTTTGCAGGTCGAACTGTACCCGAAGTTCTTTACGCAGTTCGATACTCCACAGTACCAGAAATTCCAGGAGCTGGGACGGATGTACCGGAGGAGTTGGTAGAGCTGATCTATCAACTGCTCGATAAGGAACCCAGCAAACGACCTCCGACAGCTTTGGTTGTTGGTAATCGCTTGAAGGCAGTGCAGCAAGCGCTTGGCGGAAAGTCGAGCATCACAGGTCAAACCAAGCAATCGATCACACCGTCTGAACGAGCACCGCTGACGAGTACAACTAACGTCGGAAAAAAGATGACTTCGCTAGATATGGAAGATGAAGTCAATCTAACAAAGGAGGACATTTCTGACTTAGTCAACAAAGAATCTGCCACCAAGCGATCCGACGACACTCACGAACAACCAACTTTGGTTGCATCTCCAACGATGTTGCGTCGACCTGTTCTGACTGGTAAAGAGAATCCTCTGGATAGCGAGCTTTCAAGCGAACATCTATCGCCGGGGGCTGATACGAATCGCTCGCAGTCGAACGCTACGAATCCGTCAATTCTGACCAGCGGAGGCCCAAGCCATTACACGCCGGTAACTGAATCGGATACGCGAAGCTACACGATCGCCAGCAGTTCGCACGAGCATCACGAGCGTTGGGATTGGACACAAGTCGCATCAATCGTAGGCATGATCGTAGCACTGGTAGGTAGTATTGGATTGCTTTGGTGGAAGCTACAGCCTCAGTCCGCAGACCAATTGTACGATTCGATTATGAGTGCAGTTGATTCGGGCGACGATTCGCAACTATTGGCTTCGAGTGATCATCTTGACGAGTTTTTGCATCGCTTTCCGCACGATGAACGTGCCATCGACGTAAAGTCCTTGAAGGACGAAGCAGATCTCGTACGACGAGTAAAAATACTGCAGCGCAAGGCCGCGAGATCTGGTGGAATCAACGAACTGAGTGCCGCCGAGCAGGCTTTTCTAGATGCAATTATGACTCGCAATGATGATTTTCAGCTTGGCCAAGAAAAACTGGGAGCGATGATTAGCTTGTTTTCGATCGATTCGAATGGTCCAGTCGAAACGCGACTGATCGAGCTGGCTAAATACGCCAAGGATGCGGGCAACTCAGTGAACTTAACCAAAGATCCAGTTGCAAAGGCTCAACTCGAAGATCTGATTCGCACCGCGGAAAGCGCCATGTCGGCAGAAAACTTAAATCGCTTTTACAAGAACACACTGCTGCTTTACTCCGACAAACCCTGGGCCAGAGATCAGATCGCTCGTATCCGCAAAAAACTGGAAACGGAGCGTTAAGTTTGACCATCAAACTTCTAGCTTGTTCTGGTTCCTTAGACGGCGGGGGCAGCGAACGCCAACTTTGGCAATTAGTTTCCAATCTGCCTGAGCCAGACTTTTGCAGCCAGATTTTCTTGGTCTACAAACGAGGACCTTATCTGGATCGATTGCCGTCGAACATTCCGGTGCATGCGTTTAGTGAAGTTCACAGAAGTTCAGGCGGATTTCGTCTGCCCGGTTCAATCCATCGCGAACAAGTTGCCTATGTGCGGCAGTTGATTCAAGAGCAGAAGATTCAGGCAGTTTACGATCGTACCTTTCACATGACATTAATAACCAGCAAAGCTTGTCGGCAAGTTGGTTGTCCAAGAGTTTCCGTAATCGTTAGCCCACCTAGTCTTGATTTTGGTGGAAGCAACGAACGGTTTAAGTGGCTGAAATACCGAATCCTCCGTCAGGCTTACTCAGATCCAGGGGCAGTGACGATCTGTGTTAGTCAAGCTGTGGCCGATGATGCAGCCGAGTATTATCAAGTGCCGAACAACTGCTTCCGAGTCGTCGAAAGTCCAGTCGATATCTCCAGTGTGCTTCGCGAATCGCAAGAGCCTGTTCACGAGCAAACAGTAGCCTATTCGAAAAGAGAGAAGGGCACTCGCAAAGTCTTACAGGTCGTCGTGGTTGGTCGAATGACAACCGAAAAGGGGCATGCCACTATGATTGAGGCTGTTCGAGCTTGGAATCAACTGAAAGACCAACCGGGTTGGTTGCCATTGGGAGTTGATTTTCTTGGTGATGGACCTCTACAAGCTGAATTGAGTAGGCTTGCCAAAGCGATGGGTATAGAAGATCAAATCCGATTCCGTGGCTTTCAGAGCAATCCTTACCCATGGATCGCGAATGCGGACGTAGTCAGCATTCCAAGCCAGTACGAAGGCCTTCCGAACGTGGCACTAGAATCAATGGCGCTCAGGCGGCCTGTTATTGCGACGATGTGCAGTTCGTCGCTTACGAGATTGATTGGCCCAGACAATACGCGCGGACAATTGGTGCCGGTCGGAGACTCTGTAGCGATTGCGCAAGCTTTGCTGAATTTTCTACGCGATGAAAAACGATGGGAAGATCGATGCCAACTCGCTTTTAACTGGGTCAGCTCGCATCACAGCTTAGATAGCTGGATAAAGGTAATGGCAACGATATTTTGTGATCTAGCTACGCGCAAATGACTGCCCAAACTCTGAAAGTGTAACTAAACTGTAATCTTGTTCTGCTACTTTTCGCACGACTCAATTCAGCAGTACAGCTCTTCAGCACAACTGTAAGATCAAATCCAGCCCAGCCGCTCTTCGTATTCGTTAGTTGAATGTCAGAAGCAGAACAGAAGCCAGAACTGCACATCAACGCCATTGGCTTGAGCGTGGATCAATTGATTAAGCAGCTAATTTCTGCAGAACCCGAAGCGAGAATCATCCTATCTGGGCTCAGCGAAACGCAGCCTGGATTGTTGGCAGGACTTAATATCCCCAATGAGGTGCTGATTAAAGCCAACGTAGGTACGATGGCTTTTATGGCAGGAGAAGGCGCGCTGATTGATGTGTTTGGTAACGCTGGACTTTGTTGCGGACATTCTCTGCAATCTGGCAGCGTTTTGATTCGCGGCGATGCAGGTAATTATCTCGCGGCTTATGCAGTTGGTGGCTATTTAGCCGTACATGGAAAAGCCGGAGATCACGTAGCCTACGGACTTAGCGGCGCGGATATTCTGGTGAGAAGTCGTTGCGGCGATCGAACTGCGGCTAGTATGCGATCGGGTACGTTGGTGCTTGGAAACGGCTGTGGCAATGATTTGGGTCAAGGCATGACCGGCGGAACAATCTATGTTCGAGGTGACATCGGTTCGGTCGCTGAGGGCGTTCAGCAGGGTCGAATGAAAGAAACAGACACGATTCGACTAAGCTTAATGCTGGTCAGAGCTGGCATCAAAACAACTTACGAAAAGTTTCTTGTCTTCCGCGTTCGAGGAGATAGAGGCTGAACATGAGTTTGCTTGATGAAATTGTTTTTCAACCGGCGGCGATGCAGCCAATTTCTGCATGTGAATCCGCCATGTCCACCCTGGTGAGCTTTGGTCCACACGGCAGTCTGCGTCCATTACAAGCTCAAGCTCCTTGGATGGTCTGTCATACGACTCCTGAACAAGCTGGTACGAAGTGGGTAGATCTATGTTCCCGCCTAAATGCACGTGGTCTTTTGATCGAGTGCTCGGTTCCGGCGCTTGAGAAGGTGCCAGTCAATACAATACCTCGACGACTTTTTCGCCAGTCGATTCACCTGCCGATCGATGTCGAAAACGTACACTCTGCAGACCTCATAGAAATAACCTGTCAGTCACCGATAACCTCCATCTGGGGCTGGCCACCAGAGATTGAAAGCTCAAGCAACCTTCCGGCGTGGCTCAATTCAGTTCGGCAAGTTATCGGCGGTCAAACACCGCTGGGAATCGGCGTATCGGATGGTGTTGATGATAATGCGATTCGAGCGATCTTAGCCTGTAAAGTTGATTTTATTACTTTGCACAGTCGAGGCAACATTGAATTCTTGGTCAACACGCTGGTCAGAATTCGAAAAGCAATTGAAGCATCGTCAATATCGACGAGTGTATGCGTTCGCACAAAGATTAGCTCGATGGAACAGCTTCTGAAAGTCGTTGCCTTGGGAGCGAACGCAATCACTGTAGACGGACTACTCAGCGAAATTTGGCAAAGTTCTAATAGTTCGATGAGTAGCTTCCTGGGAACGCGTCTGCCAGCAGGTATCGCGGCTCCTGCGGCCCCCTGCCCCATTGCAGAAAAACTCGACAAGTTGCAAACGAGTCTTCAGCAAACTCTTCAATTGACAGGCTGCTCTAGCGTTCAGGCATTGCGAGGGTCGCTTCGAGCTGTTTCTCCTTCTGCCGCTCAGCTCGCCTGCCTACCACTGATTGGCATGGATTCATAGCCTAGTTCAATGATTCTTGAGCGATAGTTTCGTTCGAAGAATGGCATGTTTTAGTTCGCGAAGGCTCAGTTCAATCCATCGGTCTTCTCTGATTCAAACCTAGGTAGTTGTTTTAGGAAGTTAGCTCCAGCCCCAGCCAGCCAAACGTATTGGCCGTCACAGGACAAGATTTGCAGTACACTCGACCTCATTGCAAATGCAATAATTCCGCAAAGAAACATCAGTGCCGATAATCCGATACAAGCAAACACGGCAGGCATATAAGGCTGTCCGTACTTTTGTTGAGTCAGTTCAGCTACTCCAGCTCCAAGAAGCAGCACAGGGAAGAATGTTAACAGTAACACTGCGGCAACAATTGTTCTTCTCTTACGGCGAGTTCTATGCTGTTGAGATAGCCCAATGAGGTAGGTGATTCGAACGCTGTTTGCTAGGCCTTTTGCGGCTGTTATCGCTCCAGCTCCAACTTTTCCGATTGCCAATCGAACGGCTATGTCGGAAAGCGAAATCTGAGCATCTTGGTTCTTCTTTAGTTGAAGTGGGGAAAGTTCAGTCGGGAACGAGTAATCCGCGCTGTTTACGGGCTCTCCAGTCTTTACACATAAATTTGGGAAGATAGCACCAACCAGTGGTACAACTAAGGTATCTCTCTCATGAAAGCAGTTCGATTCTCCAATCGAAACTACGCCAGAAATCGAAGAACCGCCCGCAGATGGACGAGTTATCAAATGCAAAACTAACCCGATTAACCCTCCCCCAATCAAACCGATGATCGCATAAATGATGCCCTCTTCGGGTAGGGTTGATGACCCAAATAGCAACCCACAAAGAAATCCCAAACAGGCTCCGATTACTGAACCAAGGAAAATAAACAGCATGAATCGAATTGCGGTGGGCATAAGGGAACTCGAAGATAAATCGTTTTCTGAGTGACCAATCGGATTCAGTGTTTTAACAAACTGGAAGTTCAATCGCAATTAGGGACGTAGAGCCTAAATCGCGCCAAAATCCCATCTGCATCTTTGTTAGAAGCTAACAAGAATTCCACAAGCGCGGATTGTGCAGGCAATTTGCTCGAAGTTTTTTCTCAACTCTCAGAATTGCGCTAAAGTTTGCGTATTCGGTACCTTGGCGACAAGCAATCGTGAAATTGGCCCATTCTGAAGCGCAGCTACTAGGATCAAGAATTACCTTCCTATAAAACCTTGAGCACAATTCAGATGGTGTTCGCTGCCAAGTTCGAACATCGAATCTGAAGAGTTTACGGAAGCAAACTCGTTGGAAATTCAAGCGTCACATGGAAACGAACACGAAGTTAGATCGCGAATCGGTCACCGGCGATTTAGGATTGGATGACCCAAAAGCAACTGAACTATCCAGCGAATTTATCGTTCGTTGGGAAAAATTGATCAGCACAACCAACTGGGAAAAAGGCAAGATCATATTCGATTGGCGTGAGGCCTTGATTGGGTCCCAAGCTAACGCCACGGCTTATTCCGACGAAGCTTGGAGCAAGCCGCGTCGGCGGCGTATCATCGCAACACGTTGGAAGGTTAAGAAGGGTTTACGAACGGTTCGGCTCAAGCTTCAACAGCTACAAAGGCCTTTACTGGACCCATTTTCTGGCAGCCCTTGATTGGGAAGATGCCGAAATGTGGCTCGAAGGTGCTTCTCAGAGCCGTTGGAGTATTTCCGAAATGCGTCGCACTCGCTGGGAAGCACTCGGCGCAGATCCAAAGGTTGAACCCAAGGAAGCCGACCTTCGCAACAATGCTGACGAAGACGACTTCACACCATTGACCGAAGTTGAAAACCCTATCGCTGAAAATAAGGACCCTTACGGCGTCGAGCAGTCCGGCCCGCGTTATGATGAGCCGGACTTTGGCGATGAATCAGAATCTGGTGAATCGGCCAATTCCGTGTCTGACGAAGATGCTTCGCCGTGGGAAGACGATCTATCGCCAAGCGTTCCAGAAGAGTCTCCGTTTGCGAAACTACCAAGTCTTCCTGTCGATATGGCAGAAGCGCTTGAGCAGTTCAAGCTGGCGATCATTCGCCATCGAGCAATGAGTTGGACAGAAGTTTCCCAAGCCGATGTCGTAGCCACGTTGGACGCGCTGAAAGTCTTTTCCCTTCAGTGATCGTTCATTGACTTGACGAAATTCGAATAAGTTGGCTTTCGATGCTGAATAGTTGGCTGTTTTGTCATGCCCCAACTAGTGCGTCGAAAGCCACTTTCTTTTTTGCGTTAGCCTGCACTGATGTTCGCCGGTCAGCCTTTCAATGTTTAGGCTCTTACACAGTGCGCGATCTAGTAATTGACATGGCAGTTGCTCGCGAGTCGATGAATTTGAGTTGCCGATACAGCATCTCAATCTTTCTTGGATGAAAGCCCGCCGCTTGTGCTTCACGAAGCGGATTGCCAAAAATGGCTTCGACCTCCATCGGACGACCATTTTGAAAATCAAGCAGCATACTACTCGCATACGGTACCATCACTCGTGTATCCGCGAGCATTTTTTCAATGTGATCACGCCCTACCGATATACCACAAGCTTTGGCACTCGCAGCAACCTCCTCCATCAGCTCTTCGGCTAATTTACAGGCTTGAGGTTCGTTCATGATCTCCGCGGTGTCTGCATTCAGTACTACGGACAATCCGTTGTAAGGAATGTTCCAGGCGAGCTTCTTCCAGCGTATTTCGGCCAAACTGTCTGCGACTTGAATCTCAATTCCCGTTTGTCGCAGTGCATCAACTACGGACAACATCTCGGCCGGCAATGATCTTCCCGGTGAATTTGTCGAACTGGCCTGTTCCGTTACCGACCCGGCGTAAGCGCCTATCGCGATTCTGCCGTAATCCAAATGCTTGATTTGCCCAGGTCCAATCCGATTACAGCACAAAAAGCAGCAGCCCCCAAACACGGACTCGGCCCCCACGACGCTGGCAGCACTGGCTTCGACATTCAGGCCATTCTGCAGGACAAGAACAACAGGTTTGGACGACTTGAAATGCTCCAATAATCTTGGCAAGTTTTCGTTGGCCGTAGTCTTCCAAGACACAATCACGCAGTCAACCTGAGGCATCGAATGAACGCTAGAGTAAACCGATGGGTTAATCTGAAAATTTCCCAGAGGCGATTCGATGTTCAGGCCAGTCGCTGAGAGCTGATCGAAATCGGATCGAGCCAGAAAATGGACTTCGTAGCCAGCTCGAGCTAAAAGGCCTCCGTAAAGTCCCCCAACTGCCCCAACCCCCAGCACGGCGAATGTCGGACCACTCTTTTTGTCGAAATAGTATTGTGTCATTGAAACGTATTGACCGAATTTGCGGAATGGTCGGAATTCGTAAAGTTTACCGTCTGGGAGGCCGATTCCATGCATCAAGAGCCAATTCTGGCTAGAGTTCGCTTGGTTGCCAAGCAGGCTCGAAGCAGTTTGAAACCCTTGACGATCGAATCACGCAGCAATAAACTTCCCCGATCTAAAGTGTTGTAAGCTAAAGACTTACGACGTTTACTATCGAGATCGAGGAGCTTTGTCAAGTGACCAAAAAAGAGATCGTCAAAGCTATTTCCGACGCTCACGGGCTACCGCAAACTGAAATTGCCAAAATCTTCGAACACACTTTGGAAGCGATTGCTCAGGCATTGCTGAAGGAGGGGAGATTGGAGATTCGCAACTTCGGGGTTTTCCAAGTGAAGTGTCGACGCGAGAGGGTTGCTCGCAATCCTCGGTCGGGGCTGATGGTAACGATTCCAGAAAAGTTTGTGGTGTCGTTCCGCAGTGGAAAAGAGCTGGAACAAAGGTTGCAAGAGCTGGATGAGGTGGCGGCAAAGCAAGCCCGTGCTTACGACCCCAAATCAGATTGCGACAACAATGACTTGGACGATTCCGCCGATCAGCCAAGTGGTGACTAATCGGCGAGTCAACGAAAAAGAACACTGGTTTGTTCACGGAGGAACAACATGCGACGCTGGCTTTGTGCTGCATTACTAATGGGTAGCCTTGCTTCAACTGGATGCATTCTGCCCATGTATTCTGCTGATCCGGCACACCGTGCCGAGCAGTTGGTAAACACTTCCGAAGATCTTCGACAGTTAATCCAAGAATGGGAACGATTCTGGCAGATTGACCAGCCTAGCCATATGACGCCCTATCGCGTTCACGGTGGTGTGATCTAGTCTGAAAGCTCAGCATTGCTGATGATTTGATTGGCGTAGGCGATTGATATCGCTTGCGCCATCAATCAATTCGCATAGCTGGGCGCAAAAAGATAATGCGAAGCTCATTCTTTAGTTCTGCGAGTTCCAAAAGGCGAGATTGGCTGCGGGAACGTCACTGAAAACGTCGCGACTTACGTTCTGAGAATTCTCAAATAGTCACGTAACTTGCCAATTCTAGGCTACTTAGCTCGTTTTGATGGCTAGGATTCGCCAATTCTACGATGGTTCCTTGCTTCTGCCTCACTGGTGTAGACGCCGATGCCAGCTTTGACGAAAATAGCTCGCTTCACAAAGCTAGCCTTCGACCTATTCGCAATGAAGCATGGACTGCTTCTTAACTCATCAGTCCGAAGGCCACAGTCCTGATCTGGACTGTCCGGTTTCTAGCTGACTTGTCTAAAACGAAATCAATGAAAGCCAAACCCAATCCATCACCGGGTCGCCGGAGATGGGACCTGCCAACAGGCACTCAGAGAAAGCGGTTTTCGGAACTCTCCTCTGCGGAACAATTTGTCTTGTCCTTCGTCATGCTGATCGTGCTGGGAACCTTGGGATTCAAGGTTCTACCAAACTTGTATCAAGCCGACTCTCTATCGATCACCGACGCACTATTCACAGCTACTAGTGCAATTTGCGTCACGGGGCTGATCGTAGTAGACACCGAGACATACTTTACTTTTTGGGGACAAGCCTACATTCTTTTGTTGATTCAACTTGGCGGGGTCGGGGTACTAACATTTGCCAGTTTGATTATCACGGCTTTGGGTGGGAGGCCATCATTGCGAGCTGAACAGGCCATATCTGGCTCGCAACACAGCATTGCGGATGTTCCTGCCAAGAAGATGATCATCGATATTTTGAAGTTCACGTTTGTCTGTGAAGCATCTGGAGCGCTTGTTTTGTTCTTGCTTTGGGGACCGAACATGGGTTGGTCGAAAGCAATCTGGCCAGCCATCTTTCATTCGGTTAGTGCCTTTTGCAACGCAGGCTTTTCGACAAACTCGATGTCACTAATGCCTCATTCGCACTCCGCGGCAACACTGATGACCATTTCGGCTCTAATCGTACTTGGTGGAATCGGCTTCGTAGTGATGGAGGAACTGTCGGCATATTTCAGTGCAGGTAGCAAGCGCATCAATCGAATCTCGACCCATACCAAGTTGGTATTGATTGGCACCGCGTTTCTAATTCTTGCTCCTGTAATTGCCTTCGCCGTATTCGAATGGGATAAGACTCTGGCGGAACATTCGTGGGGTGACAAGATAGCCAACGCGATTTTCTTAAGCGTTACTCCAAGAACCGCCGGTTTCAACGCAATCGATTATGGACAAGCCACAGACTCAACAAACTTCTTGACCATTCTGCTCATGACCATTGGAGGATCTCCTGGATCGACGGCAGGCGGTATGAAAACTACTGTGTTTATGTTGCTAACTCTTATGGCTTGGTCAAGGATTCGCGGAAAACATGGCGTAATTATCTTCGATCGTTCTATCCCCCAAAACACGATACAGCAAGCCATGGGGCTATTCGTCGTTATGCTGGCACTTTCGATCATTGGAGTCCTAATGCTGCAAGCCACCGATGATCCTCTCAGTCAGGACCATAAGATCCTTCACCGAGCCTTTGAAGTGTCGAGCGCGATTAATACTGTGGGACTTTCAATGGGCATTACTGCGGCGTTGTCAGTCCCCGCCAAGTGGGTCTTGGTATTGCTTATGTTTATCGGTCGAGTTGGACCATTGGCGCTGAGCTCTGCCGTCGATTCACGCTTGGCAGAACGAGAGCATTATCGCTTGGCCCAAGAAGACGTAATTATCGGATAACAAGTAGAGAATCATGGCAAAGAACTCAAAGCGTTTTGTGGTAGTGGGCTTAGGTAACTTTGGCTTTTCACTGTGTCAGCGACTTGCCAGCTTAGGCCACGAAGTCATCGCTGTCGACATGGATGCTAACGTTGTGGACCGAATTGGAGCTATCATTACTCGAGCGGCAGTGGCTGATGCGACTGAAATAGAAACACTTCGTCGATTGGGTGCTGAAGGAGCTGATGCTGCTGAGGTCTCAACAGGCGATGATATCACCGCCAGCATCCTAGCATCACTTTCGTTGCAGGACTTAAAGATTCGCGAGATCTACGTCAAAGTGATCTCTGCCAATCACGCTCGAGTTATGGAGCGATTAGGCGTTACCGAAACTGTGTTTCCCGAGCGCGATACGGCTCAGGGGCTAGCAGCTAAAATCACTGGCAAAGCACTGCTAAATTACGTTAAGCTAGGCTCGCACTTTAGCGTGCAGGAGATGGCAGTACCCTCAAGTTGGACCGGCAAGAGTATTGGCGATTTGGAAGTGCGCAGACAGTATGAAGTGACCATTGTAGCCATCCATGATATCTTGACTGACAAATTCATGGCCACGCCAGGTCCACAATACCGGTTGAAAGAGTCAGACACGATTTTCGTAGCTGGTGATGACGAATCGCTCAAGAAAATAGCATCCATCGACTGAGCCCGCGACCCGCAAAGGAATGCTCCATGGTCCATCGCTTGCCTACACTCGCTCTAGTCTATTGCGTCATATTGTCGATCGTTAGCCGTTGCCAAGCTGACTTCATCATTGATGACTTCGAGAATCAAGCAGTCAATTCCGGCGTAGGTACTCCGCTTGATTACTTTTCGTTCGGAGAACAGCTCTCGGATCGAGGAGTTACAAATCTGTTAGGTGCCACATCTGGTTCTAATGCAGCAGTTTATGCGATCGATTTCGATCAAGTTGGTTTTGGAGTTGGAGCAGCCCACCAGAACTTAAACGTGATACTCAACGCTGACAACCTTGTTTCGGTGAATCTAAAATTTGCCAGCGGTCTCCAAAATGGAGGCTTTGTAGCCTTTCGATTAACCGATGCGGATGGCACGATTTTTCGAACTGCGGATGCGAATCTATTTTCCGCTTCCGCAGCTTTTCAGACATTCAGCCAAACCGTTTCAGAGATCAATTCAGTTGATATCATTGGAAGCACGGCCGGCCTTGATCTTACTCAGATCACCTCAGTCGGGCTGCTGTTCCTTGATCGAAGCTTTAGCGGAACGTCAACCGTGGTGTTTGACGACCTAAGAATTATTGCCGTGCCCGAGCCGAACAGCTTGGCACTTCTTATTTGCACCGTGTCTATTGCAATTCTTTGTTTCCGCAAGAAGTCGGCGCGAACTGACTAGGGTGGCATTATTTTTGCTTCAAGCGAATCCAGCCTTTATCTATTTCTTTTTCTGATAGACTCGCACGTAATCCACTAAGTACTGGCTGGGAAATCTGGTTTGGGAATCTGGATTTCCAACAAATCCGCCGCCTACCGCCATATTGAGTGCGATGTGAAAAGGGTGATCGAAAGGAGCTGGGTATGCTCCACCAGAGCTGTCCCACTTTGTCTGCTCCTGGTACATCTCGCCGTCAACATACCAACGAATTTTTCCTTCCTCCCATTCCAACGCAAACTCGTGGAAGTCGTCGCAAAAATTTCCGCTCTTCAGTTGGAACCGATTGTCTGTGTGCTTATTGTTCGGCCACTGCTTTCCATAGTGAAGAGTGCCCCAAACCTGATTTGGCTCCTGACCTTTAAACTCCATGACGTCGATCTCACCACTGGCAGCCCAAGTTCCATACTTATCCTCGGTGGGCATCATCCAGATTGCTGGCCACAGCCCCTGGCCCTTCGGCAACTTGGCACGGAACTCAAACCTGCCATATTGCCAATCGCCACGATTCTTGCTGCGAATGCGCCCCGATGAATATTCTCGAGAAGTCCCAGTTATCGACGCGTTATCCTTGTGCGCCTCGATGATCAAATTTCCATCAGCGACTCGAACATTCTCTTTGCGATCTGTATAGATTTGCAATTCGTGATTGCCGCCGCCAAAAGCGTTTATTTCGATTTCCCACTTGCTGTAATCCAACTTGGACCCGGTGAATTCGTCGCTCCAAACCAACTGCCATTCAGTCTTTTGAGCCTCTGCTTTTTGAGCCAAACCGGAATTGCTCAACCCAAATACCATTCCAATGGCTAACGCAAAACGGACGCTTGAGCAAAAGACGGAAACTCGCATCGTAAAGACCTGAAAAGTGGTGTGGAGAATTGGGAAACGGCGAAGCACTATGTGATAGTGACTTCTCCTTTCGGGAAAAAGAAATATCGTAGTTGCAAACCGTTTGAAGTGGAATCCAACATTTTCGAAAACCAGAACCCTAATTTCAAACGATTCCAATCTACAGATAGAGGCCCTAAGTTGAAGATGATCGTAGTGCAATTTCGGTTTACAATATTGGCAAACTCATCGAGAAATTACGCGGCAGCAAGGCCATTTCTCGTTCTTTATCAGTAGACCCGGGGGACTAACAATGCAAGTCGCAGTCGTTCAACTGGACATAGTTTGGGAAAGCAAATCTAGAAACCATGCCAGGGCAATTGAACTACTCCAAGCTAGTGACGTAGAACCTGGATCGCTGATTGTACTGCCTGAGATGTTCGATACAGGCTTCAGCATGAATCTAAACATAACAGCTCAATCAGTTGACCGCGAATCAGAGGCGGCTCTTCGATCCATCGCCAAGCAATTCAAGAGTACCGTGCTGGGAGGAGTAGTTGGGCCCGTCGGCGATGACAAATCAAGCAACGAAGCAGTTGCTTTCTCGCCAGAGGGTGACGAATTGGTCCGCTATACGAAACAGCGTCCTTTTTCACTGATTGGAGAAGGCGATCATTATCCAGGCGGCAACTGCGAACAGTTGTTTGAATGGAATGGAGTTTCCGTTGCTCCATTTGTCTGTTATGACCTGCGTTTTCCTGAATTGTTTCGCCCTGCTGCTTTCCGCGGAGCCGAATTGATCGCGGTTATCGCCTGTTGGCCAGCAGTTCGATCGGAGCATTGGGTACGACTACTACAAGCACGAGCTATTGAGAATTTGGCAATTGCTGTGGGTGCAAATCGATGTGGAGATGAGCCTGGATTGCGATTTGATGGTAGAAGCTGTGCGTTCGATCACATGGGAGTTCCTTTATTCGAAGCTGGCCCCGCGGCTCAAGTCTGTAAAACGGAAATCGATATCGATGCACTGCGAAGCTGGCGGAAAAAGTTTCCTGCTCTTCGCGATGCCATGCTTCACGCTGGCCAACTTTCATTGGAGCCCTAGCAGGCAGGAATCCATGCAGTTGAACACGAACTTTGATGGCAGAGGTTGATGATGCAACGCATCGTATGTTTAGTTACCGTATGCTTCGCCTGGTTCCATGCGACGAATTCTTCAATCGCGCAGCATTGTTCGCCGATTGTTGAAACCTATCTGTCCTCTGTCACTATAGGCCATTCCGAAAATGAAATAGATCTAAGTGCAGTCTACTCGAAACTGGGTGGGCAACCCAAATCGGCCTACCAGGCCTATCTGATTGCTTACTCGTCATCCAATTCAAAAAGAATTGCCGAGCTGACACCACAGCAAGTCATCAAGGAGAAAATGGCAGTTGTGGTGGATACGAAGCTGATCGAGAGAGACAAAGTCGGTAGTTATCCTGCTGCCTGGAAGCTTAGAAAATCTAAATTCATCAAGTTACTTATGGAGCAAAAAGTAATCTCCGAATATTCCGCAGAAACTCGGAGTCTCGCAAAGGAGGAGATTTACTTAGCGGTTTTCATTCCATTCCTCGATGACCCGGAGTTTTCTGTCATTGAGGGGCTGCCGGAAGACAGACACGAATGCAATTATGGTCGGGAGGCTGCGCTGCTGTTCGAGACCATCTCAACTAGCCTTTCGATCTACCGCAATGCTCTCGAGACTGATCAAAAAGCCGGTAACAACTACACCATTTATTTGCAGAGCATCCAACGGAGAAAAACGCCAGAACTAAATTGATCAGCTCTTCGAACCCTCACCCAAGAACTTGAATTCGCTGCCGTCGAATTACTCGCCAAAAATAGTCGCAAACTTGTTGCCCGCAAGGCAAACGGTCAACGACTGTTGATTGAGCGAATAACTTTAGCAAGTGGACTGATGTGGACTAATTTTTTCACCTTGCCTGTGTTCAGTCCACTAGTCCATCAGGCCCGTTACAGAAAATCGTGAGGTGCCGAGCATCTGTGACTGCGCTTGATTGTTACCTCCGGTTGCAGAGGGTTTTTGTAGAAAATCCGGAAGAGCCACGGTGTTGAAGAAGCCTAAGTATGGACTTTGGCCAGCTTCTTCTAACTGTTTCTGAGCATCCTCCCTGGACTTTGCAGAGATCATGCCGGGTACGTTGGAGCCAATGCCACCGTTCCAAACATTGATTCCATTGTAGAAGATGCCAAGTCCGCTGGTGTACTTGTTGACCGCCATGCTGCCGAAGAATGCGTAAGAAACCGCTTCTCGCGATGGCCCTGTTATCGTGGGCTTCAAGATGACAGGAGACCCTTGTCGATAGCGAAGCCCTTTTGTTTCAAGATTCTTCTTCAACGACTGTTCAACATTGACCTGGTACTGCTGAGGCACGCCGGAAAGATCGATATCGACACTGGCTCCCTTCTTGACGATGAAGAGATCAGATTGGCTCTTGGCCAACTTCAAAGTATCCAATGCTTTGGTATGAGGTATCTTTACCTCCATCATTTTTCCGCCTTTATCTTCATTGGCGACCATGATCATTTTGCCTTCAGCCCATTGGCTGTAGCCTTGGTATTGCCAAACCTTGATGCCACTGTTCACTTCTATCAGCTTATCGCCGTTAACCATTACAAAGTCTTCGTCCGGAAAAGTCAGTTTACCTCCAGTTCCAATGCCAGGGATCGCGCCATCAAACAAAGTTTCACCAGTAGCTACATCCCAAACGGTCAACTTGTTCAAATTGGAAGCCGCATAACGCTTGCAGCTTGGACTGAAACACGAATCAATCCAAAAGTTCATACCCGGCGCTGCCTTGACCGATGGCATCTCGTTCTCATCTTCCAAGTTGATCATTCCAAGTAGGTCTCCACCGGCAAAACCCAAGTACTTGCGATCAATGGTCAGTGCTGGTGTAGCCTCGCCGTGGTAATGAAAACGTCGCAATGGTGATCGAGATTCAAAATCCCAGATCACGACGTTACCAGTATGATTGAGCGTTAGCAACTTGCCGGTGTTGAGGAATGAAGCAAATCGAACGGTGCGAGCTTTTTCGTCAGTAAGCGTTTCGTATGGTTTCCATATATCAATTGGAATGATCGACTTTGCGGTCAGCTTAACGGTGCCTAACTGGCCACGTAGCTTTTCGTCTTCGTTCCGCACAACTACTTTTTGACCATCATCAGAGACGGTCATGGCTGTCCACTTGCCATCTCCTACGGCATTGGCAAGAACCTTTCCTTGTTCCAGATCAACCATTACCATTCGAGTCTTGACCGGCTGGCCAGGCCTGCCAACATGGAAGGTTAAGACAGCTCGTTTGGCAATTCGATTGAAAGTGGTCTCGGCCAGCCCTTCAAAGAAGTCAGCCTTGGGAGGCAAAGAAATTGGCTTGAGCTTGAAGTCATTCGGCTGTTCAGGAATCTTGGGACTCCACTGGCCTACCTGAATCGTCGTGTCGTTGCAGTCATCCCAGACCACCTTCCATTCTCGCAGGGCTCCCGTTGGTTCTGCAGGTTCATTGCCCGAACCACTTGAACTGCTTTTGTTATCGCTTCCGCTTGAACTCGGTTTGTTCATGGATGAATCGCCCGGGCCAACCTCCTTGAAGGGGTTGTCTGCTCCACCGCTGGAATCACCTGCGATCATACGGCCTTCAATGTAGCCTTGATCCACAGGGCTCAACTTATCCACTGGAACCGAAACTTGCTTGCCATCGCGTCGTTCCAAGTTGACCTTGCCATCTCTGACGGAAAGAAACTTTGCTTCGATTTCGAACTTTCCACTGGTGTCCTTCCACTTGCGAAACTCTTCACCGGGCAGCGATTCAATACTTGCTGCCTGCGAACGAAGAGCTTGGATAGCCCCCGCCAATGCCAAGACGACTATGAAGTAACGTAGCAATTTAGGGTAGATTACATTCATAATGGAAAGGTGTTAGCAAGAGTTGTTAGAGGTTCGAAATAGACTACCGTTTCTTGATGGTCAGCTTCAATTCGCGAATCTTCGAGTTATGAATTAGTTCGTCGTCGTCGAAGACTGAGCGCGCAAGCTCAAGTTGCACTAATTTACCTGAGCCGATTTCGAACAAAAGAGTTCCCAGTAAAGTTTGAGCTGGCTTGTCGTCGGCCACAAGTCGATCTGCAACAGATAAGCTGTACTGAGCAGGCCGATTAGGGTCGGATTTCCTGGGTTGAAGTTCGGTGGATCGAATTACTTCTACCGCCTTCCGCAAACTCCAGTTTTCCGGCGAGTTTGGATCTGGGCCATTGATTCGCAACCTTGCTTCTGAACGCAGCAAGCCATCATTTCCAGTTTTGCCAAGCGCCGGAAATATCCATCCCAGCAGAGGCCCAAGCTGGCCAGGTAGCTCTGAGGTGTGGCTGGCTCCTAAGTAGCCCTGAGTATAACTGACTTTTGCTCGCCCCGAGTTTTCACAACTTTGCATCTCAGAAGCTTCGAATGAAAACGGCTGGGTAGAACTTGCGCCAAATGGACCACCGAAACTTGGTCCGAATCTCGGTCCAAACTGAGGACCAAAAACCGGGATTTCAGGAGCAAATCCAGGCCATTCATTTCCACTTCGAACCTTAACATCGTTGCTGTCAGACGCATTTGAACGCGGACCGGTCAGTTCACCTCTATCCGAAGGAACTGCGCGTGTGGTCAACTTATGATTGAACTGTAATTGATAATTCAGCTCTGCAGCATTCTCGAGCGTCTCAACAACCTGCAGCTCAACTTGTCCCACAATCTCCATAGAATTTGTTTCGGAGGACAACTCCAAGCGAATTTCGTAGCTAACCTTTTCATCAGCTTGAAATCGATACGCGGGAATCGTGGTAGGCAGTGTTAGTACTACCGATGAAGCGTCACTACTCTTCTCGGGCTGTGATGCTTGCTTCTCAGTGTGGGGTTGTTGAACCGTCAAATCAGGAGGATCAAGTGCAGCACGCAGCATGCTGTTCTGCTGAGTCAACTCAGAATCGTCCCTTGTACTTGGAAGCGACGAGTTAACGTTAGTCGCGTTATTGTTGACTGCTAATTCTGAAAATGGTTGAGAAGCTGCACCCGTCTGCTGACTATTGTCCGAATTGTTTTGTAAGTTCCCCGATACCTTGGGCAAAGTTTCTTTTGCTACCATCTGCTTATCGCTGTCGGTATCTCGATTTGACCAACCCCAAACTCCTACGGCAGCAAGCGACATGAATCCAACTAAAGCTGTTATCGATGCCCAAGCGAGCAAACGGCCATTTCGCTGAGCTTGATGAGGATCATCAGATTCCGTAACGAACCGTCGAAGCTCGTTTGGCAAAGCGGTGTAGAACGGCACTTGAGAGTGAGCTAAACCGATAGTAAAGATCTCTTGTAGCTCGGCAGCAGAACTGATGCGATTGTCGATCTCCTTCTCCATCATCTTAGCGATTAGCCCGCTCAACCAAAGCGGAACCGTTGGCGAATACTGCTGAATCTGTCGAGGCTGCTCTTCGCACAATCGTCGGATAACACCATAGGGCGTTTCCGCGCGAAAGGGAGGATGACCTGTACAAAGCGCGTAAAGCAGCGATCCAAAGCTAAAGATGTCGCTGCGAGCATCCACTCTTTCGCCTCGGGCTTGTTCAGGCGACATGTAAAGCGGTGTTCCCATGATGTAGCCCGAGCGTGTCAAGCTGGCATCATCGCCTGCTCGAGCAAGTCCGAAGTCGGATATCTTGAGCCGCTCAGAACCATGCTCCATCAGCACGTTGGCTGGCTTGATATCTCGGTGGACAACGCCTTGCTGGTGAGCCGCACTCAGGCCAGCAGCGATCTGCCTGGCGATTCGGAGAATTTCAACTAACTCAAGCGGCCCAGTCCGTTTGAGCCGCTTTTCCAACGATTCGCCTCGAATCAGTGGCATTACAAAATAGGGAATCTCTCGCCATTGATCGATAGCGTGAATAGCCAGGACATTTTCGTGAACGACAGAAGCAGCAGCTTGGGCTTCGCGTTCGAAACGTTTTCTTGCAGCACCGCTCGCGGTTAGGTGGCTTCCAAGCACTTTGATGGCCACACTTCGATGTAACGATCGATCGAAGCCTTTGAGAACAATTCCCATGCCGCCGACACCGATAACACCTGCAATATCGTAGGCCCCTAGTCGACCGATGTATTGAGGGTCTTCCGATGGCGCTAGCCACTGTTGCACAAACTGAAGGCTAGCAGCATGCTCAACCGCAGGGCCCTCAGCTAAGTGGCTTTCACACGGGAACTCATGGGCTGTTCTGTTGGGCGCGGGTTGAGTCTTAAGATGGCTGGTATGATTCGTGTTAGCAGCATTCGGAATCCCGACCACGACCACTTCATTCGACGATTTCTCGTTGACAGGACGAGCATCACTCTCGCGAAGACTTGATTCCAATTGATTCCAAAACTGAGGTTCAGCGGTTAGCGACTCCAGATTTTGTTGACAAGTGGCGCAGCTATTCAAGTGCCGAAGAACGACGGACTCTTCTTCAGCCTCCAACTGATGGTCCAAAAGACGTTGCAGGCTTTCAAGGCTACAGCACTTCAATTCCACCGACGTTCAAGCTCCAAATTCCTTGTAAGTTAGCCACTCTTGGCCGATGAATTGTGAGTTGGTCTCTCCCGGCCGATTTACGAACCAAAATTCTTGCCGGGTCAGGGTGATTGGGTCAGGGTGCATCGGTCAGGGGTTCCCGTCCAACGAACTATTGCAATTCGTGGCCTTGTTCATTGATACACCGAAAACTAGAGCATTTGACTCGACTCGTCAAATTCCTCTACTTTTTTCTTCAGTCGACGAACAATCCGGCTGCGAGCAGCATAGATTGCTCCAATCTCCTTGCCTAATTTTTCGGCTGCCTTTTCACAACTAAGTCCTTCAACAGCCGTCAGCCAAAAAGCCTGCCAAGTCTCCTCCGCGAACTCTTGCCTAACTTTACTGGAAGCCCAGCCAAATATCGCACGTTGGTAATCATCCTCCCACTGATTTTTCTTCGGCTGGCTCACAGGGCAACCCATTTTGAGGCTTTAGTTGGTCAGTATTTCCCGAACCCATGTCGTTGGGGCGGCGTTGTACAACATTGATGATGGCGTTACGGGTAACTCAGGAAATAGCCAAGTTCAGAAATTTGGCTCGTTGCTGATCATGTGGCCTTTGTTTGAGGGCTCGAGCGATTGAGATCATTACTTGCTGGACCAGATCAAGCGAATCAGCGTCCTGCAGTCCGTGTTTCCTGGCAGCTTGATAAACTACTGGTCGATAGGCCGATTCAAACTCAGCCCACGCGTCTTGGTCCGAGCCGTCTGAAAGTCGTGAGATCAAACTGTATCGAGTATCCGGAATCATCATGACCAAAGCATCGAAATAGGCGAATTGAGAAGGGTTCATTTTACTCGGAATGATCAAAAAGCAATCAACATTTTCACCTCGCATCCACTTTCACCGGCACGGGCACAAAGATGAGGCGAAATGATAGAATCAAACGTGCGGCTATCGCATCAAGTGGGAAGAGCGTTATGGTGACGGTTTGCGTCATCTTGTCCGCAACATCTAACCGACGAATGCGAAGCGATACTTGGCGAGATTATCAATCGTGTTCACGACGCTAAAAGGCAAAAATCGAGTTCCTAGATTGATCCAAGTTGATGCGGATGAATTTTCGGAAAATCGATAGTTTGCCTGACCAGTTTGGCAGAAAAAGCAGCCACTGGAAAGTCGCTCGCCCGCGAGGATTGGAAAATCCTACTACAGCATGGAATTCGTCAAGCAGGTGACTTTCTCTAAGCCCTAATCATCTAAGTGGAACTGACCTTGATTGAAGTTAGTAAACTAAGCAAATCGTTTGGTAGTCGGAAGGCGGTCAATGCAGTCGATTTGTCGATTTCGCGCGGCGAGACCTTTGGCCTACTTGGTCCGAACGGGGCCGGTAAGTCCACCACAATCGGAATGCTTGTCGGATTAGTTCGACCTGACTCCGGCGAGGTTCGAATTGCGGGTGGAAATCCGAGTCAGGCGGAAGTTCGTCGAAAGATCGGAATCGCACCGCAATCACTGTCGTTGTACGAAAACCTTTCCGCCGCCGACAACCTGAGTTTCTTTGGAACCATGTACGGCTTGCTTGGCAGTAGTTTGGGCGATCGAGTTCGTTGGGGCTTGGAGTTCGCCGGCTTGACGGATCGAGCCAACGATCGCGTAGTGACTTTCTCTGGTGGAATGAAACGCCGACTCAATATCGCTGTCGGACTCGTGCATCAACCTGAAGTTCTGTTGCTGGATGAGCCGACTGTTGGTGTTGATCCTCAGTCTCGCAACCACATTTTGGAGAGTATCGCCAAGCTGGCAAGTGATGGACTAACAATCATTTTCACGACTCACTACATGGAAGAAGCCGAACGGCTGTGCGATAGAATCGCCATTATTGATCACGGCAGTATTCTTGCTAATGACAGGCTGAATGGGTTGATTCAACGATTCGGAGGAAAGAGTCTTGTCACTGCTCAGATTGTCCATCGGCCCTCTGAAGTTACAAAAATCGAAGGAGCCATTGAGGGAAACCAGTTAAAGTTTCACTCTGATCAACCTGTGGTAGAACTGGCCGAATTGCAGCAGTTGGGAGTTCAGTTTGGTCCAATACGAATTGATCAACCGAACCTGGAGAGTGTCTTTCTAAGCCTTACTGGTAGAACTTTGCGAGACTAAATGAAATCAATTTTTGCAATCGCCGTCAAAGATATCCGCCTGCTGCTTCGAGATCGTATGGCAGCGTTTTTCGTGCTTGGCTTTCCGTTGCTGATGGGCCTTTTCTTTGGCTTAGTCATGGGGCCGTCCGGTGGGGGCGAAAAAGCCAAGATGAAAGTTGCAGTAGTCGATTTGGATCAATCCAAGTACTCACAACTGTTTGTCCAGTCGCTTCAAAAGAACGAGAATCTGACAATCGAATCTGCGGAGCAAGAGGAGGCTCGGTCTAGCGTCCAGAATGGTAAGAGAGTTGCCATGCTTGTTATTCCAGCAGGATTTGGAAAATCAGCCGGCTTATTCTGGGAAGATCAACCTACCTTGCAACTGGGCGTCGACCCATCCCGAACTGCCGAAGGAGCGATGGTCGAAGGTTTTGTCATGGAGGCTATTGGTTCGTTGATTGGCAAACGACTCACCAATCCGAGCGAAATGCTAGGTTCCACCAATCAAGTCATGGAGGAAATTAGAAACAGCGCCGAAATTTCAGATAGTCGAAGATCACTATTGTTGGATCTGTTCGGTCAGCTTGATACCGTCATTCAGTCCATTGATAAGGTTCAAGAGGATAACACGCAGGATGCGGCAACAGCATCCCAAGTGGGATTCAAGTTAGCCTCGATTGAGAAGGTCGACGTGACGCGAGCTGTCGACCCAAATAGTATCGAAGGCCAGGTTCAAAAATTACGGTCTCGCTGGGATATTAGCTTTCCTCAAGCGATGTTATGGGGGATTCTTGGCTGCGTCGCTGGCTTTGCGATTTCCGTCGCTCAGGAACGGGAAGCTGGAACTCTAATGCGACTTTGCGTTGCGCCGATTCATCGTGGGCAATTGCTATCGGGCAAAGCTCTCGCCTGTTTTTTGTCAACAATTGGCGTGGTGACGTTGATGACAATTGTGGGTTACATGCTTGGACTAAGGCCACTCAGCTTTCCCAAGTTAGCCGTTGCGACGGTTTCAGTTGCGTTCTGCTTCGTTGGCATCATGATGATTCTGTCAACTTTGGGAAAAAGCGTTCAATCCGTCAGCGGCATTGGCTGGGCCACAAACATGATCATGGCCATGATTGGTGGATGCATGATACCAATCATGTTCATGCCCGCATTCATCGCCAATCTAAGTGTGGTCAGTCCCGTTCGTTGGGCAATTCTTTCGCTCGAAGGCGCTATATGGCGAGACTATTCTTGGAGCCAGTTGTTGGCGAGTACATCAGTGCTGTGGGGAATTGGCGCAGTTGCAATTGCTGTCTCCATCTGGAAGAATCGGGACTTGCAAGCACAGGGTTAGTGCATTACGAGTAAACGATTGGCAAAAGCTAGAAATGAAAAGGCCGAAGGCACAGCCCACTTGCATGCCTTCGGCTGACTATCAAATTAGATTGATCTTAAGTTAGAGATATTGGTTGATCAGGTTCTCCAGGTACTCTTGTCGACCACTTGCATTTGGAGCCGACTCGCCTTTCTCCAGCATGTATTTCTCAAGGGATTCGAGCGATTCTTGGCCATTCTCAATCTTACGACCCAGGTCGCCGTCCCAACTGCTGTAGCGTTGTTTCACAAACTTGTCTAATTCGCCATCAGCTCGGATAGCTGCTGCAATCTTTAGGCCGCGCGCGAAGGTGTCCATTCCACCGATGTGAGCATAGAACAGATCGATCGGCTCGAAGCTCTCGCGTCGAACCTTTGCGTCGAAATTGACACCACCAGTGGTGAAGCCACCATGCTTGAGTATCGCTAACATACATTGCGTCGTGAGGTAGTAGTCGGTTGGGAATTGATCCGTATCCCATCCTAGAAGCAAGTCACCAGTGTTCGCGTCGATCGATCCCAGTACGCCTTGATGACCAGCGTAATCCAACTCGTGCATCATGGTGTGGCCAGCCAATGTTGCGTGGTTGGTTTCGATGTTCAGCTTGAAGTAGTCCTTCAGATCATATGCTCTGAGGAAGTTCAAGCAAGCGGCAGCATCTGAGTCGTACTGGTGCTTGGTTGGCTCCTTTGGCTTAGGCTCGATCAGGAACGGACCTGTGAAGCCAATCTTCTTGGCGAAGTCGACAGCCATGTGGAAGAAGCGAGCCAAGTGATCCAATTCACGCTTCATGTCCGTGTTGTACAAGTTTTGATATCCTTCACGGCCACCCCAGAACACATAGTTCTCGCCGCCCAACATCTTAGTTACTTCTAGACACTTCTTAACCTGAGCCGCAGCGTAGGCAAAGACATCGACATTACAACTGGTCGCGGCTCCGTGCATGAAGCGCGGATTGCTAAAAAGGTTGGCCGTGCCCCAGAGCAGCTTTACACCAGTTGCATCTTGATGCTCTTTGAGTGAATGAGCTACTCGGTCAAAGTTCTTATGCGACTCCGCTAATGTTCCACCTTCTGGAGCCACGTCGCGATCATGAAACGCATAGAAAGGAGCTTGAAGCTTGGTGAAGATTTCGAATGCAACTTCGACTCGACGCAGCGCGTTGTCTACGCTGTTACTGCCATCGTCCCATGGTCTGCAAGCTGTACCAGGACCAAAAGGGTCACCACCAGTTCCTCGCATAGTGTGCCAGTAGACCACGCTGAATCGTAGGTGATCTTTCATCGACTTGCCTTCGACAACTTCGTCTGGGTTGTACCAACGAAAGGCTAGTGGATTCTTGCTCTTGGGTCCTTCGTATTCGATGCGATTAATTTGAGGAAACTGTGCCATTGTCTTTACTTTGGGATAGTTAGAGATTTTCATTGCGTCTGAAGGTCAGAATCGCGGCTAGCTTCAATGGTCAACGTCGGAACCAAACAGTTACTAACGTTGTGCTTAACAGGAGCCGCTTATTACAGCGATATTTTTACCGTTAAGTCCCTCAGGTTCACAGGGGTTACCTATTGAAACCTGAGGTAGAATCGTAGGGGAGTACGGTAAAATTTCTCCAGGTCTGTCATTCGGACGAAGATAGAGCAACTGAGTTTAGGGTGGAGACTTCACTGAGCTAGAAGTTTGGCAGTTTGAACTCTTCCTCTGTGATGACGCCATCATTATTGGCGTCAAGAGTAGTGGCTAGTGGACGAAATCGATCGGGGATCTCGTCTTTGGTTAGCTTGCCATTTTGATCACGATCCATTCGTCCAAACATTTCTTTTGCGGACGGCCTTCTGCGTTGAGGAATGGGTTCGGGAAGCACGCTGACCTTTGCCTTCAGCGTGTCGCGATCCAATGGAACGGCAACATGAAAGTACCCAATCATCATTTCTTCCCAAGTCTGTTCGCCAAATGTGACCCATTGATTGGGGTCTGGGTTATTGAGATTCTCGTCGGAGTTGTCAAACACTGCTTCACCAAGAATCTGAGTGCCAGCGGGAATGGGTAACTTCTCTTCCAAACGGTATTCGTTTTGCCAATTGAAGTCGTATCGAGGCACATCCAGCAATACTTGCCTGCGTCCATCGGGAAAAATTGCAGTGTAGCGATAGGACTTCCCCCGAACGTGCATGTGTGGACTCAATGCCAATAGATCGCACGCTGGAAGCGGCTTATCTAGTTCTGCCTTCACTGAATAGTCCGAGGTCTTTGGCGGAATTCGGAATCGAGCGTCAAAAACGCTCGACGTTTGTATCTCGTGAGTCAACTTGCTAGGGTCCTTTTCGAATACCAAGCCGATGTGACTTTGATCCACCTGCTCTGTACCGACTGTGGTGTAGTGAACCTGGAAAATTAACTCACTACCAGCCGGCAATCGTTTGGCCATTCCTTCAGCGAATGGCTTTGCTCGGGTGCCGGGTACATAACCCGCAAAGAAACTTCGATGACCTTGAATGTTTCCATCCGTTCCTTTAATTCGATCAAAGACTAAAATGTGGTGCACCACCCCGCGATTGCCTGGCTTGACCTCCATCGCCTTGATCCACTTGTCTTCTTCGAAGCTTAGGGCTTGTTGAAAGTACTGATAACGCACCGCGCCTTTGGCTGGTATGGTGAATGGTTCTGAACTTACTGGGATCACAACGTCGGGCTCTTGTGGAAGTTGCCAGCCGTCCGCAAACTTGAGAGGCTCGGGCAACTGGCTTATATCGCCAAGAGGTGTTCCGCTTGCAACCCACTTCTCTAGTGTTGCCTTTTCATCGGCACTAAGGCTACGATCGTTCGAGAACTTTCCATGAGCTGGATTAGCTTGCCACGGAGGCATTCGATTGTCGCGAATAACTTCAAGCATCATATCCGACCAAGCTGCCACGTCTTCGTAGTTTGTCAAATCCATCGGACCAATATCGCCTTCACGATGGCATTCAACGCAGCGTTTCTGCAGAATCCGAGCGACCTGATTGGTGTAGGTAATTTCTCCGTCAGCCTTGCCAGCCTTGCGTCGACCAATCAAGCAACCTACGGCAGCTACTTCAGCCTCTGGCACGCTCTTACCGGCAACTACGGCGTTGAGAGCAACCTTTAGTTCAGAACTCTTTGGAGCTTCTCGAACGTAGCCAATTCCGTATTGATCGTCGATACGTCCGCGATAGACCAACTTGCCCGAGTTGTCCAGCACGCAAGCCTCTGGCGTGCGAGTCGCTCCCAGGGCAGTGGCGAGGGCTTGATCTGGATCTTTCAAAAAGGGAATTTCAAGTTTGTGCTTGCGTGCAAAAGCTGCCATCATTTCAAGGCTATCCTGCACGTTTGGGCTTACGGCAACAAACGAAATTCCAGACTTGTTGAATTCAGCTTCCAATTGATTGATTCGACTGCTGTAGATCTTTGCCAACGGACATTGAGTCCCAAGAAAGACAAATACTGTGCCTCTACTTCCTCGCAGCTCATCACTATTCCACTTGCGACCTCGATAGTCAGTTAGCTCAAAGCCGGCGATCTTGCTTCCAATAGCCGCTTTCGCTGCGCCGTCTGCGGCAACAGCCTCAAGCGAAAGCAGGCCAATAGTTGCGATACTAAGTGCTGAGGTTAGTACTGAGACCTTTAGCCAATTAGTGAGCATGGTTACCCTCGAAAACTGAAACACCGTAAATGGTGGATTGAGATTGAATCTGGTATTCATCAAACACCAAAGCAAACAGCATAGATCGCAGTAAGTTCGGCGTGAATCCCAAAAGATTGGGAAGGGAGTTAGGATACCTTAATCAATTGGCATAAGCTCAAGGATTCAAGTGGTTGGTACATGAACGTATGCAGAATGAAAAGAGCGTCTGATTTCTCAGACGCTCTTGTATAACGCACGAGTGATTTTAGAGGTTAACTGGTAGTCCTAGCGACCGCCCCCTCCGGGAGGACTTCCTCCTTCACCGCCGCTACCACCCATAGAACCTCCACCCATTCCTCCACTACCCGCAGCAGGCTTCTCGTCTTTATCGTCCTTAAAGCTGTACATGCGCCAAAGGAAGTGGTCGTCCATTGTGTTGGAAATGATGATAGAGCCATCCGGACGCATGATCATCGCTTCGCCCGTTGAAAGCAACTCATCATCTTTAGGCTTGAAACCTAGAAGTTGCTGACCACCGCGAATATCGACAACCACTTGTCTTGGTAAGACTGACTTGCCTTCGAGTTTCTTCACCAATTTCGTCGTTGGAGCAATAAACTCAAGAGGAGTTCTCGCAGAAGCTTCGAAACCAAGTACAGATCCTTTGTCTGCTGCGATATCAGCCGCAAAAACGGCACCTGGGGCTCGTGAGTCCGTACTCGGTACAGCAACAACCATGTTTTTGATCACGCCACCAGCAACTTCTCCTACGAAAGCTTCGGACCGTTCATTAACTCGTACTGGAGCGCTTGGCTCGGACCAGTCAGTTAAGCGCATGGTACGGGCCTTATAAACCTTCTTCTTGCGGTTCTCTTCGATGACCTTGTCATCAGCCTCTCGAAGCTTTGACACTCGCAAGAATACCTCGTGATCAAGCTCGCGATTTTCCGGAGCAGGCAATGGTTGCGGAGCCGTCTTGTAGACGGTTGGGTTGTAGTCTTGGTTTTCAGGATAGTTAGGATCTCGCATCTTCACCCGAATACGATATCGGAAGACTTTGCCTATATCTCCTGCCTTCAGGAAGTCGTAAACGCGAATCATCTTGAATTCTGGTTGGCTTTCAGGAGTAATCGTAGCCAGCATCGATCCGCCGCCCATGCCGCTTCCGCCCATGCCTCCCATACCACCCATTCCGCCGCCACGACCACCGCCACCCATTCCAGGCATACTGCCCCCATCGCCCTCGCCGTATCCTCCCTCACCGTATCCGTAGTCGCCAGCACCGTAATCTTCACCGCCGAAGCCTTCACCGCCGCTGCCCATCATACCGTAGTCATCTCCTCCACCGCCTCGTCCACCTAATCCACCGCCCATTCCGCTGCCTTCGCCACCCAACATACCGCCGTTGGCACCGCCCGGATTAGAGCCGCCGAAAACCACTTCGTCATCGCCATCGCTTCGACCTTTGTCGTCACCGTTCTTTGGCTTAACGCGCTTGACCTTTGCATTCCAACTCCAAGCAATCGCTGGGTGCTTCGCAAATTCCCGATAGTCCCGAATTAAGATTGGAGGAATAGGAGCGGTCAGGCCATTCATTACAGCGCGACGATCGACAACTTCAGGAATTGGTCGTCCCAAACGAGTCATTTTGGGCTCGTTAGGATAGTGAGTTGCCCAAGCAAGTTTTGGATTCTTGGTGTTCTTATCTTTGTACATGTCGAGAGGCATATCAGCGATTTCTCGGTTGGTCAGAATGGTCATCCATTCAGCTTCTTTAATCTCTCGATATGGGTCTGCTGTAACATCAACTCGCTGAACTTCCATACCGGTATACTGAGGCAAGTCACGAGTCTGATCAAAGGTGCCTGTATTGAGAAATGTCTTGTGATACTCCTCAAAGTTCTTGCGGTGAGGAATCACCGCGGTAATTGCATTGAAAACTACAGGCGTGACACCAACTCGGTGAGTTGGACCTTTCGGACCTTCACCTAGGCCGCCACCACCAGGGCCCGCCTGACCTCCGCCAGCGCCACCGCCGATGCCTCCACCCATGCTGCCGCCTCCGCCGCCACGGCCGCCACCGACACCACCGGGCATTCCGCCGCCTTCGCCACCACTCATACCGCCATCTTCACCACCAAGTCCTGCACCGCCTGCACCGGCGATTTGGAATTGGGCGCCGAGGTCGTAGGTTGCTCTAAGTCGTCGTTTTGGTTTTTGCGTGGTAGTAGTAGTGTTCGAATCTCCGGGGCTGGGATTGGTCGGCTGACCTCTATGTTTAATCGGGTCGGCATCATCCAGCTTTTTGTATTGATCAGGATTGTCCTCTGGCTTTTCTACAGCAATCGCAAGGTTGCCACTAACTGGCTTTACGACAAGTTGTTCAGGCGGAAGAATCTTGGGGTCCTTTCGCTTTTCAAGTATGTCCTTTCCCTTGGCGGGTTCCAAGATTCCGACTCGGTAGGGTGAACTCGGGACAGGTTCGCGAGTTCGAACTACATCGTTCTTGAAACGATCAGGCTTTTCAACGCTCTTAACTCGTTCTTCCTTAATCGCATCCCAGTGATTCTCCTTCACCTGTGTCATCAGACTTGTGGCATCTTTTTTCAATGAGTCTTCGGTCAAATTCTTCTCAAGTCCGTTGGTTGAAAAACTGCCGTAAGTCAGGTAAATAGCACCAATCGCCAGCAGCGCTAGACCAGCCTTTTCGATGTGTGCCACAAGAGGATTCGGCCCACCTTTCAAGCTTTGTTTCTTGGATTTGGAGCTTTTGGATTTGGCGGGTGCGATCGATTCAATTGGCTTTGAATCTGCGCCGGCATCTGTCTCTTTTTTCTTTTTTCCGAACATGGGAATCTCCTTGAGAAAATCTCACACCCTAAACATGCCGATGAAATATCTGAATCTACGAAAGGTTGAAAAAGCTCGTTCTAATTGCCAGGCGGAGTTGTTTCGCCAGAATCACCTGGATTTGTGGGTGGCGTAGTGCCATTTCCTGGAGTCGTCGCTGGAGGAGTATCAGGAGATGATGTTCCTGTTCCTGTGCCAGTTCCAGGTTGACCAGTCCCTGTCCTGCAGCACCTTGTCCACGCAGCACCTTGTCCTGCGTCATTGTTAACAGGAGGTGTAGAAGTTTCAGCAGGAGTTGTGACTGTATCTTTGATTTAGGTTTCTTCAGTTACCTTGGAAAGTCCCAATCGATCTTTGTTGGCTGGATTGAATAGGTAAACAACGCCATAAATTTCAACAGGCAACTCATTAGTTTTCTTGGTGCAGACGCCACCCGTCTTCCACCCCCATGCCTCCCATTCCACCCATACCTCCTCCGTAGCCATCCCCTCCACTTCCTTCAGTGCCTTCACCACCACCAGCGGACCACCGGGCCTCCCCATTCCTGGAGTCCTCCTCCTCGACCACCCATTCCACCGGCCATTCCACCACCCATGCCAGCACCATCACCACTTCCATAGCCGCCAGTGGCCGTATCGGTGGCCGCTACTCGAACTTGTCGGACTTCAAGCATCAATCCTTCATTTCCGCAATTCGCAAGTAATTCAGGCAGTCTACGAAAATCGATTTCAATCTTGAGCCGAACTGGAACGCGCTTAGCAACTGCGAAATAGGCATCTTCTGGAGTTTGGCTAGTGATTTTTGTGCGTAGTTCGTCTCCAGTGATTGGCTTGAATGCTGCGTCGACATAGCGACCGTCGGCTGGATCACGAAGGAAGTTAGATCCAGTGTTTGCAGCCGATCCCTCCTCGCCGCTACCCATGCCAATTTGGCTTGGTGCTTCACCACCGCCTCCACTGCCACCCATGCCCCCCATCCCCATTCCACTGCCCCCCATACCAGGCATACCACCGCTGCCCATTTCTCCGCCTGACGTGCCAGCAGCGACCCCGCTAATTGATCCGGAATTGGCGACTGCATCTCGACCAATACGGATAAAGTCAATTTTCTTCACGGCTGCTTGAAAATTGGCTGTGGCTTTGTTGCCGTTTTCGAGTCGGTTCGTTTTCTCGATAATGTTGAACAGTCCTTCGAGAATCCACATGTTCTCTTGGGTGTACATCATTTGATAAACACTTGGCTTGTCACCTTGCCACATCTTGAGCGAAGTAATCAATTGATCCTGGCTTTGTTTGGGCCAAACGACCACATCGTTAATAGTGGACACTGAGTGGCCAGCGTTAGAGTAACTTCCATCGCTGCCTCCTTCATTTTCTCCACCACCGGCCAAACCGCCACCGCCCATGCCACCCATGCCGCCGCCGCGACCACCCATGGATCCGCCACCCATGCCACCGGGTGCGCCACCGTAGCCGCCCGCTGAAGCGTTTTCAGAAGCTTCACCAAGCCAGGTGACTCCGATGATTTTCGCCAATTCTGGCATCTGCTCCGAGAAATATCGAGAAAATCTACGCTTCTCTTCGTCGGTTATGTTCTTGGGTTCTTCAGGGAAAGTCTGCTTTAGCTCAATCGGGTAAAGCTTCTTAAGCTTTGCAATCAACAAAGGCAGCTTGATTGCATCTTCACGCCATTGTAGAAACTGTTCTTGTCGTTTGAACTGTTCGTTCCACGCCTCTTCGACATCAGTACCAAGCGTTTGGATAATCTTATCCATTTCCGTCTTTGAGTCTTCATTAGGATGTGTTGCCACGGCCTGTTTGACTTGGCCCATCGCGGCGACCTTATCCTTGATTAGTTTTTCATTGTCTGCGAAAAGCTTTGTCAAGGTTGAATTGATCATGAACCAAGCCACGCACCCGATTAGGGTGGCTAGTCCTGTAATGATCCAAAACTGATGCTTAGCTGCAACTGCGAGTGCTTTCTTCACCTGATCCATGGGAATGCTCGATCTGCTAAAAGATAAGTGTTGTTCTAAAACTCTCGACCACGAAAAACCAACCAAGTCACATCTATAGCGATGCTACATTTCCGCCGGACTCATCTGCCGGTTTAGCTTCTTCAGCTTCCTTTTCTTTTGCCTTTCTTGCTTCTTCTTCAGCCGCTTCCTTGGCCTTTTTCTCAGCCATGCGAATGGACAATGGGCGCTCTTGCCAAACGAACTGAATCTTGAAGGAGTGTTTAGGAGCTTCAAAGAATCTTGGGTTATCCGGATCTTCTTTGACATCGTTTCCAGCCAGACCTGCCCCGCCGCCGAATCCAGCACCACCACCTAGGCCTCCTCCCATACCACCGCCCATGCCTCCTAAACCACCACCCATGCCACCCATTCCACCTCCTCGGCCACCACCTGGACCACCCATTCCGCCTCCGGACCCATACCACCACCTGGTCCACCTTCTCCGCCTCGGGCGTCAGGTTCTTGGGGGGTTTGTATTCAGGATTCTCAACGGTGAATTTCGGACTGTAGGTGCCTTGGTAACCATCATGCGGGATGGGGAATGCAACTCTTTGAACGTAAACTCGACATCAACCAGTTTTTCCTTCCTCATTTTCGACCGGTAGTTTGACTTTGCCTTCTTCCAATTTATGGATAAGTGTCTTGAGTACAAATCCATCCTGTTCATCGCCCGCGTTTCGATATTCAGGTTTGCCGTTGTGGAAGTGATATGCATCTAATTCAATAACCCAGCCACCATTGGATGCAGCTGCGGCGGTAATCCGTAGTGGTCGTCGATGTAGTTGAAGTGGTTGCACTAGCGTCAGCCGCAGCACCATCTGCCGCCACTTCTTCCTTAAACAAACCCAAATCCTGCAATCGCGAGTTCTTATTCGACTGGTACTGCGCCCTCAACCAGCTCAGTCTTGTACGTAACTAAGTCCTCGAAGTACTTGCTATCCATCTTCGTTACGTAAGATCGTTGGCCGTTCGTTGAACGGTACTTTTCGGATCTGGGAACTCGTCCTCCGGAGCACGGTCTAGTGCTTGGTGGTCAACGGCGGGCATCTCGGGCCAGCTTGATCCGACCTGATCTCCACCCTTTTTCCTACTTCGGCCGTCTTGTGGCAAATCAACCTGTCCCGTCTGTTTCTTATCTTCAGCGATTTGTGAATCGCTTCTTCCTCTTGGTTGATCTGCAGCACCCACCGCTTGCTTCCATTTTCTGGATGTACTTGTATATCGGCCCGCCCGGCCGAATCAAGCTGCCAGTCATGCCCAGCTTAATAGCTGCCGCAGCGACGGCCCAGGCTTCTTGGCTCGAATCATTCGCTCAGTAAACATCTCCTGGGAATGAGGTTGGTGTAGACCATGATTGATTTAAATAACGCAGGCACAAACCATAGGGCAGGGAGCGAACGATGTAAAGCCATGGTCGCCCGAAGAAGCAGGAGCAGGTAAACTTCACCACCGCTCGATCATTCGAACACGATCCACAATTGCGACATCCATCGCTAAGTTCTTGCTTAGGTACTGAGTCAGACCAGGAAGTTTGACGGAGTTCCCCAAGAGCAACAACGAGCCAATTTCAGCCTTCGCTTGTTCACGAAGATCTTAAAAAGCCGATCCGATCGTTGTATTTCAGTAACCATGTCATTGAAGACTGGTCTCATCAACGCTTGAAAAACCAACTTAGGGTCGTCTGCGCCACCGACTAACGTTTCGCTTCAGGTGTTAAAGCCTTGGCAAAAGTCAACTTAAGATCTTTCATTTAACTGTCGTGGTGATTTCCACCAAGCGGCATGCTTCGTTGCCAGACTCGGTAACCATTCGTTACGATCAAGTCTGTCGCATCGGTTCCCATCGCCAAAATCACCACAGTTGGGCGGATGATCGCTGTCGTAATGATCTTCGTCCCCCTTCAGCTAGAACTTTGTCGTAAATTATGGCGTTGTAGATCGATAAAGGGGCAAGTTGCAATACGTCAACTTCGATGTCAAAGATTCTTAAGCGGCTTCAGTGCGCGAAGTTACGCATCTCGCTTCATCAAAACCGACCAAGCACGGCTCCTGGGCAAAGCCATTTTCAATTTGTCCACCGGCCATCAGCTGGTAGTCCCAAACCACGTCTTGCGGTCGAATGGGTGCTGACGAGCTTCATACTTGACGATGTCGCCAACTTTCTTGAGTTCAACTGGTGAACGGCGAAAATTTCATGAACCATTTTGGCCTGGCACGCTCCTTAGATCTTGGTCTTCTTTAGGTTGTTGCGACCGATGAAGGTTGGTCTTCGCTCACCATTGCCTCTAGCTCCAGCTTCGAGCTGAGTAGGTACGGGATACTCGTGCTTAGCAATCCAGGCCGCTTCCACTTACTATTTGATCGCCATCCATACGGCATCGAAGAGGCTTTAAGAGCCGCTTGACCAACGTCGATGCCCCAAACGAAGTCGATTTCGCCATTTGATTTTTCCCAGTTTTGGCTCGATCAGTGTCGTAAAGCCTGCTCCATGTTACGCAACCAAACTTGGCAGCGAAGTGATGCCAGAACGAAATTGAAGAGCTAATTGATAGCGAACTAGGTTGCCCAGCAGCGTCCCACCAGACAGGAATATGCGGTCTGTTGGCGCACCTCGGCGGACCTATCACCTTTTTACTGTATCGAAGGAGCCCCCCTCTGTCAAATTTCCTTGGCTGTCTAGCTCAGATTTTGACGTTTTTCCCGTCTCGATCCGGCGTTGCCCCACTCAGAGCGTTTCGTCGAAAAACGGCTTCTCACCCTTCCAGCTTGCTTTCGAGGCTGTCAGCAGTAGGATCGATCGCCTCGTATCAGTTGTTCCAGCTTTAACGAACTCCCTTGCGGGTGCAGAAAGTTGTTTCTCAGCCCGTGTTGTTGGCCTAATCGTATACACAATTTTATCAACGCTTTGGCCCGCCAACTCTTCGGCTCAAGTGCTAGATACAACACAGCAAGCAACCACAGGAATTGCGCCAACCCAGACGAACAACCAGACTCCAATAAGAACAAATTGGCCTCGCAGGTCATTCAAAAAATGGGGGGAATTGGCCAAAGCCGAGTTGAGCAAACGCTACACCCAGGTCAGAGCCAAGGTCGAGGGTGAGCGGATGGATTCAAACTCCTGGCAATCCAGATCCTAAGGTAACGCTCGATGCAGAGTTAATCATTCTTCAAGACGGTCAAGATTTCATCTGCAGTTGCTTCACGCAGCTCAACCTACGGCAATGCCGCCGCAGCCAGAGAGATTAGAGTTAGCCGTGTATGATGGCAAGAACATCTACACCTTTTACTCGTCGGGTAATATTCAACGAGGCGGCGTCTTTTTCGAATTCTCGCAGTCCGCAGTGCTTCGGTCATCAGGTTATCCCTTCACAACGCTGCTCAACGTTTGGGATGATGCACTGGCAGTCAAGGAGCTAGATTCCAAATCACTTTCAATCCTCGATCTTGGCTCAAGCGGCTACATGCTAAAAGAGGATCGGGCAACTTATATTCGCCAGGTCTATTTGGGTCGTGAGGGGGACTTCGATCTTCAGCGAGTTGCACTAAGGCATCCAGGTGCGTCCGTACCATTTAGAGAGCATTGGCTGAATTGGCAATCGACGGACGACGTTCGATATGTGCAACACTATGTTGTTCGCCATCGCTATGCAGTTCGCGATGCGCCAGAGGGTCAGATAATCGCTCGACAGGATGAAGTCATCATCGACAAGTTCGAACGAGTTGCCGGGCATGATCCGAAGGCATTCACTGTCGAGGGGCTTGGAATACCGGCTGGAACAAAATTCATCGACTATCGCCGCAACGTTAAGGGCAGACGGGTGTCGATGATTTGGAATGGCAAATCTCTAGATGAGGTTTCAGAATCTGAGTCGAACACCGAAGAAGCATCAAGATGAGTAGTGGACGAGGTTACGAGTCCTTCTTTGTTCGGACTAACGGGTTTAGGTCCGGTTCAATGGCGCGATCGATTTGAATAGCACGCCAGGCAGCCTAACAACAGTTGAACCGGGAGGGCGAAGCTCCTTCTGCGCTTTTTGCGGGCTGCCACAACATGTTCACCAAGCAAGTAAAGCTTCGTAAACTGTGCGTAAATATTGCTTATGAACGGTAGCGGCGGAAAACAGGTGGCTTCGCAGGAGCGGCGCAATCCTTGTGAGGCGGCCTCAAACAAATAGATCTAGCGCGGCTGCGCTGAGCTTTCACCGTCAACCTTTGATGCAGCATCTTCGCGAGTGGCTTGCTCGATCTTCTTGATCGCCTCTTCATGGGCTTTGGCAACGCCTTCGTTGCCAATCTTTCGATACAAGGCAACGAGTCGGGTTCGCGTTTCAATTCGCTTTTGGTTTAACTTCAGACTGGCTTCATAGGCAGAGATTGCGTCGTTTGTCTTATCGCGTGCTTGATAGATCATACCCAGAGTATCCAACAATTCATCGATGAACGGTTCTCGCATCGCTTTATTCGCTTGCAACAAAGCCAAAGTTTGCGAGGCAATCTTCTCGGCTTCCTCCAGCCGTCTCTCGCGAGCATACAGATAGGCTAAGTTGTTCGCGTATTTCACCGACATCGGTGCGGCTCGATAGACTTGCTCTAAGTGGCTCTTAGCCTCATTCAATCGACCATTCTGAAGATGGTACTCCGACAGCAGCGCGTGAGTTGCCATAGTCGCTTGCCCAGAAGCAAGCACTCGATTCAGCTCTTCTCCCATCTGCTCATTGGCCTTAATTCCTTGGCTAATCAACGCGGCGATAGTCT
Source organism: Pirellulales bacterium (assembly GCA_046349795.1). GTDB lineage: Bacteria > Planctomycetota > Planctomycetia > Pirellulales > Pirellulaceae > Aureliella. The sequence goes on along the minus strand of JAXMBP010000007.1, from coordinate 71,891 downwards.
CTGCAATTTTGGCGTTGTTGGGATCAGTCTGCAAAGCTCGCTCAAGTATTTTTAGATCAATATTCTGCCCCTTATTTTTCTCGGCTTGACGAGCAAATCGCAGTCGGTACACCTCCGACAAATATCTTGAATAGACTTTTGATTGCTGAATCTTGAGCCCTTCAGTGAGCAAAGCTTCTGCAGTCGCATCGCCCTCGGGATCGATCAAATAAAGCTCGGCCAGTTGAACACGAGTGATCTCAGATTTCGGGTTCTTTTCCAACTCGGTTTGAAAATGCTCGAGCCCCTCTTTCCTGGCAGCCTGTGCCAGTACCGGTTGATCAGTGGCTCGTAGCCGTTCAACCAATAATGCGTAGAACTCAGGATGCGACTTAACAGCTTTCTGTAGATACTCGATTGCTTCTGCGACCTTGCGCTGTTGCCACAGCACGTTCGCCTCGGTAATCAATACGTCTGGAAATGTGTGAGGCCAATCAACGGCATAGAGCGCGTGGTGCTGAAACTCTTCGAATAGTTTCGGCTGCCGAGTCTTAACATACTCGTCGGCGCAGATCTTTGCTAAGAACGCATGTGCCGCTGGAAAGCCTTTCGAATCGGTAGGAGCGATTTTTTGTAGCGTTTGTCTGGCACTAGGAATGACGCCTCGCTGCCATAAAGTCGCTCCAATCACAAACTGAGTTTGCATGTTGGGTTCTAGCAAGTGAGCGCGGCGAAACAGCATCTCGGCATAGGCTGACAGTTGCGTTTTGGAATTGTCGGATTCAGGCTCTTTAGCTGCTTCTTCGGATTTTGACTCTTCTGGATTGTTGGGCAAACTACCAGGCTTGCCGAGCTGTTCCTGCCAAGCCTGAAGCTCGGTTGTTCCCAATTCAATGTAGTGATTTCGAAGCTTAGCCCGATCTAAACGGCTGCCAGTAAATACGGCCCCCAACATTACCAGAAAGAGCAAAGCCGGGATTGAGTACAGCAGGATCTTGGACCATTCTCGACTGAACATCCAGTCGTTGATAAAGCCTGCGATAGCGATGAGCCATCTTGTTGGATCGAGCTGAATTTGCATCGCTAAACCTGTTTTACCACGTTTTGAAAATAAGCAACCGGATGAGAAGCCTCAGTTATTATCTTTCAGCTTGCAGCAAATTCCTAGCCACGGGCGGCTGCATCGAGTCGGTTGCTGCTACTCTGAGATTCGAAATTGGGTTATGCTTCCGACTTTTCTGATTGTAGCAATTCTTCCTCCGAGTCCAATCATGAAGGTTATTGACGCGCATCACCATCTATGGAAGTACTCTCCATCCGAATATGCCTGGATGGACGGTAAGCCGGTGCTGCAATCAGATCAGTTAATTCCTCAATTGTCGAAGATAGCGGTCGAAAACGGCGTAAATGGCTTTGTCACGGTTCAAGCTCGGCAGTCCATTGAGGAAACCGCTTGGCTGCTGGATTTAGCCAAGCAAACCAAGTTGATTCGAGCCGTTGTCGGCTGGGTTCCGCTTTGTGACTCAGAAAAGCTGTCCGAGTGCATCGATCGGTTTAATGCAGACAAAATGCTAAAGGGCGTCCGTCACGTGGTGCAGGACGAGCCGGACGACAGTTTCATTCTGGGCAGGGAGTTTAACCGAGGTATTGCCGCATTGGCAGGTACGGGATGGACCTATGACATCCTTATTTATGGTAAACACCTAACGAACACCGTTGCGTTTGTTGATATTCATCCCAATCAGCCTTTTGTACTCGATCATATTGCCAAACCAACGATTGACGGCCAGAACTTCGATCACCAATGGGCAGCCGGAATTCGCGAGCTGGCGAAACGCTCGAACGTGACCTGCAAATTCTCGGGAGTGGCCACGGAAGTTCGTGATGCAAGCTGGAGCGTGCAGAAGATTCGGCCCTACTGGGATGTAGCCCTAGAAGCATTTGGAGCTGAACGCTTGATGTACGGCAGCGATTGGCCGGTATGCCTACTGCGAACATCGTACTCCGATTGGAAGGCTGCCGTTGCTCAACTAGCCAGCGAGTTAAGCACTTCGGAGCAGCAAGCGTTCTGGAGCGGCAACCCGATCCGCGCTTACTCGATGAATGCCTAATGTTCGAACTTCAATTTGGACTACCGAAATGAAGCGGTTTAGCGTTCGAACATTAAGCAGACAAGAAGTAGTGTTTACTTCGTGCCCGTTTTTGTGGACTTTGCAGCTAGCACGTCGGCAGTGCACCTTAGCTGATTGGATCACCATAATCTCTCGCAAAGACAAGCAGGCTATTTGCAGGAAGAGTGATGTCAGCCGAAGTTGGTAATCCGTTCCAGCTTGGTCCGTCAGCGGTCACACCCAGGTAGTTGCCCTGCACGTTTGGGTTGAAATAGTTGTCGTAAATGTCGCTGTTGAACACTTCGTGCCAGTGACCTCCACTTGGAAATCCGATTCGATAGCTTTTGTTGCTAAACGAATTTACGTTCAGACTAGCAACCACGACCACATCTCTCCCAGCATTGGGCAACCATCGTTGGAAAGCGATGACTCGATTTTGGTTATGGACGTGAAAAACGTTCAGTCCTTCACCTCGCAAAGCAGGTTGCTTTCTGCGTAGCCACATCAGATCACGCGTGAATCGATGCTGGTCGGACATGTGTTTGTCTTTGCCCTCCAAGCCTTCCCACCAAATAAAAAGTTGCGAATGAGCTGGATCGTCATCCCAGAACTTGTCTTCCAAAAACTCCTGCCCCATGAAGATCATCGGCACGCCTGGACTCGTTAACAACAGGCCGGTAGCAGCTTGAGCGACTTCGCGCACAAGATCGAGAGTTGCTGGAATCGGCCAACTTTGCAATCCTGGGCTGTTTATCGTTGTGGCGTTCATCAAGAAGCGTCGTGATTCTCGATGCACTGGAAGACGGTCCACTGGCATCCTGTCGATAGGTAAACTTGAACGCGTCCTTCAAGCTGTCAGATTCAGTTCGACTGGAGGAAATTGAGCCGCGTCGCTGATGACCTTGCGAACGCTCTGTCGAAAAACATCACTGTAACCCAGGTCAAACCCCATACCGTACGGCGTTGTGCCACCGATTTCCATCGTTGCCCAGCATCGTAGTTCAATACTCGACGATCTGCACAGACTGAGGCTTAACGAAGCGAAGCGTGCTAGTCAGGTCCTGACAAAAATACCATCCGCCGTTTTCGTCAATCACTGTAGCTTGGTCGCATCGCAATCCATCCAAGTGATACTCTTGCAACAGCATCTTGGCGTTATCAATCAGAAACGGCGGACTTCCGCGCGGCCAAAGTCGAAAATTGGGCCGACATGTTCTTGATCAGTGAAGTAGAGTCGCGTTTGCTCGGACGGTGGTTGTCGGTCAAAAAAACAGATACTCTGATCATCCAGGTTGTAGTTGAAGTTGTTACCCGCATTTCCGGCGTGGTTGTAAACTACATCAGCGATGACGGCGATCTTGTTCAAGTGACACAGATCAACAAACAGCTTGAATTGATTAATCTGTCCCATCAGGTTCTGGATCTCCAACTTTGGAAATCCATGGGATGTCAGGAGACGATTGATTTTGGGCAAGTACTTCGACAGATGCTCAGGCAAAACCGAATAGTCCATCTCCGGTGAAAACAGATCGGTTCCGTTATAACCCAGGCTGTTGGTGCCCTGATACTCTTGAAACGGTAGAGGCATTACGGCATTGACACCAAGATCCTTCCAGTACTCGATTCGGTCAATTGCGTCGAGTATTTTGGAAACGCGATCGTGCCGAATGTCCTTGCCTTGATCATTCTTGGCGTAAAAAACTCCGATATGAAACTGGTACACAATCAAGTCACTGAAATCGGGCATTTCAAATCCATCATCGTGCCAGCGATATTCCTTGGGATCTCTGACAATGCAGTTACATGGATACCAATCTCCTTCGCGTACCTCTAGCTCCCGAGCGTAAGGATCTCGCTTGAAGCCTTCGGTAGAACCAGCTCCCTCACCGACTACCCAGAAACGATATCGATCACCATCTTTGACTCCTGGAAAGAAGCCGCTCCAATAACCGTGAGCATCTTTCACGAGCAGGTCTGAATCGTTCTTGGTCCATGTTAGAGCCTTATCATCGCCCGCGTCCCCAAGTACTAAATAGACTTCCTTGGCTTTAGGAGCCCAAGTTCGGAAAGTCGCTCCTCCATCGATTAAGTTTGCGCCACTTTTCGTCGTTGCGTTTATGTTCTGTTGAGAGGCTGGCAAGTTAGAAACCTCAATTTTGGTATTTCAATTAAAACACCAGTGGAGTGTTTTCACTTGTCGTTGACAAGACGCCAGCGGGTTTATTAACGATCCTGTCGGTGATAGGCCGTCATGTTTCCCACAAAAGAGAAATCGTTTGGGGCAAGTTCCAAATACCACTAAATACACGCAACGGTTCAGAATGGGACGTCAGCTCCAACTAGTTTTCAAAGAGGTTGGAAGAACCAAAGTTTTTATCCGCTACTTTTTGGGTGGAACAGGTGGAGGAAGTGGTGCAAATGAAGCGTCCCAACCGTTGACCAACTCGGATTGGTCCAATAGTCCGTTCCCATCTTTGTCCCAGTTTTTGAACCATTTTTCTGTTAGAATTCGCCATTCATCCGCACCAATTTTTTTATCAACGTTTTCGTCTGCTGAACTCATGATTACTGGCGCTTGCATTTGACCAAAACTCATTACGCGGCCTGCTGGTTGTGGAGCACCAGGCATTGAACCGGGAGCTAGTGCTCCAGGAACTCCAGATCCGCCAGGCTGACCTTGGAAAGGACCTCCAGGACCGAAGGGAGAGCCTGGAATAGATCCCTCGGACTTTCCATCCAGTTGATCAAGGATGGATTGCCTGCGGCTTCAATGAACTGCTCAATGGTTGCCGCCGTTGCTCCGAATCCTGGTGGTCCAAAACCGGGTCCTCCAACTCCAGGTCCACCATTGCCAGGCCCGCCATTGCCAGGCCCGCCAGCTCTTGGTGGTCCAATTCCAACGGGTCCAAAACCAAAGCCACCTGCCGCTTGTGCTTCGATCCGCCTTACTTCGGCAGCAAGCGGGATTTTCAAATCCTCGTTCAAAGTCGCCAATTCTTTGACAGTTGTACCGCTAGTGCTAAAACACTGATCGACTAACTTTCGAACGTGAGCCCGATAAACGGTTAAGAATTTTTCCCAACTCATCAATCTCTCGATCAATCGATTCTGTCCAACGTGTGGATGAGTGATACTAAGGTCCTGCAACTGCTCAATCGATCCTGCAAAGAAGAACGCTCCGAACGACAGATCCATATCCCACGGCAAGAACTCAAACTTCTCTGTGTCAGGAGGCAGATAAAGATAGTAGTTGTGAACCTGAGTTAGAAAACTATCCATATTCGACAGCAGCGTGTTTGCTGCCAAAAATCGCGAGAACTGATCAATGTCCAACATCGATTCAATTCGATCTCGAAACTGTTGCTCGTCGGGTTGAGTAATCAATCGAGTGATCTCAATCAGCTTGTTCTTTTGAGCATCCGTCGGCTTGCCCTTAGGTTCGTACCAAGCATAATCTGTCCAATTTTCGCCTTTGTACTCCAACCCTTGAGTACCTTCGGGCTTCAGTAGCAGGCCTTTATCCGATTTGTAGTGCCGTCTCAGAAACGCCTTGTCGATCTCTTCCACTAAAGAATACAGTCCAAGAAACTCCTTGTCGCAAACTCCATCAATGGTTAGACGCACTTCTGCAAATGCCGTTCGAGGAGCGGCAACATTAGCGACTCGAAACACGTTGTAACTCACCGCGCTCTTCAGGTGAGTTGGATCCATGATGTCGTTGTGCAAGTTCAGTTGTTGAAGCCCGTGAAATCGCTGATCCTCTTGGTAGCGATTGAAGTCCAACTTGAACGGCCGCTTGCGAGTCGAAGCCGACATCATATAGGTGCCATTGCCCTTGAATCGCAGGCCAACATTTTTGAGAATCTCCTCACCGATTTGAATATCAGCACTAACGTAATCGAACTCGAAGCCAAAACTCCCAGGTCGAAATGGAGCAGGTTGATTTCCAGCCGGGCCGCCAGAGGTCCTACCCGGCGCTGCGCCCGGACTGCCTGCTGCTGGCGGTGGGCCAAAACCCATCGGTGGAAATCCTCCACCAGTAGGCTGCATCTTGTTCCAATTCTCTTCCGAAAGATGGATGTGAATTTGCCAGACTTTGGTCAAGCCAAATACCGAGTCGGAATCATCATTGGTACCTGATTTACTTTTCGCATCAACTTTTGCTGTTCCATCATTCTGAGCCAAAGTGCTTTGGCAATTCACGAATGAAATTGCCAATGCGATGCTGAGTACTACGTGCAGAAACTTTGATCTTGATATCCGAGTCATATTCAGTTCTTTGTCGGTGAAGTTGAATCAACTTGCGAGCTTAGCCGCTAAGCGAAGGGCCGCAAATAGGCTGTCGGGCTTGGCGATTCCCTTCCAAGCTATGTCAAAGGCAGTACCGTGGTCAACCGAGGTTCGCACAATTCGTAGGCCTAAAGTCGTATTTACAGCTTCCTCAAAGGCCAGTGCTTTGACTGGGATGTGACCTTGATCGTGGTACATGCAAACTATCGCGTCACAGCTTGCGAGTTTGTTAGGTATGAAAACTGTGTCCGGCGGAAATGGCCCGTCAACATTAATGCCACGAGTCTTCGCTATCGCAATGGCGGGCTCGATCAGTCTTTCCTCCTCACGATCACCAAACAGGCCATTTTCTCCCGCATGCGGATTGAGCCCGCAAACCAAGATTCTTGCGGCTCGACCGCGAATTCTGCGAATAGCCTCGTCGGTAAGTTCGATCGTATCCAAGATTCCTTGTTGAGTTAACAACGTGGGCACATCCTTGTAGCCGCAATGAACGGTCACAAAGGTGCAGGTGATCTTTTCCGAGTACTGCATCATACACCAGCGCGGACTCGACGCTCGCTCGGCAAAGATCTCGGTATGACCGGGATATTTATGTCCAGCCACATGCAGCGACTCTTTGTTGATCGGCGCTGTTGTTACAGCGTTAACTCGGCCAGATAGAGCAGCGTTGATCGCTTGATCAATGTAGCTGTAAGCGGCTTGGCCATAGGCTGGCGAAGTTCGACCAACCACAAGGTCACCGGCCCGCAAAGTTTCGTCGCTCACGATGGTGATTGGTTCCGAGGCTGGCAAGACCGTGTGATTCGTAAAATCGCTTGGACTCATAATGTGACAAGCAGGAATTGGAAGCTTCAGCTCTTGGCTGCAACGCTGAAGAATCTGGTTATTGCCAAATACGACCAACTGGTTGGCTTCGAAAAACTGCAGGTTATTGAGCGCTCGCAACACCAACTCTGGCCCAACTCCAGCCGGATCTCCCATGGTTAGACCGATACGTTGTTTTTGCATAGTTTGTCAATTCCGTAGTGGACGAAGTTTTGAGTCCCGCGACGTTTGTCGATTCCGTAGTGGACCACGTGATGAGTACCACAACGTTATTTGTAGGCAGCATAGCTCGGCCTTCATTGCAGAGAAAAGTCGAACTTCTCAATAAAAGGCCGAACATTTCGGTTGACCAAGTCATCCAGATAAGCACACTGTTGATCCTCTGCCCACTGCTCCTCGGAGCAATTGGATAATGGTTTCATCGTCACGTGGACTCAATCTGCGAGCTTTAAGAAGCCCAGGAGTAGCATTTTAACCGGCCTGTACCATTCCCTACAGGCTCAACAAGCTGCACAATAGCACAACTTTTCGCTGACTGTTGACTGAACAAGTAGAACTCGATCCGCCTAGTGGTTTCATGCTGGATAACGCACCTTTTCTCACTCACACTCACCGAAACCTAACCATCGAAGGCTACTCGCGAGCGGCCGTACAAAGCTACTGGCGCATACCTGAGTTGCGTTTAGGCTTTGACTTGGGGGCTCAACCATGGGACTTCATGGGCACCGCCAACTGGGCCATTACACACACTCACCTAGATCACATCGCCGCCTTGCCAGTCTATTTGGCTCGACGCCGCATGATGAAGATGGAACCTCCAACGATTTACATTCCGGAACATGCTGCGGCAGCCGTGGACTCGATGATCAAGTCGTTTCAAAGATTGGATCGTGGCCGATTGCCATGCAACTGGGTTCATGTCAATCCAGGTGATGAGATCGAACTGTCTCGTGAATTGGTAATGACGGTTCACCCTACAACTCACACGGTTCCCAGTGTTGGATATTTGGTTTGGGAGCGACGTAATAAGCTAAAGCCCGAATTCCAGCAGTTGAGTGGACCGGAAATCCGCGACTTGCGACTCAGCGGAGTCGAAATCAGTGCAGAGGTTCGAGTCCCGTTACTGGCCTACACTGGAGACACAAGTCCACCAGGTCTTGACAACAATCCAGACATGTTGAGGGCACAAGTTTTAATCACCGAAATGACCTTTGTCGCGCCAAAACATCGCAAGGAAAAGATCCACAAGCATGGTCACATGCATTTGGATGATTTCGTCGAGCGACAAGCGGCATTCCAGAATGAACTCGTAATCGCTGGGCACTTCAGCGTTCGCTATACAACCAAGCAGGTAGCTCGAGCTGTTGAGAAGAAACTACCTGGCATGCTGGATGGGCGTCTCAAGTTATGGCTGTAACTTTTGCTAGATTGCGAAGAGGTTCTCAACAGCGATGACAGCTCGAGTCTTAGTAACTGGATACGGCGGGTTCTTAGGCGCAGCCATTTGTCGTCAATTGTTGCAACTAGGGTTCGCCGTCCGTGGTTTGGCTCGTAGTGTCTATGCCGAACTACAGGAGCTAGGCGTCGAAGCAGTACAGGGCAACGTAAGCTCCAACGAGTGTTGCCAGGCCGCATGTAAAGACTGCGACGCAGTCATTCACACGGCGGCTAAAGCAGGCGTCTGGGGCTCGTGGCAGGAATACTACGAGATCAACACGGCGGCTACGGATCGATTACTTGCCGCCGCGACAAAAGCCGGAGTGAAAGCGTTTGTACACACCAGTAGTCCCAGCGTAACATTTGGCGGTCAGCATCAATCCGGCGTTGATGAAACTGTGCAGTATCCAACCAACTGGCTTTGTCATTATCCTCACACCAAAGCACTTGCTGAGCAGTCGGTATTAGCCGAAGCCAGCAAGGGTTCAATATTGGCGTGTGCTTTGCGACCGCATTTGATTTGGGGGCTTAACGATCCTCACCTTTTCCCCCGAGTTGTCGAACGAACCAAATCGGGAAGGCTCCGCAGAGTTGGTTCTGGTACGAATTTGATCGACGTAGCTCATGTCGATAATGCCGCCCTTTCACATGTGTTGGCTGTGCAACAACTGTTGGCTGGCAATGAACAGGTGAATGGCCAAGCGTTCTTCATCACCGATGGTGAGCCCGTTGAGTGTTGGCAGTGGATCAGTCGAATCATTGAGACGGCTGGCCTGAAGGTGCCCGAAAAATCGATCTCTTTCGGAGCGGCCTATCGCATCGGAGCCATTTTGGAGACTATCTACAAGCTGATGTCGCGCAAAACAGAGCCACCCATGACTCGCTTTGTTGCCGCGCAACTGGCGCTCGACCACTACTTTTCGATCGAGAAAGCCAGGCGACTACTGGGCTATCAGCCAGCAGTCGACATCGATGCAGAGTTTCACCGCTGCAGTAGTTGGCTGCGATCGCTTTGAGACCATTCCTGGATCGGCCAACATTGAACTCTGGCGAGATCAGCTACGAAGATTTTTGAGCGCGGTCGCAAGCTCTGGGAATTGGAATTGAAAACCTGTGTCGCGGAGTCGCTTGGATACGACATAGCGGCCATATAAGGCAAGTTCCGGATCAGTACGCAAGAATAACCGAGCCCCAATTCGTACCATCCACTCGAAAGCAGGGAGTCCAATTGGTATTCCAATCACCGTGCGGAGCGTCTTCATGAAATCCGATTGCGAGACTGGATTGGGTGAGGAGGCAATGTAAACTCCCAACATTAGTTCATCAATGATCGCTTTTGCGAATAGGTCATTTAGGTCTTGCTCGTGAATCCAAGACATTCCTTGTCTTCCACTACCAACTTTGCCGCCTAATCCCAACTTGGCGAGAAGTTCAAGAGTTGCCAATGCTCCGCCGCCAGCACCTCGATCACGACCGATCACGAAGCTAGTTCGAAATAATACCCCTCGTTGATCTGGAAGTTTACTCTCCGCAAAAGCAGCCTCCCAGGCGCGGCCAATCGCTGGGGCAAAGCCGATGCCTTCTGCGCTATCTTCGTCGCATACGGCGGTTGGAGGATCTCCATAAATGTGTGCTGTGCTCATCTGAACCCAGACGGGCGGCGGAGACTTGACCAGTCGCATAGCCTTTCCTATGGTTCGCGTGGATTCTACTCGCGAGCGAAGGATCTCGTCTTGGTGATCTGGAGTTTTGATACAGTTGACCGATCTGCCAGCCAGATTCACTAATGCATCAACGGCCTCCAGTGATTCGACCCAAGGCCCGACGTTTCTTCCATCCCAGCTTTGATGAGTCCAAGTACTAGCTTTTGCTGGCCTTGATCGCGAGAGTATGGTGACGATGGCCCCGGCATTGGAAAAGTGCTTTGCCATCGAGCGGCCAAGAACCCGCTTCCGCCAGCGATGACGATCCGCTTGCCAATAAGTTGAATCATGGCTTGTTGCTCCGGGCGATTTTTTGGATTTCAGCGACCCAGCATCGCTCGCTATCTGATCTCGGTTAACCGAATCGGGAATTTCCAATAACAGCATTACATGGCATTTCGAGTAAATAGTTAGTCGATCGCTGTGAAAGCAACCTTCGATCTTGACCTAGACGAGCAGAGTCTCGTATGCACAAGGAAGCGAGAGGTCGTGTAGCGCTCGGGCTGACATTAGAATTATGAACCGTAGCACTTGCGCTAATCGCTTGAGTGAAGAACCGAACAGCTTGCGCGGAGCCGCTGGAAAAAACGTTGGGATTGCGTCCCAACGCTGGAATTGAAGTGCATTTTGTACAGGATACTACTATGAAGAAGTCTCGTAGAATCAATCGTCGATCAATGCTCTTGCTAGTACCAGCAGCGCTGTTGCCCGTCGCTTCGTTGATGGCTCAACAAGGCAATTCGTTCAATGGTGCAGATCAATTGCGGTCGACGCGGAATGTAACTCCCCTGATCGATCAATTGCGAGTAAGTCTTAGAATCAACAAAAGCAGTCAGTTGGCATTCCTACAGCTAGTGGTCCAGAAAGTTGAAGCGGGCGAGTTGCCGCAAGCAATGGTAAACGTAGTTTCCAAGTGGGCCATTAGCCGCAACGAAAAGTATCCGTTCCCCTATTTTCAGTACGCAATGCAAGAGCTTGCCAAACGCCGTGGCATTTCATTGAACGTCTAAGCATGACGCGATGTTACAGAACTGTGGTGGCGTGCTCTTCGTAAAGAACTCATTCAATTTTGACACCCTTTAGTGCCATTTGCAGATCGTCCAACTGTTGGTCGCTGAACTTCTTACGATCAATTATCAAACTCTTGAGTTTTCTTAAACCTTTGAGCATTTCAATCGTTTGTGGACCGAGTGGACCGATAGAGGTTGTTAAGACTTCTAGCTGTTTGCATTCGTTCAAATGCTGTAGATCTGCTTCACTGACGCTTGTTCCCCAAAAACTCAGCGAGACGATTCGACAGGGAGAATTTTCGTCGGGCTTAGCCGCTTGAATCACTTTGCGAAGGTCGTCGCCTGAAAAGCTCGGGCGAGTCACCACCACGACAAAGCGTCCACCGCGAACCTGACTGTAAGTTTGCCCACCAACCATGATTGAGTGAATGGCGGCTTGAACATTCGCGCTGAACTCAAACTCCCGCTGACTAGCGCGGATCATGTGCAGCACCGAAGCGATGAAAATCGCAGCCAGTAGCGTTATTCCAAGCATTCCTGACAAGCTAAAGCGAAATCGCCAGTTGCCGTAGATAATTTTGCTGCGTTGTTGCTCTATGGCAACGAGTAGAAGCAATAGCCCACCTAGCAGTTGCGGAAAAACAGCCAGCCAATCGATCTCCACATCAAAAAGCAAGCCAATCCCATACTTGGCAACGAGGATACCGCCAACTAGAACTGACACGTAACCCAGAAATCGCCACCAGACGATTCCTGTTTTTCCGCTACCCAAGTCACGAACAAACATTGCTTTGCTTATATTCGAAAGGCATAGATTGAATCGCTCGTGAAAACTAATGATCCGCTGGTTGCTTAGTGTTTCTTGGGACGTGGTACTTTAGTGCCTTTGCCTTTGCTGCCGCCGGGTTTCCCACCTCGACGAGCACCCTGAGGCTGAGCTGAATTGCTGATCTCGTACGCATCGACTGTTTCACCAACTCGATCACGCAGTTGCGATAACTGATCCCTCAGAGCAGCGGCCCGTTCGAACTCTAGATCCTCAGCCGCTTGCAGCATTTCACCTTCGAGCGACTTTAGGAAATCGTCAGTAATCACTTGACCTTTGGGCTGGCCCGATATCATGTTACGAGCCCGTTGATGGGCGGCCGCAGCGCCTTGAATCCCCGCAGAAATGTTTCGTCGCACCGTTTCAGGCGTAATCCCATGCTCTTTATTGAAGTCCATTTGAATCTGCCGTCGACGATTTGTTTCGTCGATAGCAGCTCCCGCATAGGAATTGGTCATTTTATCCGCGTAGAGAATCACCTTGGAGTTTACGTTTCGGGCGGCTCGACCGATAGTTTGGATCAAGCTGGTTTCGCTGCGGAGGAATCCTTCCTTATCGGCATCAAGGATGGCGACGAGTGAAAACTTCGGGAAGGTCAAACCTTCTCGCAATAGGTTGACACCGACCAAGCAATCGAATCGACCTTGTCGTAAGTCATGCAACAATTCGACTCTTTCGAACGCATCCAATTCACTATGAAGCCAGCGGCAACGCACATTCTGCTCTGTTAGATAACCAGCCAAATCTTCAGCCAAGCGTTTAGTCAGAGCCGTCACTAGCGTTCTCTCGTCCCGTCCTGCGCGCAAGCGAATCTCACCTAGCAGATGACTAACTTGACCGCGAGCCGGAATAACTTCGATTTCGGGGTCGAGCAAACCGGTTGGACGAATCACCTGCTCTACGACTTCACCCTGAGTCTTTCCGAGTTCATAGTCGCTGGGGGTTGCCGAGACGAAAATAACGCGTTTAGTTTTTGATTCCCATTCGTCAAACTTTAGCGGTCGGTTATCCAGCGCGCTGGGAAGTCGGAAGCCGTGCTCTACCAAGGTCTTCTTGCGGCTTTGATCGCCTGCGTACATGGCTCGTACTTGCGGTACAGTAACGTGGGATTCATCGATCATCAACAAAAAATCTTCGGGGAAGAAATCGTACAGAGTATCAGGCGTCGCTCCCGGAGCTTTTCCAGCCAACGGTCGCGAATAGTTTTCGACGCCCGGACAATGCCCAACCTCCTGCAACATTTCCAAGTCAAAACGCGTTCTGGCGTTCAGGCGTTGAGCTTCAAGCAACTTGCCTTCTTTCTCGAACTTCGCGAGCTGCTCCTTCAGTTCTTTGCGAATTTCTACAATCGCTTGCTCGATCCTGGATTCAGGAGTTACGAAGTGCTTGGCGGGATAGATGGCAACTTCGCTCATCCTTTCCAACACTTCGCCTGTAAGTGGATTCGTAATGCTTATCTGTTCAATTTCGTCGCCCCACAATTCGATTCGATAGGCGAATTCCTCGTAGGACGGCCAAACTTCCAGGCAATCACCACGAACGCGAAACTTGCTGCGTTCGAAGGAGACGTCGTTGCGTTCGTATTGAATATCGACTAATTGCAGAAGCACATCATCGCGAACAATGGTTTGACCAACTTTTAGTTGTACCACCATGTTGCGATAGTCCGATGGACTGCCCAAGCCGTAAATACTGGAAACGCTGGCAACGATCACCACATCTTTGCGACTGACCAGAGCGCTGGTTGTTGCCAGCCGAAGCCGATCGATCTCTTCGTTGATCGACGAGTCCTTTTCGATGTACACATCTCGCTGAGGAATGTAGGCTTCAGGTTGATAGTAGTCGTAGTAGCTAACAAAGTAGTGGACCGCATTATGCGGGAAGAAGTCTCGAAATTCAGAGTACAGTTGAGCGGCAAGAGTCTTGTTGTGACTGAGTACCAGCGTAGGAACTCGCATCTGCTGAATCACGTTTGCCATTGTAAACGTCTTGCCCGATCCAGTTACTCCCATCAGGCACTGATGCGATTTGCCATCTCGCAAATTCCTAACCAGAGTCTCAATCGCTTTGGGTTGGTCACCTGCAGGAGCAAATGGACTTACCAACATAAACTCAGCGTTGCTGCCGGTGTTGTAAAGACTCATTTAGCTGGAACCTATGTTGCTTGAGTTTACTTTTGAGCGTATGAACGGCCGCTGCCCTTTTCGCCGTCCGACTCACTGCTGGATGCTTTGGCAATTCGACTAGGATCTGATGCCGTAACCATTGGGCGAAGCGTACGCATTGTCGCTGGGCCAATTCCTGGAACCCGTCTCAGGTCATCTGCTTTTTCGAATGGACCATGTTGCTCGCGAAATTCGACAATGCGTCTTGCCACCTGTGGTCCTAAGTCGGGAAGAGCCATCAATTCAGCTTCGCTGGCTTGATTGATGTCCACTTTGAATCGAGGAGGATCAACTAGCCTGGCTTGGCGTGAATACAACGCAAACTGAACGAGAGCGAGCACAATTACGATTGCGGACAATGCCGTCCAACCTTGAGCTGGATCGTAGACGAACGGCTCATTATCGGATTGTTTAGCGTCCGAGCTAGACAAATCAGACATGGATGAACTTCCAAATGTTGTCGAGTATGGATGCCGGTCGTCGTGACATCCTTTTCGTTGCAAGCCGACAACCTGTGGGGCTGTGCGGGCCAAACAACGTAGTATAGCCGTCCTGCAGAGTAGCGGAAAACAGTTTTGAACCTGCTTGGGAATAATCTGTCCGGAAGCGACGGTTCGCGACCAGTGTCGCAAAATTGTCTAACCTCAAAAATGAGGCAAATCCCTGCAAAAAGTAGCCTAGCTATCAATCCTGTCGTTTGGTAACCTATTGGGCTTTCAAATTGGTACCGTTCACTAATGTTCCGGAGGTTGTTTCGTGGGAGTTAAGAAAACCGGTAAAGGAAGGCGAAAGCTGGGGCGTAAGAAGCGGCGAATGCGTTCAAGAATTCGCCATCGCAAGAAGTAATCCCAGTATAGTGCAGCCCTCCGCCGCGCCCAAGGTTTTGAAGTAGCCAGATACAGTTTTGTTCTTGGCTTTGCTTGGGCGTGTTTGCGGAATCTTTCCTGCGCAGAATCAAAGCTATCTGTTTACGCATTTTTTCCGTTCTTCGCACGGTGATTGGTTCTCAGCAGTTGCATAGCGATCTTTTTCAGTAGCATGGAAACCTGCGCGTGATTTTTTCACCTTCTGGCGAAGGTAGTTAAGTAAATATGCAGCTCTTGCTAAACCTCGGATAAAGCCGACAAATAGAGCTATGGAAAAGACCTCTCTACAGTCCGAAAATCTAGGCGAAGAAGGCTTGCTGGAGCCACTTGCGAGGCAGTATCGTGAACTGGCTGAGTTGGCGGGCTCGTTGGCTCATGAGATCAAGAATCCGATTTCGGTGATCCACATGAACGCCGACCTACTCAGCGAAGAGCTGACTGAGGCTCAATGGCCGGGCAGGCGTCGAGCTGAAGCTAAGGTCGAAATTATCCGCCAGCAGTGCCAGCGCATGGAAAACCTGCTCCGCGATTTCTTGCGTTTCACTCGGATGCGCGATCTGCAGATGACTCCGGGGAATCTGAATGATCAAGTCGAATCGGTATTGAGGATGTTTCAGCCTCAGGCCGACAAGCAACAGGTAGATATCCTCCGGTACCTCGATCAAGATTTACCAAGCGTCCTGTTACACAGCGATTCGATCCAAGCCGCTTTGATGAACTTGGTCAAAAATGCCTTAGAAGCTATGGAAAGCGGCGGACAACTGATCGTTCATACCTACTCAACTCCTCGAGGCATCGCGCTGGATCTGATCGATACCGGTTGCGGAGTCGAGGACAACACGGCAATTCATATGTTCGAGCCGTTCTATTCGACGAAGCACGGCGGTTCTGGGCTCGGTCTGCCGACAGCTCGAAAAATCATCGAGGCTCACGGTGGCAGAATTAGCGTTCAAAGTGAGCTTGGACGTGGCACCAAGTTCGTCATCGAATTCCCCATGCCCGCTCGACTCGGAAAGCGAATACCACTTCTACGACGAAGATTCGATTTAATGCCATCTCCGCAGTTTTATGGGAGCAGAAGCATTGTGGTAAGAACGTAACTCAGGTAGCCGGAAACGACTGGTGAACGGCTGAAGCAGCTTAGCGAAGCTACAGCCAATACGTTGAACTGGCTCGAAGATCGTCATGGTCAACGTACCGTCGACCGTTGCTGATAGCCATGCTGGCTGGCGGTGCATTGAGCAGTTTGGAGTTCCTGGATGGCGAAAACATTTACTGTCCTCAGCCTGGCGAAATCGCTTCAGCTCAGTTCAGTCGCATTCAATTCCATCCTGATCTTATGCCTGCGGACATCACTGGAACAGAAGTGATTCTGAAGACAAGGCAGTGGATCGCAGGCTTTCGATTCATTCAGGTCCAGTTTTGCCAATATTGTTGGCCGATGAAATCAAGCACGCCTCCGGGCAAACAGCCTGTTGAGGCCATGCAAAGGCGACGTTCACCGCTGGAGGCGAACGACATTCTTTACCCGCTCCGTTCTTCGTTCTGGCGACTCGAAAGTCCGATCCGGCTGGAAGACACCCACTTCAGGCTCGGCTGGATCGCTTCATGTTCAACATCTTGGTTATTCGCCGATCCGGCTGAAGACAGAGTAAATTTTAAGAACCGCAACGTGTTACTCAAATACGTTCAGCTCACTATCCTGGCGAACACTGCTCGGCCGAGCTCATGTGGTCCGCCGGGTGATACGCCGGGCTGGCTCTCGTTGCAACTCAGATCGCTCGCCTGACCCGGCCTGACAATCAGAATCTCCTGAAATGATCCAGTAACGTTGCGTTCGTTGGTGCATGGAGCCTCGTACCGAGTCAGTACATCATCCTGAGCGAAGAAAGCGCGGCCTGGTATGCTTGGTCGATCGTTCGCTTGGAGGACATACGCAGTGGCGAACCCGTTTTGCGACATCGAATGAAATTGAACTTTCAGGCTGACTGGGGATCACTGTCGAACAGGTTATCGATCATATTGCGGCCAGTGTCGACAACACGCTCAAGGATAGCCGATCCGATGAACAGCTCAAATGATGCTTGATCCTGACGCCGCCCAGATTCAGCCGCGGGACTTCGCGCGATGACTCAATTCGAAGGACTAGTCGCTGGTCGACATCGAAGTCCGCTTCGCGGCCAATCGCTTGAGTTCTCGGCATCGCGAGTATGTTCCCAGTGACGACCAGCAGTCGATTGAAGTCTTTGCGCGGAGCGATAAGCATTACGTTCGACAGTATGAGGATGAAACGAATTTGACTGCCATGATCTTGCTCGGCAGTAGAGCGCGGATTATCGCAGTTCTGAGTCCGGGATTATCGAAGCTCAATACGCTCAGTTGATCGCCGGTTGGTTTCTCAATAACGTCATAACAGATGGCGTTGGCTTGGCGGCTTTTCGCTCGCCGGCCATCAATGGCTACGACCAAGCAGTAGTCCCATACGGCGAAGACATGATTCGCCTGATGGAACAACTCGAACATCAAGGCCGAGCGTATCCTGCATGTCTTGCAGCAGTGCCGTGATCGTTTTGAACAAACCAAATTTGCTCATCCTAGTCAGCGATCTGCTGATCATGCAGATCAAATGTTACGTCTATTGAGCTGATGCAGTTGGCCGGTCATGATCTGCTGGTTATTCACCTTTACGCATAGTAGATCCTTGGAAATCGTTTTCCGCTGATCAAACTTCAATTTGATGAACTCTGATGTAATGTCGGCTCGTTGGTGGTTGATCCACTGGTCATGGGGTATGTCACAAGCCATTCAAAGCCTTCTGTCAGCGAATCGAAGTAAGGTTGCTTGCAGCGCGAAGCCGATTACCTTCGATTGACTACCGATCAATCGCTCTCTGTAGACTACAATATCCTCTCGCAGCAAACTTGCGGGGGCAGCAGTCAGTCTGTCTTGCTGGCTCAAATTGAGCACCTACCTTCTCGATGCTCGCGCGGACCTTGGCCGCGACAAAGTTCAATCGCCATCACTTTCTGCGTAAGACGGCGGCAGTCGTAAAGGCCCCGAGGCTGCGATGGAGTTGCCACAAAAGGTCATCGGCCAGCCAATCCGACAATACGCAGATTAGCAACTAATTCGGTGTTTCAGATCACTGTCGTGTTGATACTGGCAGTGGTTACGCCAGCGCGACCATTTCGCTCAGCAGCTCAGGCTTGACTGAGTCACCTGGCCTGGCCAATCGTGTACTGATCATGTTGGTCGACCTCGTATTCGATGGAACACCAAAACGCTGCCGGGCACCCACGGCAGTCTCGCCAAGCGGTATTCGAAGATCATCAAGTCTAGCAGAACTCAGTGATGCCTTGTTTTGTTAGCGATGGACGAGCCGACTCGCGCCGCATCATCAGCTCGCCGACATTTGACATACTGAAGCCTCGCCCGAAAGCTGGTTATAGCCAAGGAGCAAGGCAGCACGATCGAGAATATCGGCGAAGCGCTCACGTCGATTGCCGAGAACACCGCGACCGGTGCTGCAAGTCGTCGGAGACTTTTCCTGTAATTCGAAACAATCATTGTTAGTGACCTCGGTAGTGATGCCTGGCAAGCTGAGGAAGCGCTGGAAGAATCCCACATTCGTAAACGCCGAGATTCTTGATCAATTCGATAATGGCAGCTTCTCCTTGTTCTGTCGAACAATCGCTGCGATGAATCCAATCAATCACGATTATATCACCAGCTCGCTTGTCGCTTCTCGGCCAATGATCGGCAACTCGTTTACTGTCGATGTTCGCGTTAACGATTACGGTCAACTAACCAAAGGCTACCAATTCGGCTTGAAGCGAACTGGGCAGTGTTGCTTCCGCAAACTATCGACATCTTGAATCATGAGTAACTCAAGTTCGATTTCAGCAGCCGTCAATTCACTCCAGCAATATCGCCATAGTTTCTGCAACTATTCGAATGACAACTTGCGCCAATCGACCTTGAAATCGTTATGACTTGACGTTGAGTCCGCAACGGAAACAGAATTCTGATGGATCGAATGGTTCACGACAAGAATCCATGGCAATTCGCTACACCGCTGCCGAATATGAACGCGACTCAACTGCAGGTTAATGCAGTTTCCCGAACCATGAACAGCCTATCGCTGAGACGGCGGGAGAAGCCGTCGTGATGCCTGGAGTGACGTCACCCTGAATTCTGCTCAACTGACCAGACTTGCTTATTTATGAATCAGATAGCGCAATGGTGAACTGGGGCTCAAAGCAATCGTGGCGCAGCTCTCAACAAACGCAGACATCCTGCGGCGAGTTGTTGGCTTCGACTTTCAAAACACAAGCGATGAAGGTGACTGGACTATTGATCCGCCAGTATATGATCGATCGTCGCACTGTTGTTAGTTTCCGACGCTGCTGGTTGCCTGACCTCAATCTTCCGTTACTGGAAGATTGGCAACAAAAGCAAAGTCGCTTTGATCGATGTCTCTGGCGGCTTAACTCGGTGGTGCTGGCTCGTCAGGCATCGATTGGGCAAAGGTTGGATTGCCAGTTTGTTGTCGGCTCCCGAATCTGGACAAGATACGAACAATGCAGCAACCTGGAACGCCGTTACCTATGAAGCGCTTTCTTCATTAGCTCAACAGCTTCTGGGCGCGATTTCTTGATTTCAACAAACGGAGCCTACAATCGCTTGGCGGTACGCGTTGGCGATCGGATCTCTCTGACGACGCCCAATCAGTACTATACAGCTGATTCCCCGATGGTTTCGGAATTGAACATCGCAAGCAACAAGCCTCTGAGTCTCTAGCGTTGCAAATTGGTCATTCACCAATACACTTCTTGCATTATCTATCGCGTGACTGAGCCCGAGAGCGCGCGGAGAACTTTGCAATCAACATCGGCCGATTCAAAGCGAACTTACTTCGCGATCCACAAGCACTCGCAGAGTTTGTTAAGCCGAGCGAAATTACGGCATCCTCTTTCGAACAGGCAATCTCCGGCGATGACAGTCTAGCTCGAGCTTCTAGTAGCGGCTGGTGATCATTCTCACAGGCGGTCGCTCCTGGCCTGGTCGCGCAGGAAGGCAGTCAGCGTGAACGACTTCGGCTCCATCGAAACATCTTTGCATTCTTCATGGCCCATCCTTTGGCGTGGTGCTGGTGCTGTATGGCGCTCTTGCGTTCGCAGTTTGGATCTACGTTTCGGAACGGCGCTGATTCTCGCTTGCTGCAGTATTTGTATATCGATTTCTGCTCTTCGTCCTAATTGTCTGGATGTTAACAGGCTGGAACATTCACCGAAATCGCGTTGATCCTCAGAGCTGGTTATCGCCGTCGATGTTTCCGACAGCGCATGCTGACTAGCGATTCACCTTCCATTAGTTCAGGAGCATTACCGACTCAGGCAGAAACTGGCATGACAAGAGAAGCACGGATTCTGAAACGACTCCCGGATCAAACACTCGATTGCAGCGGGCTTCGAAGCTGCTGCGTATAAGCAATTCTCAATTGGCATCGTTGCAGGATCGCTACCGATTGAAACTGTATGTCATGGCAGACGAGCTGATTCCGGTGCCCCTAGACGGCAACGCACGTCCGGAAGATTTGCTGAAGTTGGCTGAATCGGCTCAGTGGTCCATCGAAAAGAATGCTAGTCGACTTGGTGAAAGTTTGAGCCGCATTCTTCAACGTCAAGCTGGTCGCGGAACTGCCGCTGTTGTGTTTCTGTCAGATGGTACGAATACAGTGGGTACTGGCTCTGTGGCCGGCGAACAAGCTGGAACAGCCGTACCATTCATTCGATTGTGCTCGGTCGACAAACGAACCAGCAGACTGAAGTTACCGATCCCTGGCGCGATGATCAGGTCTATCTGGGCGATCGCGTCACAGTCGATGCGACTGTAGCCTCAAGCGAGATTAACAATCAATCCGTAACGGTAACGCTACAAGATGCTAAGTCCGGCAAATCGTTGGATCAAAAGTCGATAGTGCTCAGTTCACTGTGTAAGGTCAGCAAACGGTGCAATTGTCCTTCACGCCTGACCAACCTGGCTTAATTAACTTGAAAGTAACTGCTGCGCCGTTGACCGGAGAAGCAAACACGACGAACAATTCGGCAGAGCGACCGTTGAATGTTGAAAATCTCTGATACAGTACACGATCGTGTTGCGTCGAACTGCAATTTCTAATTCCTCAAGCATTTCTTGAAGAGCGTACCGAAGGTGCAAGCGATAAAGTCGCAACATTCAGTTGAGCAGCATTTCTCCAAGATGGCGATCTGGACTACGTCACGCAAGGCCGATTCACGGCTAGGCGATTCGTTCTAAAACCGATGGGACAAGTGCTGAATAGACACCTTCGTCTTTGGCTCGTTTGATCCCAATGCGATTCCGTCGACGCAGCAAGCAATAGTGCGCGACAACGCAAGTAGTGCCGATTTCTTGTATTTTCGTCAAGATCAAGATGGCAACTTTATTCAGCGACTACAAGGATCACCCTTGGCGAGTTTACTTCCAGTCGAAACCGCCTCGAAGTCAATCGAGAACGGTGAGTTCAATTAACCGCGACCAAGCTTGGGGAGTCAGCCCTGCCGTTGCAATGGGCTGCGTTGGATCCTGATTCTCAAGCTGCCAGCGATAGGATACCCCGCTACTTCAATCAGTGATGAAGCTAAATGATTTACGTCCCGGCGCGCAGTTGCTTGCTCGAGCCGTGGAGTTACAAACACTTTCTGAAGACGCTTTGCCATTGATGGTTCATTGCCAGTGCTGGTCGAACGATGATTTTGGCTACCGATGAAACCTATCGCTGGACGGGAGCGTTTGGAAGCGACTCGTTACCAGACCTTTTAGGGACAATCACTGCGTATGGATTCCTTGCCGAAGCAAGCTGACTTCGCTGGAACATCCGGAAGCTGACTGTTGAACCTAAGCAAGCGAACCTCGCAACCCTGTCCCAACTGGGCTGATTGCCAAGTAGTGACCTTCCCGATGGCTTCGTGGTTCGAGTCACTGGCAGCAACGGCACTCAACGCTCTCAATCTTTGCAGGCTGGCTGGCAGTATGAACGGCTATCAAGCGTCATTGAATCAACTGCCTGCGGGAAGTTATCGCGTTGTGCTAACTACGCCGTTTCCTTTAGAATCTACAACCGCAGCGAACTTCGTGGTCCTGGCTCCGCCGGAAAGCGCTTAACCTGAGAGCCGATGCAGTTGCCATGAAGCAATTGGCCGAGTTATCACGAAGGCAAACTCTACGACGAAGGCAATGCCTCACAATGGATTGATCAATTGCCGCCCCGGTCGAGCGACTCGATTGGGTGCTGCCTCGGCCCATTGGAACAGCCCGTGGGATTCTTTTTATTGGCATTATCCACTTCGAATGGCTTCTGCGTCGAAAAGCACGAATGCACTGAGGTAAGAAATCCCGGCGGGAAAGTTAGTGCGCCCGCTGAGCACTGGTGATTGCCGCGGTTTCCCTGATGAATCGTGATACTTTTTCGAACTGCTCTGGAATGCTTGTTTCCCTTACTGAGCTCCAGATTTAACTTCGATGCGTCCCAACTTGCTTGCGAGAAATCCTCGAGGCTGTTTCAGCAATTGTTGCCTTCGGGAATTTTGCCACGAGCAAGACGTTCCTTCTGTTTCCGTTACTCCCTTGGAGCCACTCGCAAAGTGAAGCGCATTGCCCTCCAACGAGTAGATCTCGTTGTTTGCCAGTATCATTCCTTGGCGATCATTCCATGATCCACCGCGAAGGGCGTGTGTTCGATTGAGTATGGTATTGACCTTATCAGTGTCAAATTGATCGACTTATCCTGATGGTCGGTGCTGGCAGAGGCACTGTTATCTCCATTGACCAGTATGTTGTTCTGCACGAGCGCGCCTCACAGCGAACTTGCATCACATTATTCCGGCTATTTAACAGCACAGATTACGCTCGTCGTCTTTAGAGCTCTTTGCCCATGATTGCATGAACGGTGATGCGGGGGCGACAGTTGCGGTCGGCGTGAACCTTGTTGGCCACGATTCGATTTCCCAAGATCCCTGTTTCACTTCGATGCAAAATACCCTGCGTACCTCCGCAGTTGTAAACGTGATTTAGTGCGATCACGCTTTGACTCATGATCACACTTGCGTTATTGCCGCCAAGATACATGCCTTCACCGGTACCTGC
Source organism: Pirellulales bacterium (assembly GCA_046349795.1). GTDB lineage: Bacteria > Planctomycetota > Planctomycetia > Pirellulales > Pirellulaceae > Aureliella. The sequence continues at coordinate 48,510 of JAXMBP010000007.1, read as the reverse complement.
GGACGCCATCGTGAATCTCGTTGCCAACAGATAGAGGTGATGAGTATTGTTCGAATTCGCGGCTCAACACGTCCGCCGTTTGGTAGAACTTCACGCAACGATGATGCAAGATCATGACAGTGCTGTAGTCGGATACCATGGCTACCGCCACGAAACTCGAGCCGGAATTCGAACAAACTGAACTTCCTGATCGACACCGATGTTGACGATAATGATATTCTGCTTAGAATCCCGGGGCGAGTAATCACGACCTTTGCGCCTTCTGCGGCTTCGATCCAGATCGGCTTATACGGTTCGCCTGAGCAATCGAGTTTCCAGAGTTTGGCAACGCTGTACACACCTGCCTGAAGCACCAGTCGATCACCAGCCTTAAGAGCTTGGCAAGCTACTCTCAATCGCTCACCATTCGCTTCAGTATTCGAAGAGCGATCATAGGCCAGATCTATTTTGTTTTGAGGTGCTTTGGCAGCCCAGTCCGGCAAGAACTCTTCCGCCGCGCTCACGTTGCTTGTGATCACACAAGCAAAGCCAATCAATCGAACCAAGGCAGGCATGCAATTCGAAAAAAGCTCGATCATCGGCATATTCCCCTTCAGTTAACGCTGATACTGTCAGACCGCGATTTATGAGCCAATACGGTTATTTGCCATAATACCGATCCTAAGAAGTTTTGCGACGAGCAACGGTGTGTAATTTGATCAACCGACGTCGCAATGTCAGGTAAACGGTTGCTTCTTCGTTTGTGGAATACGAAGTCATGAATCCAGTCGAATGCGAGTTCTATCTAAGGAAAACAATCTAAACTCCTTCGAAAAACGAGTTCAACTCAAAGCCTGCAATAGTATCCCTGACAGTTTTCGTGTATTTCTCTACGAGTTTTTTTGGTGAACGAGGATACATTTTCGTGTTGTGTCTTGAAATACAATTGAAAACCGTCATAAAATCTACTGCGCTTTGTTTGCAATCAGTTACCGAGGAGATTGTAAGATGCGCCCAAGTAGTTCGTTCGTTCTCTCGATGGCAGTAGTAGTTGTGATTTCGCAACTTATCCTTGCCGCTGATCCTAAGAAGCAGCAGGCGTCTCTGAAGCGAACTGCCGAGGCTGTGCAAGCCGAAATTGATGGCAACGTCTCAAGTCGTTCGAAACACTTGATGGACGCTCTTTCGTTAGAGCACAGCAATCCGTTTGCACATTGGTACAGTGGACATGTAGAAACTGAAGATTCATCGTGGATTACTGTCGACGAGGCAATCGACAAAGCAATGGCCGATAAGGTGCTCGCCGAGTACGACCTGTTTCGTAAGTACCAGGCAGAGGCGCGAATCGCCAAATTCGGCAGCCGCAACAATCTCGATGTGAACATCGTATCCAACATCGAATGGGAGTTGAATCGCAATGCTGCCCAATGGTGTTTGAATTGGGGGTTAGAGGAACAATGTCGAGCCCATTTGGAAAACATGGTTTTGCTTTGCCCTGATGACCAGAACACGCGAGAGCTGCTAGGCCACGTTGAAATCGACCACCAATGGCTAACTATCGAAGACCAGCGAGATCTGTTTGAGAAGGAGGAAATATACAGAGAAGGGCATGTCAAGTTTGGACAGATTATCGGCAAACTAAAGAGTCAGTTGAACAGTCATTACAAGAGAATTCGCGAAAGCGCTTCTGAAAAGCTATTTGCCATCAAAGACCCATTGGCGATTCCCGTAGTTGAATCAATGATCGAAGATAACCTCGACTCTTCTGCTGTGGCAATTGACTGGCTAGGCAAATCCGATCATCCGATGGCAGCCATGGTTCTGGCCCGGGTCGCGGTTTCTACAAAGAACGACAATCTCAAAAAGCAAGCCGTTGAGCAACTCAAACTGAAATCGCCTTATGACTATGTTCCAGACTTACTCAACGGAATGTCATCACCGTTATGGTTTCAAACAATCCCTGAAATGAAATCGTCCGGAATGTTTGCTGGATTTCGTCAAATACTCTGCAAAGAGACAATGAACGAATTTCGGAAGCTTGACGAAGTATTCGCAGAGATCCACGTTGACACTCCGGTAATCGATCATTACTCCAGATTTCCTACTCATCAGAAGTTACATAATGACTACCGGAAATTGAGTAAGCCGTATGCAGAAATCAGGTTCGAGAATCAACTTACCGAAATGGCCCGGAGGAGTGCCAAAATTCTGATGGCTTCAACGCAGCGCAACGCAGTTCAAGAGAATCAACAGATTCAAGAAGCCAATAAGCGAATCGCGGAAGTTGTATCTCAAACCTTCGATGTGGAATTCAAAGAACTACCGAATGATGTTTGGAATTGGTGGGATAGTTACAATCGAACGGATTATCAGAAAGACAAAGCAATTCGACCAAAGTACAACTATTCCAGTTACACAATTGCTCATGCAGTCCATTTTAGTGTAACCACTTATGGTGGACTCTCGAACCCAACTGGACCCTATAAGAAAAAATCGTCCTGTTTCGCCGCAGGAACTGAAGTTTGCACTAACAGAGGCCTTAAAAGGATTGAGAGTATCACGACGGGAGAGTTGGTACTGAGTCGTGATGTTCGTACAGGTGAGCTGAAATTCAAGCCCGTTGTTACCCAGACAAATCGCGAGGCATCTGACACTGTAATTATCAAACTCGCAAATGATTCTATTCACGCAACATGCGGACATTTGCTTTGGGTCTGCGGCAAAGGTTGGACTCAGGCTGGAGAAATTAAGCCCGGAGATCTATTACATGTGGCGGGCGAGCCGGCTGAGGTTCTTAGTTGTGAATTGGCGGGTCAACATCCAACTTTTAACCTGATTGTGGCGGACAACCACAATTATTTTGTTGGACACAGCCGTGTTTTGTCTCACGACGTTTTGCCGAGGGGCTCGGTCAAAGAACGAATTCCCGGTGAGTTTTGCGTTTTGAAGCGCTGAACCTCCTTGGACAACAGTGATTCACCGTAGCTACATTCCGAGTTTGATTATCTTGTATCACTAGCCGAATTCGATGCTGCTTCTTGTCGGCTGTTGCCTGTGATGAGTCGGGCCGCTCGATTGCGAGTGACATAGTTCCAGCCCCACTGGAAGATGACCATGACTCGGTTTTCGAATCGGGTGAGGTACAGTATATGGATGAACAGCCAGGCTAACCAAGCAAGGCGGCCCTTCATCCGCATCTTCCCGCTCTCTACTACGGCTCGCGAACGACCAATTGTAGCCATCTGACCTTTGTCCCAATACTTGAACGGAACTGTGTCGATCGTTCCAGCCAAGAGTTTCTTGATCCTCTTCGCTACGTATTGAGCTTGCTGAATTGCCACAGGAGCTACTCCCGGCAACGGACCGTTCGCGCCGAGCTGCAAAGCTAGATCGCCCAATACAAAAACTTCGGAGTGGCCCGGAATGTTGCAATAAGGATCGACGGTAACCCGTCCAGCTCGATCTAGCTCTACATCTGCTCCAATGGCCTCCGCTAGGCAACGACCAAGTGGAGAGGCCTTAACGCCTGCCGCCCAAACAATCGTCTGAGCCGGTAACTGTTGTTGCTGCCCTTCCCGATTGACTACTACAAAGTCGTCGCCAATATCCAATAGTCGAGTTTGAGTCCAAACTTCCGCACCCAGGGCCTCTAGAGCTGATCGAGCAGATGCTGAAAGATCTTCATGATACCTTTCCAAAATTCGGGTCGAGTTCTCAACCAAAATCACTCGAGCCTGTCGAGGATCGATGCGCCGAAAGTCGTTTTTCATCGTTTGCCGCGACAATTCGCAAATTGCTCCAGCCATTTCAATTCCAGTGGGTCCGCCTCCAACGACAACAAAGGTCAACAGTTTCTTTCGCAGCTCGACATCATCGGTCAGCTCGGCTTGCTCGAACGCCGAAAGCACTCGACGCCGAATCTCCGTTGCATCCTCAATCGACTTTAAACCAGGAGCCTTCGCCTGCCACTTTTCGTCATTGCCGAAGTAGTGATGCGTGGAGCCCGTAGCTAAAATCAAAATGTCAAATGGAATTCTGGTTTGATCGCTCAGAACGACGTTTTTCGCGGTCCACTCAAAGCTCGAAACCTCTGCCATCAGAACTTCAACGTTTTTCTGACGCTTGAGTACTGATCGTAGGGGAGCCGCGATATTGGCCGGTGACAACCCGCCTGTAGCAACCTGATAAAGCAGCGGCTGAAAGAGGTGAAAGTTTCTGCGATCGATCAGCGTAATCTGAGCATTCACAGAACCCAGTGACGTCGCGCAAGTCAGGCCAGCAAATCCACCGCCTACAATTACAATCCGTTTTCGATCCATGACATTCGGCTCTCGGTGTTAGTTAGCAAGACTCAAAAATCAACTTCATATCGCGGGTAGCAGGTGTTTTACTCGCGAGTGTTCACTGTTCAGGATATCACGATTGCAAACGAACTCAGGCACCTTTCCATCCAGAAGGTCCATGATCGGCTGAGCACATCCCCAGCTCATCCTTTCTGCAGCCTCGCGTGAATTGAAGGCGTTGTGTGGAGTCAGCAAAAGGCGTGGCGTATTGCGTAGAGCGTGATCGGCCGGAAGCGGTTCTTGGCAATAAACATCGATAGCGGCGCCTCCGAGGTGTCCCGAGGTAAGCGACTGAATTAGATCTGCTTCGTTTATCAGAGCACCTCGCGAAGTGTTGATCAGGTAGTTGCCTGGCTTCATCTTAGCAAGTGTGACTGCATTGATTAGATTTTTCGTGGATGCAATGTTGGGCGCGTGGATGGAAATGAAGTCTGAGGTGGCCAGTAATTCATCAAAGCTAACGAACTGGATCTGAGAATACTTCTGCACAATTGATGGCTCAGGGGCGATGGGATCGTGTACGATGATCTTCAGCCCAAATCCAACGGCTCGATCGGCAACCGCTTGGCCGATCTTGCCGAAACCGATCAAGCCCAGCACTTTTCCACGTAGCTCGACTCCAGGGTATTCTGTCCAACCTCCACTGGTCATACAGTTGAAACCTTCGTGGATCCGACGTACCGCGGTTAGCAGCAGACCAATACAGTAGTCGGCAACTGCATCGGTCATCGCGTGCGGTACATTCGTGACCGTGACTCCAGCTTCTGTTGCAGCCTTCAAATCGACACTGTCTATCCCAACTCCACAACGGGCGACTAGCTTCAAACGAGGCAAAGCTGCAAAGGTCTCGCTGTGATATGGATCGGTGGCGGCGATGATTGCGTCGCAGTCCTTTGCCTCAACAATCAAAAGATCAAGAGGTAATGGCCCAAAGCGACTGGCCACGATCAACTCGCAATTACAATCTAAAAGTGCTTTTCGAGCAGCCGCTCCGCTGTCTTCGAATGCCCGCGCCGTAACAAAAACTCGCCAAGTTTCCAAAATCCGTCTCCCTCTAATTGCAATGATCGTAACGCAGTAAGTGTTACCGTACAGGCCGGATCGAACCAATTCCGGTTGTGGGGGATTTTCTACTGGCTCTGAAACGATTGCAGGTTAAAATAGGGTTCCTCTGATCTTTGAAATGCTCTTGGTGGACCGTTTGGAATGCGTGTAGGTGTCGTTGTTAAGGTAATAGATGACAAGAAGGTTGGGTTTATTCGCTCAGAAGACCTTCGTGAGGATGTGTTTTTTCACTTCTCCAAAGTGGAAAAGTCTGCGGGCAATTTTGATTTGATGGAAGGCGACGAAGTCGAGTATGAGATCGATGAACTCCATCGTATCAACAAATCCGAACGCCTTCGAGCGACCTTAGTTCGCAAATCTAAGCGTCCGTTGTCGGTTCGCATTCGACCTGGAGATAATCCTAAGTTACAGGCCAAGCACCATCCGAACGCTCGCAAGCGTCGTCCCGTTTGGCGCAATAAACAGCAACCGGGAGATTGCGATTCGGAGAGTCCAAGCTCAGAGCAAGAACGCGCTGAGGATTAATCGCATATTTTGAGCGGATGTACGAGTTTCCCGTTCAAATTTCGAGCGAAGCCAACCCAAGCAGCACGCTTTCAAATCTCAGAGAAGCTACGAACATGCGCTCTTTGTTGAATTTCATGAGAGAATCGCTCCATATTGAGAGTTTGCGTCACTAAAAATCTTAGCGTTTCAACATTGGGACAACCGGAGCTAAAGCTGCACCAAGTCTCGAACGCAACTTCTGGCCCCAGTTTTCCCTCCCCGAACGAGGTCGCGAAATACTCCGGTTAAAAATGAGCCGGGAGAGCCGTAGCGTGATGGTAATGGCAGGCTTTCTGCGGTGATTCAAACGCCAATTGCCTGAATAGTTTAGCTAGTTGGCAGGAATGGGCAGTTTTGTGCGGTTTTTCTAGATTTTTGCTGTTTTTGGACCAAACTAGTCTACTCGAATTCTTAGGATTGGTTCATCCGCGTCAATACTCATGACTCCCGCTCAACCTAACACCAGCTACCAAATGTCACTGCGGCGAGAGAACCTGCGCACATTCTTTGAAGCTTCGCCAACGGTGAAGCTGCTGAGGTCTTCATTAGCCCCACTGGTGATCGATTTTCTCAATCAAACTTTCAAGCTCGGTGAGTCGATTTCAATTGGGCTAACCGAGCTAAAGACCCGCCTTCTCATTTACCAAGAAGAGCTGCATGTGGTTTATCCGGACTTAATGACTGGAACGCCCGAGCGGTATATTGCGGACTGGGTTGAATCGGCCTGGCTGATGCGCTTCCTCGAAGCAAACTCGAACGAACCTCAGTATCAACTCACTCGCTTCTCCGAAGAGGCTATTAGATTCGTTGAGTCGGTATTGTCCAAGTCGGGTTCAATGGTCGGGACCGAAAGCCGACTAAAAATGATTATCGAAACGTTGGCAGATATCGTTCGAGGAGCGTCGGCTGACCCTGAGCGCCGGCTGGCTTATCTGCGCGCACAGCGCGATGAGCTGGATAGGCAGATCGCCGAAATAGAATCGGGCAAGAGCGTCGAAGTCTATCGACCTGCTCAGATTCGCGAACGATTCCAAACAGCAGTTGATCTACTGCGAGCCCTACAGTCTGACTTCCGCGCTGTTGAAGAAAAGTTTCAATTTATTGCCCGAGATGTTCAGCAATTGCAAGTCACAGGCCGCGACTCTCGAGGAAACATTCTTGGATTTGCTCTGGATTCTGAGGATCTACTTAAACAACAGGACGAGGGGATCAGCTTCTTTGCTTTCGTCGCCTTCCTATTTTCGCCGACTCAGCAGACTGCACTACGCAAGAGTATTGAAGAGTTACAACAGTTAGAGGCTCTGGCCGATCAGAACGAGTCGTTACAGCATGTTCGCCGAATGGTCCCTTCGTTGCTTGCGGAAGCCGAAAAGGTCATGAAGACGACTGCCAGACTTAGTTCGACCCTGCGGCGACTTTTGGATGCCCATTCAGCGGAGCATCGAGTGCGGCTAGCAACAGTTTTGCAATCGATCAAACAAGCAGCCTTGAAACTGCGAGAGCAAACGCCAGAACGGCTAGGCTGTAGTCTTTTTGCCGACATCGAAATCGGATCGCCACTTGCTAGAAAATTCTGGACTCCAAACGCGGTATTCGAACCCGAAGCTCCCGAAGTTCACGTTGTCGACCTGGGGCAAGCTCAACAAATCGCTGAGGCGTTTGCGAAGCTTCGACGAATCGACTTTAGGCAACTCCGTCAGAGCATTCAGCGAGTTACCTACGATGGATCTTCGGCAACGCTATCCCAAGTGATCTCCAAAGCGCAACCCGACTCGGGAGTCGTCGAACTGTTAGCGTTTGTTCAGATCGCACATGACGATCACCACGAAATCGACACGCAACGCAATGAGAAGATCGAGGTGAATCTCGGTCTTGAACGCGATATGAAGCTTCAAGTCGTGGTACCGCTGATTACCTATCAGCCCAAAGCCTCCGCGAAAGGGAGACGTCCAAAATGATTCAACCCATCGCCACAGACGCCGACTTTCAACTATCGGGTGGAAATAGCAATCAGCCCGCGACTGCAACTTGGGGAGCTGCCGCAGTTCGCCTTTTGCAGGGCGTGGTCTATCACGATGACAACGCCGACATTTGGGAGTCGCTTAGAGCCAATGTTTCTCCGCTGACAGACTATTTTGCCAAAATTGGCTTACAGTTGGTTATCGACGAAAACGATGCGATGGCCTACCTTCGTCAGCCAGACGACGAAGATAAAGCGGACGATGAAAACTCCGTTCCAAGATTGTTCCGGCGAACCCAAATGACCTATGAACAAACGCTGCTGTGCGTGTTGTTACGAGATCACTTGCGGATTTTCGAAGAGGAAGATGTGCAGAACGAAAAATGCGTTGTGGCTCAGAGTGATCTATTGGCCATTTACGAGAACTTTTTTCCTGCCGACTACGATTCGGTCAAGATCAATCGAAGTCTCGGTACCAACTTGAGACGACTAGAGGAGTTGAAGTTTGTGAAGCAGTTTGAGAAAGAGCCGCCGAGCTGGGAGATTCGCCGAATCATCAAAGCCAGACTGCCACTCACTGAACTCGAGACATTGCAACAATCGCTACTAGCACATGTTGAGAATCGCGTCGAAAATTGCTCCGAAGAATCCCAGCCTAACTAAGTCAAAGCCCTCCATCGACATGCCGAAGTCCACGCCAGACCTTTTCGACAACCAAACGGAAATGCGTCCGCCACTACCAGGTTATCGCCTGAGTAAGCTTGAGGTCTACAATTGGGGTACATTCGATGGTGCCGTGCACTCGGTAATGCCCGACTGCAAAACTACCTTGCTCGTCGGAGAGAACGGTTCGGGTAAATCAACGCTCATTGATGCTCTGTTGACGTTGTTGGTGAGGCCTCAGACTCGCAATTACAACGTGGCTGCGGGAGCGATGAAGAATGAGCGCGACGAACGAAGTTATATTCGCGGAGCACATGATCGAACCATTGGCGAAGGTGGTCGTCCTCAGGTTCAATACCTTCGCAGCGCTCAAGGTCACTACACTGCCTTGCTGGCTTGCTTTCATAATCAGGCGAACAATCTGACTTTCACACTTTGCCAAGTTCTATATCTGAACAGCGACAATACTGTAGAAAAACTTTATGCGTTCAAAGAGGGTGACGGAGGAATTGCAGCCGACCTTAGCGGATTTACCTCAGGGGCTGGCATCAACAAGGCGTTGAAAGAACGTGGCTATCAAACTACCGGTAACTACAGTCAGTACTTCAGTTGGATTCAGCGTCAAACTGGCTTTCGCGCGAAGGCGATGAGCGTTTTCAATCAGACTGTCGCGGTAAAGGATGTGCAGCGATTGGATCTGTTCATACAGCAACATATGTTGGAGCTTAAGCCTTGGAAGGAGCGAGTTTCAAGTCTACTTGAGCACTTTAGCGAACTGAGTGAAGCTCATCGAATGTTACTCAGAGTTCGTCAACAGGACGAACTGCTCAGGCCGATTGCCGAGACCGGTAAGCGTTACCGAGAACGACTAGAAGAGCTTGTAGATGCCAAACGATTGCTCGGCGCCGTCGGTCTATTTTTCGCTTCTGAATCTGTCAAGCTGCTTGAGCCCATATGCGAGCAGTGGCAACAGAAGCTTCAATTGCTAGTCGACGAAGTGAGCCGATTAGAGGAGCTGCAGCGAAAGCTGCGCAGAGATATCGCTCGACTGGAAGTAGATATCGAGAACGCAGGCGGTGAGCGTCTTAAGCAACTGCCAAATCTGATCGCTCAACAGAAAGAGATCGCTGAAGTCAAACGCAGTAGACGTCGAGCGCTGGAATCGCAGCTTCAAACCGCGGGCATCAAGCCGAAGCTCACCTCACCGGAACAATTCGCCAAATTGCGAAGCGAAATTGTCCATCGTCGCGATTCGTTGATGAATGAACGTAGCGACATTCGAACTCAGTCTCAAGCGATCCAGTACTCGATTGGTTCTACTGCTAGTCAACTCGGCGACGATCGCTCGGAGCTTGAGGCACTGAACAAGCGAAAGAACAACTTGCCTGAAGCGTTGATCAGTATGCGGGATCGAATGTGCAAGGAATTGAACGTTTCACCTTCAGACTTGCCGTTCGCTGCTGAATTGATTGCGGTGAAGCCAGAGGAACAGATTTGGGAGGCTTCGATAGAACAGGTCCTGCACGGTTTCGCTCGAAGCTTGCTGGTTACAGCCAACCTCTACTCCCGCGTTGCCGGCTATGTCGAGCAAACACGATTGGAGGACTCTCGTGGAGCCGGACAGAGATTGGTTTATCTTCGCATTGGAGATAAAGACGGCAAAGCGACGGGTGACAACGCCGGTTCTAAGACGCAGTCGAAGCAATCCTTGTTCGACAAGCAATCGCTATTTGACAAACTAGATTTTCGCGAGAATCATCCGCTGGCGGGTTGGATCAAGTCGGAGATTGCTCAACGTTTTGACTACGAGGCCTGCGATACAATTGAACAGTTCCAGCGCGCCAAGGGTGCGGCGATGACGATCAATCGTCACCTAAAGTCGGGCCCGCTGAAGCATGAAAAAGACGATAGATCACAGCCCGGCGATCGCCGACATTTTGTGTTGGGTTGGGACAATCGAGCCAAACGAGCGGCCTTAGTGGAATCCATTCGACAGTTCGAAGAGAACTTGACTCAGCTTCGAAGCCGATCCAACGAAATGGATCAGAAGGTCGATCGAATCAGTTCGTCGTTGGAATTGCTTGATCAAGCCCTTAACGTGGACGATTTCAACGTCATCGACTTCGAACGCCATGAGTTCGAGGCCAGCCAATTGGAGATGGAGCGCCAGAAGCTCGAAAATTCCAACGACAAAGTCAAGCAACTGAAGCAACAGCGTGACGATCTGCTGGCCGAAGTCGAGGGACACAGCACGGATCGGGATAAGAGCATTGCTGATAAGACGCTGCTGGAGCGAGAGCTTTCAAACGGTCGACAATTGCTCAACAATGCGAAAGGTCAGATCGCTGCGGCTCATGGTGCTGGACACTGGCAGACTGCCGAAGCTCTGTTTGATGCGGTTCGTGAAGAAGTAAGGCAACGGCTGACGATTGAAAACCTGACGACATTGCCACCTCAAACGATTCAGCAGTTTCGAGAGCAATGCGATAAGCGAACCGATCGCTTGAAACCCGCTGGAAACGACCTTTGTAGTGCGATGACCAAGTTCTTGAAGAAGTTCCCCGAAGAGCAAGCTGATTTGGACTCCAACGTCGAATCGTTGCCAAGCTTTGAGGCACTTTATCAGCGAATCGCCAGCGATGATCTTCCAAAACATGAGGAGCGATTTAAGTCGAGGTTGAACGAAAAAGTGTTGCAGGAGATCGGCTTCCTGCGATCACGTTTAGAGAATGACCGACAAGAAATTCGCGAGAAGATTGATCAACTCAACGAGGCATTGAAGCGCCTGGAGTGGAAGTCGGGAACCTTTATGCAGTTGGAACCCAGCGATGCTCCTGACCGCGAGATTCAAGACTTCCGACGCGAGTTGGCTGGCTGCCTGAACGACACTCTGGCGGGAACTTCTGAAGCGAATGAAGCCACGTTTGTGAAGATCGAACGGTTCGTGGCCAAACTGCGCGACGAAGGTAATGAACGTTGGCGGCAGAAGGTAATCGATGTCCGAAATTGGTTTAACTTTGCTGCTCGCGAGATCGTTTCAGCCACCCGTGAGTCTCGCAGTTACTACGATGGCGGAACGGGCCAATCCGGCGGCGAGAAAGGCAAGTTGGCCTTCTTAGTTTTAGTCGCAGCAATTGCTTATCAATACGATATCGATCCAGACGATCCGAAGAGTAAGAGGTTCCACTTCGTGATGGTCGACGAGATGTTCTCACGCAGCGACGATCAGCACGCTGAATACGCACTCGACCTATTCGATCGTTTTGGACTGCAACTGCTGATCGTAGCACCGCTGGACTCTAAGGCGCGAGTAACGGAGCCCTATGTGGGTACTTACCTTCACGTCGTTAAAGACAAAGAGTCTCATCGCAGTCAATTGCTACAGATCAGCGTTGATGAAATCGGCAATGGTGCTCGGTAGGTGATCCAGCCAGAGTTCAGACGGGTCCAGGCTGAGTGGGCCCACTTGAACCGCAGACGCTAGCCGCAGTTAGGAGCGGCGAACAATTTGACCGAAGGATTCTTATTGATGGACGCGTACACCAAACGTCGACCGACGGCGGCTAGCGCCCTAGCGCCTGCGGTTCAAGTTCCTAGGAAGCTATTCTCTTTAAGGTTTACGCTACCTCGATGTTCCAGTTCTTTTCTTGCAGACTCATGAAACGAAGCAAACGATTGATGTAATAGATGACCTCATCGGATTCAATCGCCTGCATCGAAATATTGGAGCCGCTGCGCATGGATCGATTGGTCAAGCGCGGAGCAGGACTCTGAATTGCAAACTCGTTCAATTTATACGGACCGTACTCGTCGGCCCAAGTTGGACCGTGCAAGCTGATGCAATTTGTCCCAACGGAGCTGGCGATTTGCAATAGATCTGAATCACCGGCCAACACAAATGTAGCTTGCCGACAAAGTTCTACTAGCTCCTTTAGGTTTAGCTTTGGAGCAACCTTGGAAGCTCCCTCACTCTGCTCGGCAATTACTGATGCCACTAGTTGTTCATGTTGTCCGGACCAAACGACCAGGCCTGGCAAGTCGAAGCTCTTTCTCATTTGCTGAGCGACTAACGCGAAACGATCGATTGGCCATGTTGCGGTGTTCCAAATAGCTCCTGGATAGATTGCAAACCAGGGCTGGTTTACACCGAACAGCCTATCTACCAGATGTCGAACTTTGGCGGCTGCAATCGGATCCGAAGGAACTTCAAACTGTCCCTCACCAGATTGAACGTCGGTCCATGGCGATAGAAGTTGCCGATAGACGTCTACGCGATGACGAGCAGTCGGACGAATTTTTTTGGTGAATAGCCACGCCGCTAGTTCACGACTGTAGGGATGATCAAAGCCCAACCTGTTTTGACAACCTGAAATCCAACCCAGCATGGCACTTTTGCAAACGCCCTGCGGATCTAGAATCAGATCAAACCGCTTAGAAGTTAGCAACTTCTTGAGGGATCGCCAACTTCTTGGTCTACGCAGCCAATTTGGCTCGATTCGAATCACCTCGTCTACTCTGGGATGTTCCTGAAGTATGTGCTCCATCTCTCCATCAACGATCCAGCTCAACTTTGAATTTGGCCAGATTTTCTTGGTGTCGACGGCCAAGGGAACTGTCATCAATCCGTCTCTAACTGCCCCCAAACGAATCAAAAGGATTCGATCGGGCACAATTTCTGATAATGTGACGCTCATCAGTATATTTGCTAATCGAGGGGACGGGCCTTTAAGGTGACGTTTTCCGGAGAATAGGGAATCACACCGACTGTTACAAGGCAGATCTGGGATACAATTAGCAGCAAATGCCGTTAGCGGAATTCTGTCGAATCCCACTATGGTTTTGCTGTACGTATTCGTAATGCTCTAAAGACCAAAGAATAACAATGACTTTTCGCTCGGTGTTCGTAATTGGCGTTAGTTTTCTGACCGGCTTTGTCACATTTTTTGCTGGCGCGTCGCAGGTTGACGATAAAAAGATGCCGCAGATCATCAAGCGGACTGTGGATGGTTACAGTCTTGAATTCTTTGAAAATTCGGCCAGCGTTTCACAAGCTCTAGCGGTCAACGCTGAAGGATCATTCATCGGATTTCGCGAAACGCCGAATGAAGAACTGACCATTTTTCGGCAAGTCTACTTTTATTGGGGCAGCAATGGAAGCAAAGATGTTCCGTTGCCGGATGGGTTTACCAATGTAGAAGCTGCCGCGCTTAGCGACAACAATATCGTCGTGGGAAGAACGACAAAACCGCTTGGAGCTGAAGATGGAAGTTTGAGGGCTTTTTGCTGGAACGTTCAGAAGTCGAACGTGGAGTTGCTGCCAAGACCCGAAGGCGATCTATCTTGTGACGCGCAGGATATTACTTCGGATGGCACTCGCATCACTGGCTACGTTACTGGGCCCGAACGACTGAGACCTGCAGTTTGGATCAAAGATGTCAAGACGGAGCAATGGACGGTCACCGTTTTGTCGACCGTTCATCAAATGAATCCGTACTTGATGTCAGCTCAGTTGATGATTTCACCGGACGGTAAGTTCATTGCTGGCTGTTGTACGGAGAGGTTTCTTCCCGATGGAACTGTTGACAGCTCGCTTTACGCCTGGCGAGAAGTTAATGGAAAGTGGGAGCAAACGAAGTTGCTCGACGAGCAGATGTATGTGAAGGCAATCAACAACAAAGGCGAGATCGTCGGCTCGGTGTTGGGCAAGCGAGGTCGCCTGCCCTGCGTTGTAACTGCCGAAGGTAAACTGAAGATTCTTGAGTTGCTGGATGGAGATGTGTCGGGAGAGGCACGAGACATCAATAATAACAGCGAAATCGTCGGCTACAGCGATGACGCTCACGGCAAAGAAGGTGGTACAGTGCCTTGCAAGTGGACCATTAATGGCAAGGTTACTCAATTGCAGATCAGCGATGACGACTTTGGAGTTGCCTTTGGAATCAATGATGTGGGCCAAATTGTGGGTGCTGGTGATGTAGATCTGAAGCCAGCTCCAGCGAAGAATGAAAAAACCAAAAATGATGCGGAGGAGGATTCTGAAGGCGCGATGCTGGCTGTTCGAGCGACGAAAGTCAAGAAATAGCCCTAAGCTGGGCGCAAGCTTGCGAGCAGGACGGGCACCGTTCAGTCTAATCCAACGACACATCACATTCGCAACTCATGTCTCCTGAATGGATTGAGCAGATGACTGTAGGCCGATCGATTGTCCAGCACTCTCGGGTCGTACGTATATCGGACGGATTCGCTTGGTTCGATATTGGATCAAAGTATGAACCCTCAATTTCACTCACCGATTGGGATCAAGAGAGCCGGCCGCACGTCGAGGTAGTGTCTGATGGAGCCATGTGAGTTGGCAGTGGAGAGTCAGCAAGCATCCTAGGTTCGAGAAGTCCGCGACAGCCCAAGTGGAGTTCCGGGCTGCTCAATGTGCGTGCCGAAGTTTTATTGCTAGCTGAGTTTTTCCATGACGACAACTAACGACTCAATGGCATCAGCCGCTCCGAAAGCGATACTGGATCGAGCGTTGAGATTCGCGACGACATTTGCGTGGGTGAATCCCGTTGTTTTATCATCTGCACCCGCATCGTCGGATGACATTTCACGTTACGGAACCTATGGCCATACAGAATACTGGGCCTTCACAATCAGATTCGAATGGTCTGCGGAAAGTCGTGAAACAATGCTAAAGTCCTCGCCGAAGTTTGAAACGTCGGAAATCGAAAGGTTCATTGACGCGGGTGTTAAGTTACGGGTCGTTTGCTCTGCTACAGATATCGTGTACCATGACTTCCCGGACATCGATTAATATCGCTTACGTGATGTGTTCGCTGAGTTGCGATTGAGCGGTTATGAATGGCCTGATTGAGCACGTAGTACAACCAACTCGATAACAAAAGATCCACCCGATTTGCCGCTCAGGCCTATCCGTAAGCTAAAGTCACTGGAGGTTTGGCTGAAGAATATGATTTCGATTGACGAATCACTGCTTTACCTTCGACACTGGCCGCAAAGTGATAACTGCGGTGAGCTTCACCTTTTGTTTGCAGACGGAAATCCGAAGCAAGGAATAATAGTCGGAGTCCAGCATTCGACAGTCCACTGGAAATACTCGTGCGAGTTTGTTTCCACTGCCTACTCAGAACCGCTCGAATGTGTTCATGCACGTCGCAGGGCTTTTGGTGGCGCGTCGATTACATTTGACATAACTCTACCTGCAGACTTCCCCGATCGCTGCTTGCTCTCGAACCTTAAGCACAACACTGAATTTCGCCTTGGTTCAGTGAAAGTAAAGTGGTTGCTGAAAACCGTTTTCGAGGTTCCCGCTTTCTGTGTCAATATTGCCCTCTCTCAGAAATCACGCGTTGACTGGGGATTTGAACACGATCAAATCGAAATGCTAAAGGCAGCAATGACTATTTCTCCAAATCCCTTTGATGTCATTGGTGTTTACACTCCCGATGGCGACATCGTTGGTGCAATCGAATTTGCCGGGCACTTAGCAGATGATGTCTACACTGCGCACATGGTAGCAGTGGCGAGAAACAAACGGAGCCTTTCAATTGGCGACAGACTTTACGGACGGTATTCTGGGAACATCGGTGAAACTCGGCTCATCACTGAACGTTGTTTGTTCGAGATCCTTGATGTTGGCGACCACATTATTCCTGCCTTGCCGAGCTATCGCGACGAGGAAGAGGCCAAATAACAAGTCTTTCCGGAAAGAGTTTAGGCGCAAAGTTCGAATTTGCATCTTTTTTTCCCTGGGTTGCGATTGAATGAGTAAGAGTGAAGCCCGAAGCCTTAGTACCGAAGAAGTGGTGCGCAGGGCGATGGCTGAATTTGGATTCTTACAATGCGGCAATGTACGTGGTGTGCGATTTGCGGCTGAAGCGCTTGCACGACGATCGGACCTGACACACGAAGGGAAGGATCTTGCGATGATACCTCTGATGGAAGCGGTTGAGATGATTGGCAATGACCGACGGTCAGATTAGCACTTCCTAGAATGCGTCGTAATTCCGCATGGACTCATCCACATCCTTTAGCTCTAAAACACTCACGAGTCACAAACCCGCTCGCTGCTGGAGCGATTTCGTAATGTGATAGGATAATATCAAGCGAATAGATGCTGAACAAAGACGTCCAACGAGAAATGCAATTGGACACTACTTCCGTGTTTTCAGTAGCCTTGATGGACTTTTCCAACTGAGTGTCAAATCGAACGGCGTTTCCAAAATCACGCTCGGCGACCTCAAGCACCGCCCAAAGTCCGCACTCGGATGGACGTAACATTTTAAGGTCCGTTTTGCCTAACTGCCAGATAATTTTGGGCCAGCTCAAATGCTTGATAGGAAGTCCCAACAGTCCAGGCGTTTTTTTTCGGTTGAAAAAGGGATAGTCCTAGTCGGCTAAGAGCGAATGACAGCAAAAGCACATGGGGCATTGAGAGGACGGCTGTTCTACTGTTTTGTTAGGCTTCAATTGACAGATTCAAGTTCTGAGCCATGGTTTGATTGATAATGCGCGTCAAATGCTGGAAACTGAATGAGTGTTTGGAACTGATGACCAAACTTGTCCAGGACTTCGCGATAGTAACAATGTCAGTTGAGGACTGACATTCACGAAAGTTTTAAAGCAGAAAAAACTAATGTCACGGAAGGTTATCAAAATGGCAAAGTACTACGTTCAGTCGGGAAGCTCGAGAATTGTAATGACTGCAGCCGATCCACATGCGGCTGCTCTCTGGTTAGTGCATCGAGCCATGAAAGATGTTCTCCCAGCCTACGATGATCCTTCGTTGACTGAAGAAGATCGATGCGAACTCGCGATCGTTCAAGGGTTAATGCAACTGGACAACGTTGTGAGCATTGACGAAAGAGGCTTTGATCGACCGGATGCGATTCAAATCGATGTGTTTCATCTGATTGAGTCTTGGCATCAGTTGATGAGTGCTTTGATCAAAATGGAATCGGACCTTTTGTAGTATTCGCTTTGGAACCTTTGTCGCTCGGCGAACTGTACATCGGCCAAAGCAAGTCCTAAAACTCTTGCTAAACGGAACATTGGAGTTTTCATAGCCAGAAAATTCCTCCATTTGGCGATTTCAACACACCGAAACGAAGCGGTTTTGATAGAAATCTATTATCATAGGATACCTCCCTTAAAAAAACTAAATCATCGGAATGCCAGCCTGACTTAACCTTCACGTTCATGACTTCCCTCGTTCAGACAAACTGCCCGCATTGTTCTAATCGAATGAGACTAAAGCGTCCGGCGCAAGCAACCGCGGCGATTCGCTGTCCATCATGTAGAGCTATTTTTGAAGTCAGATCGGCCGAGCTGAAAGAGGAACCCATCATCGCCGAACTGGTGGAAGATGTTCCCCTGGAAGCTTTGATTATGGACGATCCGATTGCTGAGCACCAAGAAGCTTCAGCTCCATATTCTCCGCTGTCAGTGGTCGACATTGACGAATTCGATTCCCCCTCCTCTCCGCCGAATCGTTCACCATTCGAAACGCCGCAACCTCGAAATCGAAATCGTGCGGCAAATAAGCAAGCTCCTAGCTCTATTGTCAAATCTCCGTCCGATTTTTCTGGGTCTAGGAAACTGAAGTTACTGATAGGGATCGGAAGTGGCAGTGTCTTGCTGATTGCGATCATGGGGTTCGTTGCCGTGAAGTTCCTATTCAGCTCAGGATCGAGCGGTTCTGCACAATTGATGGACCGATATCGAGATGCACTAGCAAGTGCTAAAGATGCATTAGCTCGACAGGCAAGTCAGCCCGATACCGCAACGATCAATTCTGAAGTCGATCGGATGCAACTTGTGCTTATCGACAGCGTTAAATTGTCAGGCGCCGATGATTCCCAATTGAAGGATGCTCGCGGGCAGTTAGATGCACTGTCTAGCCTTACTCGAGAAGTAAAGCGCAATTGCACTCTTCTTCCACTGGCATCGTCTCGAGGAACGAAAGTTGATCAATTGCCCCTAATGATCGACCTGATTGAAAAGCAATTCAACTATGGCCACCGCAAAGTTGTCGATAACAAGGAACGCCCCAATCGTTTTCTAATCGAAGCCTTTGAGCATTTTCACACCATTGATCAACGACTGGCAGAGTCGCTCAAAAGCGCGGAAGCTCCAGACCTGAACACGATGGGAACTATCTTGGACAGGCTGGACGAATCGTGCGTTCGATATGGTGAAGCAGCTTTGGACCGCTTCGAAATGACCTTTGAACAAAAACAGATCTTTGATAGCGGCGAATCGTTTCGGAAGTGGAGCTTGAACCAGCTTTCTCAAGCGGGGCACGAAAAGCAGTGTGTTGCCCTGGGAAAGGAGATTGATGCCCAAAAGAAGCGATTCGATCAAGCTTTACGCGCCACCAGGTTAGATAGTCTGACGTTGAGTGGCTTGGACCGCATCAATAAGCGGATTGCAGAACCAACTGGCACGCTTTTTTCAACTGCTGACAATGGCAAGTCTACATCTGATACGAAGCCGAGTTCAACATCCGAGTCTGTGGCTGGCTCGCCTTTGGCAGGTACGTCTGCGACCGGCACGTCGGGATTAAGTCGACGTGAAGGCAGCAGCGGTGGTTCAACTCCAGAAGCAAAAGTGTCGCCAGAATCGACTCAAAGCAACTCTAGTTCAAACAACGATCTTATTGCCAAGTCGCCCAACCACGGAAGTGAATCTGCCAACAATATTGCACAACCCAACGTTATCGCTTCGAGTTTAAACGCGGCTCGGCAGGAATTTGGTCAGGAACCTGTGTTAGATCCCAATCGGGCCCCCATGTTCCCTGAAGCTCGTTTCCGAATGGGAAGTTCATTGGCCATAAAAATGGTTACTCGAAAATCCAAAGCAGAATTGGATCAAATTGCAACTCTACTAAGTCGTAAGTTTAATGCACCGCTAGTAGATGTTCAGTTACATGGAAAACTGGCTACGATTAGCTTCAGCACTTTTCCCAAGAAGCCCTCTGACATTATTCCGGATCTGAGTTTTGGCAAGGTCGAGATTTGCGATAGTCAGTCTAGAACTGTGTTCATCAACGATTACGAATAACTGAACGGCTTTCGACAGCTCAGCAGGAAACAAACATGAGAATGCTAACGGGTATTGGATGTGTACTCGCGGTTTTGTTGTTCGGTCAGTCAATGGCGTTCGGGCAGGAATCCCTTGAAGATGTGATCGAGCGAGTTGAAAAGAGTGTTATCCGAATCGAAGTACAAGGTGCCAAAGGCGCAAGCTTAGGAAGTGGATTCGTAGTTGATAATCGAGGCACTATAGTAACTAACTGCCACGTTTTGGCCGGGGCTCAACGCGCGGTGGCCTTTTTTCCTAACGGTCGACAAGCTGAAATCGTTGGCACAATGTTGATTGACGAAACTCGGGATATCGTTGTGGGGAAGATTTCGATTACAGACGCACCGGCTATCGAAATATCATCTGGCTTGCCGAGGAAGGGTGAACGCGTTGTTGCACTGGGGGCGCCTTTGGGCTTGGCTTTCAGCGCAACTAATGGAATCGTCAGTGCAATTCGATCTGCAGAAGAGATGCGGTCTGATGTCAACAAGTCCGATGTTGATGGAACTTGGATTCAAGTAGATGCTCCACTTTCGCCTGGTAATAGCGGAGGACCATTGATCAACGGCTCTGGCAAGTTGGTAGGCATGAGTACCTTGGCCTCAGGTGGCGGGAGGGCTCAAAACCTAAACTTTGGTATCTCGGCAAATGATGTCCGAAATGCAATTAAGTACGCAGAGGGTGTTGTAGCTGTACCACTTACCAACGGTGTTGGAAGGATCAAGATGGATGAAGATGGTCCAGACAATCGCCCCAATCCAAAGGGCGGTAAGGGTGGTTCCGTTCTTGCTAGAGGTAAGGTACCGACCGAGTCTATTGCCAAGTATGTGAATTCTACCGTTCGCGATTACGATAAATTGCTTAGTGGTCTGCGTGGCGAAAAATCGAGATTGTCAAGCGAACTGACTCAGATGAAGAATGGAAAAGGCTTTATCCCAGCCTCGATCGGAGATAGAGAAGATGTAGTGGTGAAAGCTAAAGTTCCAGGCAGCAAAACACCTACTTGGTTCTTTGCTGGTGAGGATGTCAAGAAGGCGGTTATTGAGCGACAACAGGAGCGTATCAAGAAATCGAATGAGTTGAGCGGCTCGTTGAAGGGCAAAGAAGATCAGAAGAGCGTTTTCGAGTTGATTACGAATTTTGGTCCTCCACTTGATCCTAAGAAAAACAATTCTGTGGGCTTCGCCAGAGACATTATTGTGCTGCACGCTCTGGACCAACATCTTGTGTTGGCAGCTTGGGACGACAATCCCTACGTACTATATCTTGAATCTACTGCCGGATTGTTTCCGGGCGAAATTATCTCGATGTCGATGATGGTTTCTGGAACAGAGGTTTTAGTCAATCCGAAACGCCCAGGACTAACGACTTCGTTAACCGTGTTGCAAGAGGTTCCCGAGGAGGACATCAAACAAGCTATTCAATCGCGGCTTGGCTTTCGAACCTGGCGATCTGGACAACATACCGTCGAAGCGAAACGTTTCCTACGATGATGACGGTTAGTTCTCAAAAAGCGTGATGGATCAACCGTTGAAGTTCCTCGAACCAAGATCAACCTGAAGATCTAGTTGGGCTCGATTAGTTGCGGCTGCCCCGTTCGGCTCTTCTCTTGTAGCTGATTCCGCCAGGGTTCAGATTTTTATTGCCGGTGGCTCATCCTGTCAGCGTTCGGACTTCGCCTACCAATTCAACTTCTAATTAAACCCAATACCGTTCAATTAAGGCTCGGATTCCTAGCGAAGCAGCACGAGCTGCCCGGCAACCGTTAGCGAAAACACTGGGAACTGGACGGCTCGCGCCGTGCCGCTGGAATGAGATTTCGCGCTAACTGAACGGTATTGAATTTAAACCGGAGACGCAATGTCGCATGCAAATTGACTCTCGGACGAGCTTTATCAACTTCGAGGCACGGCGGCTAGCGCCGCATTGGATGCGGTTCAGATAAAAATCTGCGCGACAGCGGCTAGCGCCCCTGCCCAATACGGTTCAAGTGTAATCTATGTCAAGCCAGCCAAGTTCCGAGCCGCGGGCGGTTGAGCTAGAGAGCTGGGGTTTCAACCGTGGCGGGGCCAGCTTCGATTGTTAGGCCAAAAGTTCTCGAATCACTTTGCCCTCGACGTTGGTCAAGCGTCGTTGAATTCCATTGTGTTCGTAACTTAGTTTGTCAAAATCCAATCCGAGCAAGTGGAGAATGGTGGCGTTAAAGTGATACAGCGGATGAATATCCTCTACCGCGCGCTGCCCAAAATCATCTGTTTTTCCGTGACTAACTCCAGGCTTGACGCCAGCTCCCATTAGCCAGCAAGTAAATCCATCAGGATTATGATCGCGACCTTTAGCACCCTTTTGAAAAAATGGCATCCGGCCAAACTCAGTACACCAAACCACTAACGTATTCTCTAGCAATCCTCGCTGACGTAGATCCCGAATGAGTGCTGCCGCTGGCTGATCAAGCACCTCAGCATGAACATCGTATTGCTCTTTGAGTGCATTGTGACCGTCCCAGTTCAGCTTTCCGCCGCTGGCATAAGCTCCGTTAAAAAGCTGTACGAAACGAACTCCACGCTCAATCAACCTTCTGGCGATGATGCAGTTCTTTGCAAACCCTTGCTTGTCCGCGTTTTTCGAATCGTTGGCACCATACATGTTCATCACATGCTCGGGCTCCGTCGATAAATCATAGATTTCTGGAACGCTGAGTTGCATTCGAGCAGCCAACTCGTAACTAGCGATGCGAGCTGCCAACTTTTCATCATCTGGATTCTCGAGCTGATGTCGAAGGTTCATGACCGAAAGCAATTGCCGCGTAGCTTGATCCGCATCGATCGAGATCTCTTGTGGTGGAACCAAGTTTCTCACAGGCTGTTTTGAACTTAGTGTGGTACCTTGAAATGCCGCAGGTAGAAAACCGGCTCCCCAATTGTTGGAGCCGTTTTGAGGCACTCCCCGAGGATCGGGAATTGCAACATAGGCGGGTAGGTTTTGATTTTCGCTTCCCAAGGCATAGGTAACCCAAGAGCCTAGGCTGGGAAAGCCATCCAAAACGAAACCGGTAGATAGAAAGTTCTCTGCTGGCCCATGAGTATTAGACTTACTGGTAAGCGAGTGAACGAAGGCGATGTCATCAGTCAACTCAGCCAGGTGCGGTATCATATCGCTGACCCATTTGCCAGTTTGGCCTCGCTGTCGAAAGGAGTATTGTGGTCGAGCTAAATTGCCTGCCGGGCCTTGAAAGGTGACAGCAGGTCCACCCGGAAGCGGCTGGTCATCCCACTTGATTAGCTCTGGCTTGTAATCCCAGGTTTCCAACTGGCTGACCGCACCAGCACAAAATATGACTACGACATTCTTGGCTTTGGCTTCGAAATGAGCTGGGCGAGGTGCAAATGGTTTAGCAGGGTTAATAACTGGAGAGCTGTGCTTTGTTCCATCTTGAGCTACTAGATTTTCCTTCGAAAGCATCTCGACCAAAGCCATCGATCCAAGCGCAGTCGCACAGTTTTGCAGAAAGCTGCGACGATCAAGCAGCATTTGGCCGAGCAGACTAGCTCGGGATGTTGCCGTAGAAGTCGGTGATGAGATTTTGTAATTGGTTTGTGTCATTCCTACTATTTTTGCTCACCGTCCAATTTCGCGGCGAAGGAGATCTTCTTCAATAAAGATTGTTCACCCGATGCGTCTTGGCCGACTTCCCAAATCATGACGCCTGCCAA
This sequence comes from Pirellulales bacterium, assembly GCA_046349795.1. Lineage (GTDB taxonomy): Bacteria > Planctomycetota > Planctomycetia > Pirellulales > Pirellulaceae > Aureliella. The sequence goes on along the minus strand of JAXMBP010000007.1, from coordinate 25,147 downwards.
ACCATGATCTCGAGCGTACCGTGTCTTGGCTGCGATCGTTTCGGGCCCATTGAAGTAATACCCTTCGACTTCATCGCTGGAAGGTGAGGGATTCCACCTTTCAACAATTTCACGATATGTCTTGGTTTGATCGGGTGTTTTTGTATGACGTCCATAGAATGGGATTCCAAGGACCAGCTTCGATCGCGGCGCTCCATCAGACGAAAGTTTCTCAATATCGTTTATCGCATCCTTAAGAGTCGAGTGCTGCATTGGCTTATCATAGGACATGATCTGAACAAAATCGACTGCTTCAAAAGCTACTCGTGGAACTTGTTGCCAAGCGGCCATTGTCATCGAAACAGACAACGATTTGGTGTGAAATGCTCTACGGAGATCCGCGAGGATGGTCGCGTATCCTGTCTGTTCAGACTCATTCTTGGGATGTTCCCAATCTAGATCGATGCCATTGAGTCGATATTGCTGACAGAGCTTCAACGACTCTTCAACGTTCGCTGGCGAAGTTCAAGTTTGGTAGCAACTGCCGCGAATCCCTGCGACCGTTCCCAACCTCCTACGCAAAGGATCACACGTAGTGGATGCAGTGTACGTGATTCTATCGATCTTCTCCCAGGAGTGTCACGAAGCCTCGACATGTCGATCCCGCCATCGGCCCGAATCTCTGCGCTAAAGAGGATCAGATCGGTGAGCCGCGTAAGGGCAGTATCGTCGACTGCTTTCAATCGATAGTCAGGCAGATAGCCAATGATTCGAAATGACTTCTTCCCTGAGCTGAAAGACTCGCATTGCTGCCAACAATGCGACAAGGATAAATATGCACCGCAGTATTTTTATTGGGGAAGATGGGAGACCGCGCTCGATGGAATTTACTACGAAGAGGATATTGACCTCACATAGGCTGAGAGCACGGGCAGGTAGTTTTCGCATTAGAATACAATTGCGATCAAGAGGAAAATCGTCGACGAATCTCCGGCCCGAAGATGTACTTAAGCTTTAGGTGAATCGTTAAAGGTGAGCAGTAAACCGCCGAGGTTACCTTAATCTACTTCGGATTCACAATCAACACGCAGCGATCGGAGGCAGGTTCCGTAGGGTTGCTGATCGTAAAATTGATCGATGCTTGGAAGTTGAACCGAATGTGATTGCTGCAACTGATCCAACTCTTTGCGGCTCAAGAAAAATGCATGCAGAGTTTCTTTGTCATTTTTAGAAGCTTCGCATCAGGCAAAAAACTGCTGAGCAAGTTGAATGAGGACTTGTCTCTGATCAGTGTCCAGCGAGACAACTGCGATCGTTATAGGGCTAGCTTTCGCTTGCGTATTGGAAAGCTGTGGCTCGTTGTTGGATTTGGATCGCAACGATCGTACTTGGCGAAGAAGGGCATTAGTTTCCAATTGCGTTAACATCTCTTCCTCGGACCATACGCTTGTTCGAAAAAGTGAAGCCTTTGTCACTAAAGTAGCCTTCAATTCTACCGATTTCTTGGCCTCAGAAACTTTGGATCGACTCTGACCGGACTGATCAGATAGAGAATCTGTCGGAGGCACTTGAGAGGCAGGAGCCGCGCCTGAGCTGCCGCCCAGTGGCGATCCGAAACCTCCGCCCCCCAACCCGCCCATGCCACCAGCTCCAGCACCGCCTGCCACTTCGCGACCTGGCCCGCTACGATCAGAGGTACCACGACCCGAACCCATGTTGGGCGAACGGGCACCTTGAGGATTGCCTGTTCCATAACCAATCTGCGGATCTGGCGTTGCCCCAGAATCTTTTGCAATTTTTGCTGGATCTGTAAAACTCTCAATTCCTTTGGGAGCAGCCATGGAAGGTGCTGGCTGGGATTTGGAGTTATTCGGCATACTTAAGCGACTGGATTCAATTGCCCCAGGTGGAGACGGAAGTTCAGCTCCGCGAGATTCCATCTGCCGACTTGGCGGCGCACTTGAATTACCGCCCGTTGAGTTTGCAGCAATGTCAGAAGAAATGTTGGATGGAGCGTTTCCTAAGTTGTTTCGAGCCTCGGAGTGTGCTGGTGCTATTTTTTCTGATGACTCAAGTTGCTGAAGGGAAATCGACTTGTCGCTGGACATCGAACTGTCTGGTGTTGCCGCCAATAAATCGCCATCGGAACGATTTGTAAGATTAGGCGTGTCTTTCTGAGTAGGTACGGCATCCACACGGCCTCCACCAAATGACTCAGTTGATCTTCCGCCTAATGCACCAGCATCATAGCTATCATTTTTTGATAAGGCTTTAGAATCTACATTCGAACCAACAGAACCAGCCAGATCCGATAGGCCCGACTCTGGCGACCCGGCCCCCATTGATCTTTTGGGAAGTACAGCAGACGAACCTTCGAAGCCACTGGGCCCGGCTTCATTGTCCACCAAGTTACGATCTGTGCTGTAGCGTTCGGACATCTTGCCAGCAGGTGGCGCCAACGCGACCGAACCAGAGTTACCGCCAAAGACCCCGTACCAAGCCAAGGAACCAACTACGGACAGGCCGATAACGGATGCAGCTAGAGCAATGGTTCGCCACTGACTAAGCTCCCAGGAGCCGATTCTAAAAACGCCAGTATCAGTATCAGTATCGGAATCGATGCGATCGCTTCGCAGCCTTTTCTCACCGGCCCGAATGTTCGAAACTGAATGAGAGGCACTTTCACGAGTAGCTAAATTCGAAGGCGTAACAGTGTCTTGAAGTCCGTCTTCCAAATCTGCGTTAGCGCCTTCGCCAAGGCTTCTATTTCGCATCGAAGCCATGCTCGGAAAACTTGGTAATTGTTGCACGAGAGTTCTTGTTGCTTGAAGATCCCGAAACAACTGAGCCATCTGAGGATTCTGACGAACGGCGCTTTCGACCATTTGTCGTTGATCGGCATCCAATTCGTCGTCGAGGTAGGCTGAAAGCCATTCCTCAGGAATCGAGTTTGGTTGTGGTGTTTGGCTACTCATGACTGCTCCGCAATTCCCAACTGAGCCGCTTTGGATTGAAACAGTGCTTTCAATTCAAGTCTAGCTCGATGAATTCGGCTACGAACCGTGCCAATAGGAAGTTCCAAGACTTTCGCAATTGATTCGTAGTCCATATCTTCAAAGTCTCGCAGAATCAAAACCATTCGCCGTTCTTCATCCAACATGGCCAAAGCTTGTCGAACGCATTGCTGCATTTCGCTTAACTCAGCGTTTGCATCGGGTGATTGAAATTCGCCAACTGAATCGATGGCCATTTCAAATCCTTCGCGTTCAACTTCGCTTTCAAGTCGTCTCTTGCGTCGATAGCTCGACAACAAATTCATGGCAATTCGAGCCAGCCAAGTGTAGAACTGAGCCTGGCCCGAATACAAATTCAATTTTCTAAAGGCGCGGAGAAATGCCTCCTGCCCTAAGTCTTCCGCCAACTCTCGGTCGCCACAAGCATGCCACAACAGTCCAAACAAGCGTCTATGGTAGCGGTCGAATAGCTCGTTGAATCGAGCCTCGTCGCCCGCCAATACGGCGTCGATTATTTCCTGGTCGGTAGGCATTCTTGCGCTTAGTTGACGTTCAGGGGTGGTAGACGCTTGATTCAAATCGCCGGTTCCAGAATTTGACCGGTCGCGAGAAACTTTGAACCATTATAGAGCTGGCGGGACTGGTTGGATATTCCAGACTTTTTCAAATAAGAGTACGGATGAATATCGAAAATCTAACGCCAATTTCTGATTCCTAGGCTCTGCCTGGAAACCCTATGTCTTGCAGGCTCCGCCTGCGGTTTTTGTTGGTCCCGATCGACGGATGCAGGGCATAGCGACTGAGCCTCGAAGACTGGACGTGTGAAGCCAGAGTCGGCATAGCTTTGGAACAAGTGACCGTGAAAGAGCCCAGCGAAAACGAGTTTTCGACTGATGAACTCCATCCACAATGCGTTTTGAAGGTTGGCGGCAAGCTCAACTACTAGTTAAGCGTAACCTGGATCGGCAACCGCTGACCGCTAGGCTGACTAGCCAGCCGGTAGTGGCAAATCGTCGGCTCGCCCAAACGCCAACTGTAGAACGCAGGCTGAGAATCGATCTGCGTTGGGAACTCGATCAATCCCTCTTCAGGCTGTCGCAGAAGGATGCCAAGAGTCTCAAGTTCTTCGCGAAATTGCCAAATTCGATCGTACTCGGCTTGCAAATCAGCACGGCTCTCCGCCATTTCATCGTCGTAGATTCGACCTGCCCCACGATGGCCTTTTCGAAGCAGACGGTGCAATTCAACTCGCCGAGAAGTTACGCTGCGGAAGACTTCGCAGATATCCGAGACGATGGACCGTACCAGCGGCAGCATTGCCGAGGCTTCATCAAGCGTAAATCGCTTGGTTGTCGCATTGGCGGTCATATCGTTCATTTGAGCGGTCCTAACAGCTAAGCCGCACGATGGGGTTGGATTGCCTACAACATTCGTTGCATCTATCTTTTGTCACGCCGTTGAAAGACGCGACATCACCGACCGAAACCCGCTGCACTATTTGATATTTACGCTCAAAACGGTACGGTTGGTTCTTCATCGGCAAACATTCTTTCCAAACATCATAATTCGACAAGCTGAAATTCCGCATTGCTCGGATTTACCGCCCCCGACGAATAGTGAAATTACGAAAAATGGCCAATTGCGTGACATGACCTGCCTTTGATGGCTTTCAAAGGGGAAAATTACTCCAATTCCCGAGGGCGGCAATAGTGCTTTTTTTTCCCGGTTCCAACTAAATCCAGGGACAAATGTTGCCATTTTTCAACATTCAGTTCAAAACTCGCCAAACAAGCTGTTGGAAATACCAAATTCTCTCCACACAAAATCGAAGCCAATTCACCCATCCCTGGATTGTGCCCGACAATTAAAACCGAGTTCCAATTGTCACTGAGCTTGGAAACCTCACTCAGAATAGCCTTGGGACTGGCCAAATAGAGATTCTGGCTGCAGTAGATTTCAGGCGTCCTTGAAGTCCATTGGGTTACGACCAAATCAAGCGTCTGCTGTGCCCTCAAAGCAGTGCTCGCCAGGATAACTTCGGAAGCTATCTGATTCTCTGCCATGTATCGACCGATTAATGGCGCAGATCGTCGGCCCCTGGCGTTCAGCGGCCTATCATGGTCGTTCAATTGCGAGTTGCCCCAATCACTTTTCGCATGTCGCAGCAGCGTTATTGTTTTGGTTGAGGTAATTTCTTTGCTCCCGCTGAATGTTTCCAAGGTTGAGGTTAATCCGACTTCTCTATTCTTCTTTTCTTCCCATTTGCGTAGGATAGAACGTCTCGATTGCGTTTCTGAGTCCGCCTATTTTTGACAAACTGACTCAAAATCGATCAAGCATCCACCGACGAATCTGTTATTCTACCTGCCATTTAACGTCGACTTGCGACACTTTTTGCTCGGAGATCCAATTATGTTAACCTTCACGCTCAGCCGCAATTCAGCTCAACCTTTGCGTCTTAGTTGCTCTGTCAAGTTCCTTCGCTTTAGCTCAAGATGCTGGGCAAGCGAAATTGGATGAAGCTACTGCCAAAAAGCTCAACGCCTCAACACCTGAAGAGTTGAGTAAGGTGATCGAGTTGTGTGAGCAGGCGATCGAAGCTGGACTAGATGAAGTGGGCACCGAGATTGCCAAAAACATGTTGGCCGGTTCGTACTTGCAACGGGCTCAATCCAATCGCCAACGTCTGCCACGCGTGGCAAACAATCCGACAGCTCGGAAATTTGCTGCAACGTATGGTAACTGACCTGGACAAGGCAATCTCTAACAATCCCAAGCTTGCAGAAGCCTATATCGCTCGAGCTGAGTTAGAGCTTGTTCCAGGTGGTAGTCGCGAGAAGGCATTGAGCTTTGTCAACAAAGCCATCGACGAATTGAAAAATCAGCCAGAAGATCTTTCTAAGGCCTACATGCTTCGAGCCGGTCTCCAGCCAAGTAATGCCAACAAGCTTGCCGATTTGTCGAAGTCTTTGGAATTGAATCCTGCCAACAAGGAGGCCTGGCAAGCTAAGATCGCGATTCTGCTAGCGACACAGAAGTTTGATGAAGCTGCCAGTGAAGCCGAAAAGCTGCTCGAAAAAGATGCTGACAATACCATCGCTTTCGGAGCGGCACTGGATTCGTTTACTCAACTGAAGCGATTTAAGGACGCTATCGACCTTTTGACAAAACGTATTGAAGCTAACCCGAAGGCTGGTGAAAACTATCGCTGGCGCGGTCGAGTTTACCTTGCACAGGATGCCAGCAAGTCAGAGGAAGAAAAAGACGATAACAAGTTCGTCGACATGGCGCTGGCTGATTTTGACAAAGCAATTGAACTGAATAGCAAAGATCACGAAGCTTTGCTTTTCCGAGGTCAACTGTATTTGGCAAAGGGCGAAACTGAAAAAGCTAATCGAGACATCAGCGATTCACTGTTGCTTGAACCGGATTCGGTGCAAGGCGTGATCATGCGATCAATTCTGGCGGCTCAGGAAAAGCGCTGGGGTGATGCTATCAAGGACATGGAACTGCTGGTGCGTTTGGATCCAAACAATCAAAACTGGGTAATGCAACTCGCCTCGTACTACCAAGCTGACGATCGTCCGCGACTGGCCATCAAACTGCTGGATCAATTGATCAGTCGGGAAAAAACAAACTGGCGCGCGATTCGATTGCGAGGCGATTGCAAGTTGGCAATTAGCCAGCACAAAGAAGCCATCGACGATTATCGTCGGGCGGTCAAGGCGATGGAATCCAAGAAAGATGATTCCGAGGCACAGGCTCCAACGGATGAAGATCGCAGTGGTTTGTACAATAATCTATCTTGGGTCTTGGCGACATCTCCTACCGACGACCTAAGGAATGGCAAAGAGGCTTTGGAGTTAGCACTGAAGGCTTGTGAAGCAACCGAGTACAAGGCGGCTCACATTCTAAGCACTCTGGCCGCTTCTTATGCTGAAACTGGCGATTTTGAAAAGGCTCGCGAGTGGGCAGCCAAGGCCGTCGAGGCTGGAAAAGAATCTGATTCCGAACAACAATCGCAGTTGGAAAAAGAGCTTGAGTCGTACAAAGCCAATAAGCCTTGGCGCGAAGATCAGAAGACAGAAGAGAATGCCAAGCCGATTGCGGTTGGTGAAGCTATTGACACTTGATCGAATGAATTGTTCGAATCGGACCCTCCCGAACGAGAGTGCAACTACGGCCGATTGATCAATTTTCGGGAGGGTGGTAAGCGAGGGACGAGCGCGCCAGGAGGGCGACTCGAACATTTCTTTTTCGTGCGGCCAAAGATCGCGCTTAGAGTTGTAAGTCGACTGAAAGGCAAAACTCTAACGCAGATCCCGGTCCCTTTTTGCCCTGGCCGCGAACAAATTTGGTGGTCGTTAGCTGGCTTCAGGTCGCGGTGCCGAGGTCTAGTTGTTAGGCTCTGCGCTGGCGAAATGGCTGAGTAACAGCTCGTTAATCTCATTTGTGAATTGGACAGTAACTCCGTGAGCAGCTTGATCGAATCGCTCATACCGGCACCCGGGAAACGAATTGGCTAACCGCTGTGCTACATCCGGTGTAGATATGCGGTCGAATTTGGCTCCTACAACCAAGGTTGGAACGTGCGCGATCTCGGGCAATTGCTCAGTAGCATCATAGGCTTTCATGGCTGCGAGCTGTTTCATCACCACAGGAGGCTGATCGGCCAAATCGTGACCAAAGATAATTGCCAGTCGATCCAGCCACTGATCACGCTCTACCCACAATTGTGGTGGCAGCACGATCTCACAAAAAGCTCGGCGACGCATCTGACGCGTCCCCACAAAAGTACGCAGGCCTGTCCAAAACATCGGCCACGATAGTTTTGTTGCATCACTACCGCGTGAGAAGGTGCACAGCAAGGAAAGGCTTCGAATGCGTTCAGGTGCTTTAATGGCGACACATTGTGCGATCAATCCACCTAGTGAATGTCCGACAAGGTGTACAGCAGTACAACCCAAGTGATCCATCAAGGCTAAGGTGTCATCGGCCATTTGAGCAACGCTGCAGGCTGCTTGACTCCCAACGGCTGACTGTCGGCCATGCCTCGATTGTCAAAGGTTAGACACTGGTATTCGCTCTGCAACCGTTCAACCTGAGGATTCCAGGCGTCACCATGAGTGCCGGTACCTTGAATCATGACGACTGGAAACTTGCCTTCGTTTTGATTGCCGCGAACTTTGTAGTGAGATTACAGCCTTGGAAATGAAGTTGCTCGAAGGTCGTCGGCTGCGTCATGCAATTCTCTATTCTGTACTTTTCGAATCTCTTGGCCGCGAAAAGAAGTTCTAGAATTTGGGGCGGGGAAGCGGCAATGCTGCTCGCGATTCAAACTCGTGAGCGACGGCTAGGATCGTTTGCTCGTCGAACAGATGTCCTGTAAAGACTACGCTGCTAGGCTTCTTTCCAGCTTCAGCGGATGGATCTACAAATGGAATGATCACCGAAGGATGGCCGGTAAAGTTGGTGTGAACCAAATCGCCTGCGTTGAACAAAAGGTCTACCTCTTGCATAAGCTCATCGAACTCAATCATCAGCTTTCGCCGAACGCGTTGCATGCGAAGGTAATCTATTGCAGTAATGAACTGAGCGGCCTGAAACGATTTGGTCCAAGTATTCCATCCATCGGTCTTCCCCTGACGCAGCAGAGAATCAAACACCGCCGCGCCTTCAATATCGATAATTTTGGTCATGGCCTGGAACGGATAGCCTTTGGGCAGTTCGATCTCCTTAATTTGACATCCCATTTGACGAACCTGTTCAAGTGCAGGATCGGGTCTATCTCGTTTCACGACTCCAACCTTCAATTGGCTGAAGTTGATTTTGAACTTGCCCCACTCAAAAGGTCTGCCTTGAACGGTTGCATCCATCCCATCGGGGCCTTGAATGGCAGAAAACACCAAAGCCAAATCTTGTACGCTTCGAGCAATTGGACCGATCTTGTCCATCGACCATGATAAAGGCATGCAACCCGCTCGGCTGACTCGACCAAATGTTGGCCGTAATCCATGCGATGCGCAGCGACCCGAAGGTGTAAGAATGCTTCCCAGAGTTTCACTGCCAAGCGCAAAGCCTACTAAGCCCGCAGACGAAGCTGAGCACGATCCAGCACTCGATCCGCTCGACCCTTGCTCCAGATTCCATGGATTACGCGTCATTCCCTTGAACCATTTGTCGCCCATAGCGATCGCGCCTAAGCTGAGCTTTGCGACTAAAACGGCTCCAGCATCGAACAACCGCTTAACCACAGTTGCAGTTTGCGGGATGACTCGATTTTCAAAAACTGGAATGCCCCAGGTCGTCGGAAAGTCCTCAACGGAAATCAAATCTTTTGCACCGAACGGAATGCCATGCAAAGGTCCTCGATAGTTTCCGGCCGCGATCTCGTCGTCAGCTTTGGCAGCCTGCTTCAATGCCAATCGCTCGGTAAGATTTACAACGCACAGGAGCTGCGGATCGTATTTCTTGAGGCGATCCAAGTACAACTTGGTCAGCTCGGTGCTCGTAACCTGCTTCGACTTGATCATCGCGGCAAGTTTGTAGGCAGGAAGAAATGCCAAATCCTCGTCGTTTGGCGGACGCTTAATCTCCACGGGTTCAAATTTTGAATCCGGCTTAAGAGAAGAATGAGCAATCGATCCAGAATTCCCGCTAAGCGGCTGCATGATCAATGCTGGACCATCGTCCTGCGGGTCCAGCTCGATTTACGCAGCTCGATAAGCTGGTTTTGCAGCGAGTCTACATCCTTGATCAGCGCCTGCTCTTGCTCGTCAGTCAGCTCAATTCCGCTAACCCATTTGGCCGCGTCAATCATCTCCTGAGTAATCGTTGTCCTGCCTGCAGCTTCTTGAGCAAGCGCTCTGGCAAAAACTGCCGAGCTGATTCCAAGAGCAGGTACGAGCTTTAGGATTAGACGTCGGTGGATCATACAGCCGCTCGAGTTGAATGCACGTGATGAAAATTTTTAGGCTCCACTTCTAAATCGGTAGCTACGCTTGAAACCGTAGCTACAATTGCCAGAGCGTGGGCGTCTGTCCTTTGGCGTTTAGAAACAAAGCCTGGATAATATCAGTTTCGCGAGGTCGGCGTCACCTCAACTTCGACAACTGCATCACCGCGTTTAGCTTTAACTTTGACCGCTTGGCCAATCTTAAGGGCTTCGATCGCATAGGTGTAGTCGTAGATGTTTTCAATCTTGCGACCAGCCAGCTCTACGATAACGTCTCCCGCCTTTACTCCAGCCTTTTCGGCTGGCGCGCCTTTTGTAACAGCGCTAAGCTTTACTCCTTGGACGTCGGTCTGACTGTAGTCGGGTACCGTTCCCAGGTAGGCAGTCAGATTTGCGCGAATTTCTGGCTCGGCAGTCTGTTCACGATACTCGGGAGCAGCATCTGCCAGCACCAAGTCGCGAGCAATTAAAGCCATCAGTTTTGCGATTTGACTTGCACCTTCATAGTTCAACAACTGAGGCAAATCACGAGGCGTATGATATTCGTCGTGAGAACCGGTGAACGCAGCTAAGATCGGAACTCCTTTGAGGAAGAAGCTGGTAGCATCGGTTGGCAGATGGCAATCCTGTTGCAGAGTCAGTGACAGCTTCACAACTGCATTTCTCTTCTCGATAACATCTGTCCAATAGGGTGATGAACCCAAGCCTTGAAGAATCAGATGCTCACGAAGTCGACCGACCATGTCCATGTTCAGGTAGGCTGCAATTGCAGGATATAGTTTGGCTCCCGGAATTGCAGCAGGTTTAACGGCAGCGGTAGTCGCTTCATCTTTCGCGGACGACTTTTCTTTTTTCTTGGCTAGTTGCTCGTCCGACGCAGCTAATTTAGCCATACGATCCGGAAACAGCTTGGCAAAATCATTGGTAAAGCAAGCTGAACCATGCAAGCCCAACTCTTCACCGCTCCAAGCCGCAAACAGAACGTCACGCTTCGGCGCGAGTTTGCCTTGCTTCTTTTGAAAAGCTAAATACTGAGCAACTTCCAGCATGCAACCAACCCCCGAAGCGTTATCATCCGCGCCTCGGTGCATCTGTCCCTGTTCATTTTCTTTAGCCAACGATGATCCCGTACCCGAGCCCAAGTGGTCGATGTGAGCACCAACCACAACCATCTCATCAGTCGGCTTCTCGCTAACTGGTAAAAGAGCCAGCACGTTTCGGCCGCGATTGGTCACTGCGTCGATATCGATGTTGGCGAACATCTTGCCGGGCTGCAATGCGAAGCCCATCATCATCTCGCCCTTGTCCAACTCTTCTTGAATCGACTTGAGGTCCTCTCCAGCAGCTTTGAACCAAGGAGCTGCTACCGCGTCGGTAACGCTAATGGCAGCCAAACTGCTTGAGCCCATCGAACCGTCCATCCGCAATGGAATCAGTTCTGTCTTGAATTGGCTGGATGGACCGCTCACAAAAATGATCCCTTTGGCACCGCGTTCTCGAGCCATCATTGCTTTGTAGCGATCGTGGCTGAAGCTAGAGAAATATTGACGTCGTTCAGGAGTAATGTTGGCCGGCATCCGGCGCAACACCACGACCCACTTGTTTTCAACATCCAAGTGAACATAGCTGTCGTACATCGGCTGGCCGTCAGCTTGCGGAGCGACAATTCCGTAGCCTGCAAAAACCAACTCCGATGGATCTACGTCGCCCTTGCGAGAGAACGATAGGGGTCGCCAGTCTTTGTCGACTTTGTAGCTGTTATCACCAAACTTCAGCAGATTATCATCCCCAACCTTGATATCGGAAACGAATTCGAACTCATGAAAGAAAGTACCATTGTCACCAGCAGGTTTAAGGCCTAATTGTTCTAGATAAGCAGCCACGTAGGCTGTAGCAAGTTTCTCACCCTTGGTTCCGGTTAGCCTTCCACCAAGTTCAGGCCGACATAAGTAATCCACGTGCCGAAGGATATCTGCAGGCGTGATATCGTCATTGGTAGATGTTGCCGATTGATTGGCGGTAGCAACTGAAACAGCTCCATTATCTTCCAGGCCAAGCAGCTTCATCACTTCTTCGTGATTCCATGCGGCTTCGAAAATTTGACTCTGAGAGGATTGTCCGTTGCTGGTCCAAACCAGCATTTTGCCGTCCGGAGTAAACACAGGTAGACCGTCAAAATTGGGACGATAGGTTACTCGCTTTGGCTCGTTCTTGCCGTTCGCGTCGACAACATACAATTCGAAGTTGTCAAAGCCATGCAAGTTTGTCGTAAAGATCAGGTACTCGCCAGATGGATGAAAGAAGGGAGCCCAACTCATCGCGCCCAGCTTGGTGATAGCACGTTGATTGGAACCGTCTGTATTCATCAACATGATTTCCGCCGTCGCACCGTTTTCGGAAAATCGCCGCCAGCAAATCTGCTTTCCATCCGGAGAGAAAAACGGGCCACCATCGTAACCAACTGCATCGGTTAGTCGCTTCACACTGCCGCCGTCAGCATCCATGATGTAAAGGTCCATGGCTGAGGCTTGATCTTGCTCGAACAGCTTCTGCTCTTCGGCCGTCAGTTGGCCGCTGTAGGCGCGTCGATTTGATGCGAAACAGATCTTCTTTCCGTCGGGGGAATATGATCCCTCTGCGTCGTAGCCCTCAACATTTGTAAGACGTCGGTACTCCTGAGTCTTCGTGTCAAACTCGACCAATTCATAGGTTGAGTCGTAATCCCAGCTATATCTGCGACTTTTACCCGACTCGCGAAACTCAATCTCCGTCTTTTGCTTTTCAAGAGCTTGCGGGTCATACTGAGTAGAAGCGAACAGAATGTGCTTGCTGTCGGGATGAATCCATGCGCAGGTTGTTTTGCCGACCCCCGGTGAGACTCGGTGAATATCGCCCAGCTCGCGGTCCATCAGATAGATTTGATAGAACGGATTGCCTGGCTCGCGTTCGCTTTGAAAGACCATCAACTTGCCGTCCGCCGAAAAGTAGCCTTCGCCCGCGCGGCGGCCTGTGAGGGTAACCTGGCGAATGTCCGAAAGCAGTCGAGCTTGCAGCTTGACCTCTTCGTCTGTAACCTTCGAAGCTTCTGGAGGTTTCTGTTCGGATCGCTGAGCCAAACATAGGTTGGCGCTCAGTGCGAATAGTGCGATGCAAGCGATTGAATTCTTAAGCTTAGACAACATTTGGCAACTAACGATCTTGAGGTAGGATGTTGCGGGTTACTGAAACGAGGGCGGGCGGTTGCGCGAGGTTTGAGTACCTAAATGGATTTTGGAACTGCGACTGACTATTTTACAGGCTATCCAAGGACTCGAAAGGCGATAATTCTTTGAGTTTTCGTGCCTAATTGTCGCCGAGGAGTCGATCCTGGCATTTTGTCGGTGTCTGCAGCGGCTCCCGAAGATTCTGTACTAGCTTGGGGTGGGACAGCGATAAGTGTATATTTAGTTGAGTGGATGACATTTTTGCCCACATTAGTTCAGAATTGGAGATCGCCCATGTCACAGTTTCCGAATCAGTATCCAAGTCCACAAGGTTATGGGCCACAAGGCTATGGACCGCAAGGTTATCCACCACCGAACAAGGCAGGTGGAATACCGGTAGCGCTTGTGATCGTAGGAGTGATTGGGGTGATTTTTGTCGGAATTGCGATCTGCGGGATACTTGTAGGATTATTGTTACCCGCGGTTCAAGCAGCCAGAACGGCTGCTAGGCGGATGAATGACACGAACAATATGAAGCAAGTTGTCTTAGCGTTTCACAATTACGAATCGGCAAATAGACGTTTGCCAGCGCCCATTACAGTGAACTCGTCTAATCAAAAGGTATGGTCTTGGACTGTATCCTTACTTCCATTTTGTGAAGAGTCAGGAATTTATTCGCAGGTGAACTTCATGGATATGCAGCCTTGGGATGCTCCGCAGAACGCTGCGCTCCAACAGCCTAGCCCAGCCTGCTTTCAGTCCACTCGAGCCATTGATCAGGGCAACTGCCATGTCTTTGTTATCTCTGCACCAACTCAACAAACATCTGGCAATCCAATGTTCATTGAGGGCACGTACACCAAGTTTAGTGACGTTTCCGACGGACTCAGCAATACAATCATGACCATCATGTTTGTCAAGCATAGCGTGCCATGGGCTAGTCCAGCAACGTTGACGATCGACGAAGCATATCGGCTAGTGCAAAACGAGGCCAAAATGGTACTTGTTGGCATGGGAGATGGATCGGTGATACCAATACCAACTTCAATTGATCAAGCAACTTTTAATGCCATGGCTACACGCGATGGCGGTGAAAAAGTGAACATTCCGCAGGCTTACTAGTGGCGCAAGCTGACGGCCTGTTCCGTAAGCAACACAGATCAGACCCGCTTCTTCATGTAGGGGATTGATGCACGTAAAGAGCAAGTTAACCGTAATCATTCTCGCCTTGGCAGTGCAAACCATTGGGCAAACTTGCTCATGGACTCGCAATCTGTTTGCTCAAACGTCGCTTAATTCGGCCGAGCGAGCTGCGATCGACAAGCTACCCAAAGTACCCTCAAGCCTTAACAGTGAATTCTGGATCGATCGTCATTCAGCTCAAACTGTTCAAACGAAGCTCTCTATGACCGTTACGACAAACTCGCTTGTGGCTGAAACTTGGGTTTTTGCTTTGCCGGAGAACCCCACTACGCCGGGTCAAGTAGTTCATTCAAGTTCGACAATACCAAGTTCGAAACGAATTCGTGACCGATCCGTATTGGCTAGACCCATTCTCTACACGAAATTCAGTGCTGACAGCGAGGAACTCAAGCGAACCGCGTCGATTCAGGCGGATTCTGAGGTTGAACTTTATTCGAGATCGTTGAGATCAGGCAAAGAGTTTGGCGGCAAGCCAAAAAACGAATCACCTCAAGTGGACCTGTTGCCAGAACTAACTCGAAAATATTTCCTTCGACCCACTGGCGAATGTGATTACAACAACAAGGCTTTTCAGGAGTGGAAAGCGAAGAACGAATTAGCGCGTGAGGAGACCGAAGGGGAAGTCTTGTTTGCCAAACGCGTTTTCCAAAAGTTGGTCCGCAACTATAAATACGTCTACATACCCGACCAAAATCGAAGTGCGTCAGCAATCTGCAAAATCGACAAAACCGACTGTGGTGGGCTATCCATTCTCTTCAGTGCGTTAATGCGGAGCGAGGGAATTCCGGCTCGAGTGCTCGCCGGTCGTTGGGCCAAATCGGCCAAGGATGGGGAACTGATCGACGGTAGTCGGTACTATCAATATCACGTTATTGCTGAATTCTATGCGGACGGAGTCGGCTGGGTCCCACTAGATCTGTCCTCTACAATTCTGCACGATCGGACTCCCGAGAAAATGCAGTACTTTGGACAAGACCATGGGAATTTCGTGGTTATGCATGTCGACACGGGAATCGACTTTGATTCAGGTTTGTTCGGCAAGTATCGAAATGCTTTTTTGCAGATCCCTGCATTTTGGGTTCGCGGAACTGGAACGCTGAAGGACAAGAAGGTTCAAGAATCGTGGGAAGTGGTCACCATCTCTTCGAACCGATCTAAGTAGCTACCTTCGCCCGAGGAGCGCGATTCCATCGATCCCGTCGGGCCAATGCGAGGCGAGGCAACCACTAAAAGGGCTCACGTAGGTTGCCGCCGGAAGAGCACGCCCTTCGAAGACTCAGGGGCGTAAGGTTTCGGCAGAAGACAGTGAAGGAATCGTGACCTCGGTCACTACGAATTCCTGGGAATTCCACTGTGAGAGGTACCGGACTCCCCAAAATGCATAGGCAGAAACGGCGTTTGCATCTACACTACGTTGCTCAATATTCGTAGAGTCAAATTCCAGCCTTTCAATGTCTGAATTGTGGTTGGATAGCGCCAGACCGGTGCCAACCGTCCTCAAATTGTCTAAGATCCCGCAAGGGCACCTAGAA
Source organism: Pirellulales bacterium (assembly GCA_046349795.1). Taxonomy (GTDB): domain Bacteria; phylum Planctomycetota; class Planctomycetia; order Pirellulales; family Pirellulaceae; genus Aureliella. The sequence goes on along the minus strand of JAXMBP010000007.1, from coordinate 9,261 downwards.
CCTTACTGCTATGCCTGTTCCTCGCGTTGTGATCGTAGGCCGTCCAAATGTCGGCAAAAGTAGCATCTTCAACTGGCTCGATGGTCGTCGATTGGCGATCGTCGATAATCAAGCTGGTGTAACTCGCGACCGTCTAACGACGCTGATCGAGCACAATGATCGGTTTTTCGAACTGATCGATACGGGTGGAATGGGGATCGAGGACAGCGATAACTTGACCAAAGAGGTCGAGCAACAGATTGAGGCTGGTATCGACGAGGCAGATCTGATTCTCTTCGTCGTCGATGTGCGAGACGGACTGACCAATCTTGATGAAATGGTTGGTGAGCGGCTCAGAAAGATTCCGAAGCCTGTACTTCTGCTTGCCAACAAAGCCGATCACGCCAGCCTGGATACTCAAGCCGTTGAATTTCATCGGCTAGGTCGCGGTTGGCTGATTCCAATCAGCGTATTGCAGAATAGAAATCGCGAAAGTTTGTTCGAAGAGATTCTCAGCCGGCTTCCCGATGTCAAACCGGATGACGAAGAGACCGCTGCACCGAGAATGAAACTGGCGATCGTAGGGAGACGGAACGTCGGTAAGAGTACTTTCGTTAACAGTTTGGCCAAAGCGCAGCGGGTTATCGTCAGCGAAGTCCCTGGCACAACGCGAGACAGCGTAGACGTTCACTTCAATCTAGATGGACACAAATTCATCGCCATCGATACACCTGGATTGCGACGCAATAAGAGTATTCGTACAGATATCGACTTCTACGGTCTGCATCGAGCTCAGCGAAGTATCCGCCGTGCTGACGTGAGTCTGCTGTTTTTTGACTGCATGGAATCGATCAGCAAAGTCGACAAGCAACTGGCTCATTACATCGAGCAGCAGTACAAGCCCTGCATTTTTGTTGTCAACAAGTGGGACAAGGTAGCAGGGCAAGTTCCCACAGAGCGTTGGGTTCGCTACTTACGCGAGCATTTTCCGACGATGTCTTACTGTCCGATTGCCTTCATCACGGGTCAGACCGGAAAAAATATGAAGGCTCTGCTCAACCATGCGCAAATGCTTTTCAAGCAGACGCAGGTCCGAGTTTCTACGCCGAAGATCAACAAATTGCTCAAAGCGGCTCAGGTTCAGCAGCAACCACCATTGTTCATGAATCGCCGTCCCAAGATCTACTTCGGATCGCAAATTGCCATCACTCCTCCGACAATCATTATGATGTGCAATATGCCTCAAGGCTTTCCACCAGCCTACAAGCGCTACCTGCTGAACGTCTTTCGAGAGTACCTACCGTTCGGTGAAGTACCGATCAAGATGTATCTGCAAAAGCGAGACAGCGAAGCCGGTTTGGCTCGTCGTGGCAAGGGCAGCCCTGAGGAGTTGGCCGGAGAAGAGCAACTTCAGGATGATGAAATCTACGATGATCAGTTAATGGAAGATCAACAGTTCGACTCAGAAGACGATGATCAATTCGATGCCGAGCAGTTTGACTCGGCGAATTTCGAAGACGGTGCGTTCGACGATCAAGAATCTTCAGCGTCTGACTTTGATGGTGTTCAAGAATCATCCAACGAGCACAATGATTCCGAGGCCGACGACGGAAATTCGAAGAACTCGTAGCTGATCCTTACTTGGCCCGCCAGCGATTGACCTTAGGCAAGTGTAGAAGCTGTTCTGAAAGTAAATTCGCTGAATAGCTCCTCGCCTCGAAAATAATCGACTCTGCCTAGAGACGTGATCGTGGCCGGCTCAGCTACGACGTAACGGGATAGGTCTGAACCGTGGCCGGCTCAGCTAGTGCGCCATTGAAAGCGTTGATTCAGTTGGGTGTAAGTCCCAACCAGTGTAACGTTACGGCCCTGAATCCGACAGTGGTAACTGCGTTTCCGAGAGGAAAGGTGGAGAGCAACCTGAGGAGAACTACCAGTCCGTAGCGCAAGCGAACTCGATTCGGCCAAGCCTGTCGGGGAGACAGCTAGTACATGTCGAACCCTTGTCGATGCGACGGCCAATCGGTCGGGCTGTTGGCCGCACCATATTCCTGCTCCGTTTCCCAGCCTGATGGACTTGATGGGCTGGGCTTTGTAAATTGCTGCGGCCCAAAATCCCAGAAACTGTGCAACATCAAAACTCGCGCCGTCACGCTCGAAGTGAGTAGGGAATCGTGTAACTTGGACCGGTTCGTTCTAAGCCGAGTTTGACGAAAGTAGCGGTTGAAAGGCCGACGGCCACACGTTTTGTGCGATGTAGGTCTTACGGTTGAGCGTCTAGGCTCGACGGCGTATTAGGATATCTAAATGAAGGTTTGCAGCTATGCGTTTGGAAGTTGAATATGAGGTCCACCTTCAGGCGAAGGTAGCTACGTAAAGACCGTACGGCTTGCGCCGTGACGCTGGAATGAGTGAAGAAACCGGACGTTAACGCGTGGCGGCTGGAATGTGAGTGAAGAACCGTACTGCTCGCACCATTACGCTAGAGTTACATTGAGTAAAAAAATGCTGAAGATATGTTGTATCGGTGCAGGTTACGTCGGTGGGCCGACGATGGCGATGATCGCGAAACAGTGCCCAGATATCGATGTTAGCGTGGTTGATTTGAATCGACCTCGTATCGACGCTTGGAATTCTTCCGACCTTCCCGTCTACGAACCTGGCCTACAGGAGATAGTCGAGTCTGCCAGGGATCGTAACCTTCATTTCACCTGTGAAGTGAACGAAGCAATTGCCGCGGCCGACATCATCTTCATAGCCGTAGGTACTCCGACGAAGACATTCGGAATCGGTGCTGGACGAGCGGCGAATTTAGAGTTCGTCGAGAAGTGTGCTCGCCAAATCGCTCAAGTCTCGCACGGTCATAAGATCGTCGTCGAAAAATCAACTCTGCCAGTTCGAACTGCTGAAGCCGTCAAGCGTATCCTGTCGACGGCCAAGAATGGTGCTAGTTTTGATGTGCTGAGCAATCCAGAATTCCTTGCTGAAGGAACGGCCATTGAGGATCTGCTGAATCCAGATCGAGTACTGATCGGTGGCGAGTCTGCAGAAGCTATCGAAAAGTTGGCCTCGGTGTACGCTCGTTGGGTTCCTCGCGATCGAATCCTGACAACGAATCTTTGGAGTAGTGAACTTTCAAAGCTGACCGCCAACGCGTTTTTGGCCCAGCGAGTTTCTTCCATCAATGCTATCTCGGCACTGTGTGAGGCAACAGGCGCAGATGTGAATGAAGTTGCCAAAGCAATCGGAACCGACTCTCGGATCGGTCCGAAGTTTTTGAAGGCTTCGGTGGGATTTGGCGGAAGCTGCTTCCAAAAAGATATTTTGAACTTGGTGTATCTGTGCGAACACTTCGGTCTGAAAGAGGTCGCCGATTACTGGGAACAGGTTGTCATTCTGAATGATTACCAAAAGCGAAGATTTGCTACCAACATTGTCAAGACGATGTTCAATACGGTTTCCGATAAGCAGATCGCAGTTTGGGGCTGGGCGTTCAAGAAGGACACGAATGACACTCGAGAATCGGCGGCGATCTACGTGTGTCGAGACCTGCTACTTGAGCGAGCAAGGCTGCACATTTATGATCCGCGGGTCAAGCGCGATCAGATCGTGGCTGATCTGAAGTACGCGATGGCGGATTTTAACGGTCATCTTTCTGCGACTGATGAGAAGCTGATTGAGCGGAATGTGGTGACCGGTCGTGATGCCTATGAGGTTGCTTCAGGTGCGCATGCCATCGCGGTGATGACCGAATGGGATGAGTTTACCAAGTTGGATTTCGGGCGAGTCTATCAGTCGATGCCAAAGCCGGCCTTCGTTTTCGATGGTCGTAATATCCTCGACCTAAAGCAGCTCAAGCAGATCGGATTCGAAGTTCATTGCGTCGGCAAGTGATTGTCATGGCGCTAATGCTTCGTCAACCAGCCCGATAGGCTGGGCTGAGTAAATGGTTGACCCTTCGGGCCGAAAGACGACATTTAATGTCCTTCGTTTTTGCTGCCTTTCAGCGAACTTAAGTATGCGACTAGGTCTCTCAATTCTTGCCTGCTGAGCGACTTGATGATGTCGGCTGGCATCGCAGAGTTGCCTTTACGACGTTGCTCGATCGCCTCTTTCTCAACTCGCTGTAGTTTCCCTTCGGCCGTCATGTACTCAACGTACTGATCGGTCTCCTTCTTAAGTACGCCAGAGTGTAGTACGCCGACATCATCCAGGATCGATATCGACTCGAATCCTTCAGCGATCTTTGCGTTCGGCAGTACAATCGCTTCCAAGAGATATCGAGCGTCCTTCTTAGCGCCAAGTTCCGTCAATACCGGTCCGACTTCACCGCCTTGATTGCCAACTTTATGACATCGCAAGCAAGAGACTTCCGATTTGTAGAGGAAGATGTTCTTGCCCTTCTTGGGATCACCACCGGCCAAAGCCCAACGCCACTGCTCGACAGGATCGGCCTCTTGCCACTTTTGCTCCTGCGCGACAAGTCTTTCAGTTAAGACTTTAGCGATCTTATCCTGACTCGCATCGAGAAGCTCTAAAGATTCGTCGAGCGGCAATTTGCCTTCGATGTAATCACTGACACCTTGCTCAAGCAGTTTCACTGCAGCAGGTTGGCCGCTTAGCTTTCTAGCCAACTTCCAGGCAGCCTGACGTGCGCCCAGTTCAGGGCTTTTCACGGCTTTGCTGAGCGCTGTGGCAGCTCGGACTGCATCGACGTCTGCTAGAACCTCCAGCGCGGCCATACTGACTTGCCAATCAGCGTCGGCCAGCATTGGATCAAGCATGGTGGCTGCTCGCTTCCTATCAAGCTTAGCAGCAGCTCGCATCGCTTCAGCTCGAACCTTGGGTGACGATTTGCCTGCGGTTAGCGCTGCGACGGGTTCAACTAATTCCGTTAAGTTGTAAGCCACTATAGCCCGAATTCCTTCGAGCTGAATCTCTTCGTCTTGCTTAAGCATCTGAGCCGCGATCGAACGAATTGCTTGTTCAGCCGACTTAGCCTCGCGAGGATCCAAGGGACGCCATGCGTTCAAGTACCGATCTCGCTCGTCAGGCTTAGCCCAGTTCACAAGCATGGTGATCGCCTCAACCCGAATTCGCTGCGCGGTCGATTCGTTGGCTGCAACCTCAGCAACTCGCTTTGCATGAACTTCGGTTCCTAAGCGGTAATTTGCATTGAGGGCTCGGAATAGAGTTTCGTCATCAATGCCATTGCGCGAAACCAATGCGGACAGCTTTTCAAAAGCGCCTAGAATTGGCATGTCGTGAATCGCTCTGGCTGCTTCGGCAACCACCTGAAGATTGCTGTCTGCTAAGAACAGTTCGACCTTTGGTGATGATCTGCGCCTCAAGGACACAACCGCACCGAGTCGAACGGGCATACTCGAATCGCTAGATAGTCCTGCGATCTTGTCATCACTTACAGTTGAATTTGCAAGCGCCAAAACTGCTGCATGACGCAAAACAGGATCCTGGTTATTGCTTTGTCGCAGAAGTGTTACTGCAGCATCAAATGCGTTTGACAAATTGAGTTTGGCGCAGGCCGTGGCAGCATGATGAGCGACTCGAGGTTCAGAGTCCCCCATCAGTTTGATCAATTGCAGAGCAGCTTTCTCGAAGCGATTGTCCCCTAGAACCGAGCATGCGGCTGTTCGAACTTGAAGGTCTTTATCCCCAAGCACTCCAACAACCGCGGCCAACGCAGACTCTCGCGAATGAGGTTGAACTCTGGCCAATTGCCCGAGTCCCCAGATAGCGTGTACCCGAGCGAGCGTCGAAAGTTTTTCGTTGGCTGCTAGTGAGACTAACGCATCGGTCTGACTGAGTCGGACTAGTTCGAATTGCGCTGCTTGGCGCACGCGTTGATCTAGGTGGCCCATCAATCTCTTCAGGTTATCAACAGACAGCTTTGACCAATCACCACGAAGCAGCGATTTAACCTCTTCGGCAACAACCGATTTCGCTTCCTTGTCTGCGACGAACTTATAGATTCTGCCTTTTCCCGTTCCATCCCAACCGTCTACCCAGTCGCTAATGTACAGTCCACTATCTGTGCCTAAGGCCAAATCGGTCGCCAGAATATTCCAAACAAGTTTTTCATTAGCGGCCAATTTGAAATGCGCTCCACGCGGTTCAACTCGGATAGTGCGAATGCCGCTTTGATTTGGAGTCCCCCTGAAATCAGCTAGAAGGAAACAATCGTTGTAATGATCACCTAGTCCGGTGCCAGGATAGTAGATCAAGCCGGACGGGCCATCACCAACATTCTCCACCGGTGGAACGATGTAGGCTGGCTGCTCGGGATGGAACGGGTACCAGATCTTCTCGCGATTGAACGGTCCGCGATCTGGAATGTACTGATACTCCATTCTCCAACCAGTATCACCGCCTTCGACAACGTAGACCCAACGCGCCTTGTCACCTCCGTCGCTATTGTTATCCCCCGTAAACAGGTTGCCATACTGGTCGAACGCCAGTTCTTGCGGATTGCGCAGGCCTGTTGCAAACAGTTCCAGGCCTGATCCATCAGGCTCGCAGCGAAAGACTGCGCCGCTGGCTGGATCGCTCAGCAGCTTTCCCTCTTTAGTCATAACATGGTAGCCACGATCGCCGATACTGAAATAAAGTCGACCATCGGGACCAACGATCAAACCATGCATATCGACCACGGAAGGCAACTCGCACTCCGTATCCATCATGCAGCACCACTCGTTCATCGGCTTTTCCATCACCATCGCGATCGACGAACTTCCAAAGCTTAGGAATGCACGTGTAGTAAACTGAGTCGCCTAATTCTACGACTCCAGCACCGGTTCCGTCTTCCAATCGATTAAAGCCCGATGCGAAAACTGTAGAGCGATCCGCTAAACCATCGCCATCGGTATCCTCGAGCAAACGAATTCGATCGTCCTGAGCCTGATAATCGGCGACACCTTTTTCTCCCAACAACAATTTGTGAAAAGCAATGCGATCCGCAACTGTCTTCGAAGCCAAGTCAGCTCGCAGCCATTTTTCATCATGGCCACGATTGTCTGTTATCCCTGTGTTCTGACGAAAGCTCTCACAAACATAAGCTCGACCTTGTCGGTCCAACGTGAAAGCAACGATGTTGGCAACGTTTGGCTCCGCGGCAAAAAGTTCGGCATGCCAACCCTCGGGAATTTTGAAACTGCTGATGGCATCTTGAGCTTCTCTGGACGCCTCGGCTACTTTGGGCTCTTGAGGAACTGGCGGTGCTGCCTTATTGTCGTCATCAGCTAGACAATGCGAGTTAACTAGCAGGAAGCAAACCAGAATCAGCTCAATGCGATGTTTCATTTTTTGTGGATCAGCTCGAAAGCCGTCAGATTCGAGAATTGTCAGGTAAAAATTGATGTGCGAGCAAGATGCAATAGTTTAGTCAAAGCTTTGATAATGGCCAACGGACTTGAACCGTAGCCGCATTCGCGAGAAGGTGGAAAATGTTGTAGCCACCTTCGTCAGAAGGTAGAAGTGCCGATGATCGATCCACCATCGGGCTATTCTAGGTTTTGGTCAAGGAGAGGTCGTTCTTTTGATGTTAGCCTAGGGCCGCGCGAGCCGCAGTGGCCTTCTGTGCAGCCATGTTGAACAGGGAGTATGGTAGACTGTTGAAGTTCTACCCGCCCCAATCCCGCCTCTCCCTCTAATCTAAGAGTCGATGAACATGTTTACCAATCGCCGTGACTTTTTGGCTAAAACTACTGCTGTTGTTGTCGGTGCCTCATTCGCTACTCGGCCAATTCATGCCTCCTACCGAAAGAAACTTCGGATCGCATTTATTGGTGTCGGTGGTCGCGGCGGTGGAAACTTGCAGTCGGTTGCTCAAGATAAAGATGTTGAAGTGGTCGCACTCTGCGATGCTGACCTCAATCCACTCGAATCAGCCAGTGGTCGATTTCCTACTGCGCGGAAATATCGTGACTTCCGCGAACTGTATAAGCAAACGGACGACATCGATGCCGTAGTCGTCAGCACACCGGAACACTCTCACGCGTATGCCACCATGCCCGCACTCAAACAAGGCAAACATGTCTACTGCGAGAAGCCTTTGACTCACAATATCGCCGAAGCTCGATTGATTACCCAAGCGGCTGAGCAGGCGAAGGTTGCAACACAAATGGGAACGCAGTTACATTCGTCGGCTAATTTTCGAAGAGTAGTCGAGCATATTCAAAGCGGATCGATCGGCAACGTGAGCCAAGTTCATGTCTGGGTTGATAGAGCCTGGGGCTTGCAGAGTAAAGAAGATGCAGAGTCCAACAAGGACATTATTCACATTTTAGAACGCCCCAGCGAACAGATGAATCCACCCGAGCACCTTGATTGGGATCTATGGATTGGCCCAGCGCCGTGGAGACCCTATCACAATTGCTACTTTCCTGGTCCCAAATGGTATCGCTGGTGGGACTTTGGTAGTGGAACGATGAGCGACCTTGGCAGCCATTGGAATGATATGCCATTTTGGGCACTCAATTTGGATGCACCGATTCGTATTCGCGCAGAGGGGCCGGCTCCGCATCCTGAGCTTGCTCCGGCCTCGATGATTGCTCACTACGAGTATCCAGCTCGCGGCGAGCGAGTGCCGGTGCAATTGACTTGGTATCAAGGAACTTACAAACCTGCAGCTTGGCACGACATGACCATTCCTCGCTGGTCTAGCGGCGTTCTTTTCATTGGTGATCGAGGCATGTTGCTGTCGGATTATGGTAAGCACGTTTTGTTGCCGGAAGATCAGTTCCGCGAGTTCAAAGGTCCCGATCCGTTTCTACGCGTATCTCCAGGGCATCACGAAGAATGGTTAGAGGCTTGTCGTACCGGTTCGCCGACAGGTAGTCCGTTTAGTTACGCTGGACCTTTGACAGAGGCTAATCACCTAGGAAATGTCGCCTATCGTTCTCAGAGCAAAATAGAGTGGAACGCAAGCAAAATGCAGATCGCCAATAATGACAAAGCTTCATCATTGTTACAGCGAAAGCCCAGGGAAGGTTGGAGTTTATATCAGTAGTGGGCGAGGCCATGCCGCATTTCGGCCCGAAGGGTCAGCTATTTACTCAGCCCAGCCTATCGGGCTGGAACGCAGCACAATAACCAAATCTGAAAGGGACAACGGCAATATCACAAGGACTTCGTTGCCTACCTCACTACAGCGAAAAGGACTCGTAGCCTCGTCCACTACAAAAGAACCAGGCGGCTTCGGGCAGGCCTTTACTCTGCACTAGCGCCGCTCCACTCGAAAGACTCCTCTACTGCGAGACAAAAGCG
>JAXMBP010000006.1:0-172467 GCA_046349795.1 Pirellulales bacterium | reverse complement strand
TGAGTTCGTGGGCGATGCCGGCAGCCAACTGGCCAACGGACTCAAGCTTTTGAGCTTGAGCTAATTTAGTTTCCAAGTGCTTACGACGCGTCAGATCGCGAACAATGCCGCTGAATGCTGTAGTTCCATTCGCCTCGAATTCACTGACGACGAACTCTAAGGGAATCTCAACTCCATCTTTGGTAAGGCCGACTGTTTCGTTGCTCTCACCGAGCATTTCTCGCAGACCGTCGGCTTGACAGCGCCCATCGGTCATGCAGAAAGCAGTTTTGGGAAGCAATTGACAAATGTTGAGCTTGTCGGTTGGCGAAGTCTTAAAAATTTGCTCTGCGGCTGGGTTCAGCGATTCGATGAATCCCGATTCATCGAAGATGATGATCCCTTCTGCGGCGGTATCAAACACCGCTCGACTACGCTGAACTTCTTTCTCAAGCGCCTTAGCGGTACGCTGAATCTCTTCGTTGGATTGATACAATTCACGACATGTATCAATCATCAACTGCTCGGCTTTCTTTCGAGCTTGACGTTCACGTTCTAGTGTTCGCGCTAACACTTCGACCGGCAGCGCACTTGGAGAAGCAGATGTGTTCGCCATGTTCGCTCCTAAAGCAGCTCATCAAGGCTGGCATCCATGGCGTCGAGCAGTGCGCATGATGCTTCCAGCTTCAGTGCGTTGTAGCGCTGACCTGCAACCCGATACAAATAATCCCGGGTTGCGTCGGTCTGGAGGGAGACTTGTGACCAACAACAAATTGTTGTCCCGTTTTTCGTTAAACCGATTGCATGCACCATAGCGCCTCGTGAAAAGACTGCCGAGGGACAAACTGATAGTGGGGCTTTTGTCTCTTAATGGAAACTTAGGTCATTTTCCGCCGTTAAAGCTGGGTCAGTGGCGGGCCAAGCGATTCCAGGCGGTTTTGGTTGTCTGGAAATGACAGAAATGACGATTATCCGGCTCGGTTGTTGATGAAACGATGGCGGCCTTGAGGTATCCTAATTCTTCAACGGAGAGCCCTTGTTAGGATTACGAGCTTCGAACTGTCGGAGGTTGCTGATGCTTGATTTGATTGGAAAAGGTCGGACCCATACTTGTACCGGTGCAACGCGTAGAGACTTTCTTCAAGTCGGTACGTTGGGGGCGGTTGGCTTGGGACTGCCCCAGTATTTGGCCGCAAAAGACAACGGTCAAATCGACCCCAGGCAGGATCGCAAATCGTGCATCTTGATCTTCAATCTTGGTGCCCCTAGTCAATTGGACACCTTCGACATGAAGCCTGAGGCGCCGGCCGAGATACGAGGCCCCTTCAAGCCTATCCCAACTCCTGTCGCGGGTCTTCATCTTTCCGAGATACTGCCTCAGCATGCTAAGCTGGCCGATAAAATCGCGTTTGTACGATCTTGTTTCCATCGCGGCGCCGCAGTCCACGATGCAGGCTGGCAGATCATGCAAACGGGTCGGCTATTTACCGGTGGAGTTAATACTCCTCACGTTGGTTCCGCCGTTTGGTACTTGCGCGGACCACGATCCGATCTTCCGGCTCACGTTGTGTTGCCCGAAACGATGGGACGTGGTGGTGGTAATTTACCGAATGGACAGGCTGGAGGTTTTTTGGGTAAAGCATACGATCCATTCGCATTGATGGCCGACCCTTCAAAGGAGAACTTCAAAGTTCCCGACCTGTTGCCACCTTCGTCTATTCCCGCAGCTCGAGTAGACCGACGACGTAAGATGCGCGAAGCTGTGGAAGCTTCGATGACTCAGTTCGAAGCCAGCGAAAGTGCCAAGATCATGAACGAGCACTTTGAGACGGCCTACCGACTAATGACGAGTCCTCAAGCTCGCGAAGCTTTCGACTTATCGAAGGAACCGCAACAGATTCGCGAGAAGTACGGTATGAACCGCTTTGGACAGTGTTGCTTGCTGGCACGTCGACTAGTCGAAGCTGGTGTTCGATTCGTGACAATCAACACATTCCTGACCGTGTTTGATGAGATCACTTGGGACATTCATGGCAGCAAACCGTTCACATCAGTCGAGGGCATGAAGAACATCGTTGCTCCAATGTATGATCAAGGATATGGAGCTTTGCTTTCTGATTTGGCCGATCGAGGCCTCTTGGAGGATACGTTGGTTGCGAACCTAGCCGAGTTTGGTCGAACGCCGAAGGTGAACCCCGCTGGTGGTCGCGATCACTGGCCGCAGTGTTTTACAGTTTACTTTGCTGGCGGAGGAGTGAAGGGTGGTCAAGTCGTCGGTGCCAGCGATCCAATCGGCGCTGTTCCACATGACCGTCCGGTAGAACCACCAGAAGTTGTTGCCACCATCTTTAAGAGTCTCGGATTCAAAGTTACCGACCATCTTCCCGGTCCTGGCGGCAGACCATTCCCACTAGTCGATTCTGGCTTCCGTGAGATTCACGAGCTGTTTTAATTGCTTGAACGGCTGGCGCTAGCTGCAGTCCTTGAACCTCAGAACGCAGTCGCAACCTTTGAACTGCTCCCGCTAGCCGCAGTCCTTGAACCGTACGCGGTAGGTCGCGAGCCGCCGTCCGCCCAAATTGAACCGCATTTTCATACCTTGTAACCGCCTAACTACGAAAGCTACACGCGCTCTTTCGATTGCTCGGCAACTCGTTTAGACTCTTCCTGCACTATCCGTCGCAATCGCTCTTGAACTCGGTTCAACTCGCTTTGAGCCTCAGGAGACTGCTCCAACGAATTGGCTACAGATGAAGATGCATTGCTGCTGAGCACTGGTCCAGGTGTTTTGGTGACTAATCGGCAGATGGTACCGTCGTGCAAGTGAACTCGGTTGCGTCCACCAAGTTTCGAAGCATACAGTGCTTCGTCTGACCTTCGAACCAATGAGCCGATACGCTCATTGGGAACAATCTGAGCAACACCAGCGCTTAATGAAACGTCGATGAACTTACCCTCGTGCTCGACTTGAATCTTGCTTATGGTCGCCCGAAGTCGATCTAGCAGGTTGGCCGCGTCTTGGAGAGGAGTAATCGACAATACTCCAAACTCTTCGCCACCATAGCGGGCTACACAGACGACATCGGCAAGCTCCGTCTGCAGTGTTTTTGCAACATGTTTGAGTACAGCATCGCCTGCGGGGTGGCCAAAGGTGTCGTTGATCTTCTTAAAGTGATCAATATCGATCAGACCAACACAGAACGGCTGCTGTTGCTTTTGCCAAGCTGAATAAAGTTCGTCAATCGCTTTATCAAACGATTTTCGATTGGGCAACCCGGTCAATCCGTCGGTGCGAGCTTCCTTCAGATAACTGGCCAATTGATCCGTCTGCGTCTCAAGCTTCTTCTCGGTGTTTTCCAGTCGCTGTTGAAGCTGGCGATTGGTTTCCATCATGTCACCAACCATCTTCAGCAGTTCTTCGCGCGGAGCGTTGCCGTCCTGCACGCGCTGGTTGATGTTGGAGAGTTGATTTTGGTAGCGATTGATGTCGCCCGAAAACTCACTGGTCCATTGTGACATCGTTCGTAGGAAGGCCAAGAACTGCTGACCTTGGACGGGTTCAGCCGAGCTGGCTGTAGGAGATTTCTTTCCAAACCAGTAACCAAGTAGAAGGCCCAGAATCAATAGTGCCGAGCCAACGGCCAAGCCCATCAAAAATACGGAAGTATTGCCTGGCACCTGCATATTCCTTGCACCAACCTGTGTGTCAGTTTTAACGATACATCGACACGGGTGGGTCGGCGTACTGGACGTTGTCTAAATCGGTTGAAGGGTTGTCGTTTCGTGAGATTACTACAATGCCGCTGGGACTAATCGTGAATCCGCGTCGACGATCCAGGTCTAAATCATAGCCGATTTCCATACCGGGCGGAATGTTGACATTCTTGTCGATGATCGCACGGCGAACTCTGGCATGTCGACCAATATTGACACCTTCGAAAATGATACTGTTTTCAACCGATGCATAACTATTGATACGGACATTCGGGCTGATGACGCTCCGTTGCACCACTCCACCGCTAATAATCGTACCCGAACAGACTAAACTATCGATTGCATGCCCACGTCGATGGGGGTCACCATCACTACCAAATACAAACTTAGGTGGAGGCAAGTTCGACTGCAAAGTGCGAATCGGCCAGTCTTGATCGTACAAGTTTAGCTCAGGTTCGATTTCGATCAGATCCATATTAGCTTCGTAGTAGGCATCAGTCGTTCCAACATCGCGCCAGTAAGCATGTCGCTTACGATTTTCATCCTTGAACGGAAATGCGAATACTCGCTGTGAATCGATAATGGAAGGAATGATGTTCTTACCGAAGTCGTGTTGACTGTCCGGTTCGGTCGCATCTCGGCATAACTGCTCAAATAGGAACCGAGCTGTAAAAACGTAAATTCCCATCGAAGCCAGGCAGGTGTTCTCGTCACCTGGAATGGTTTTCGGCTGGTCGGGCTTCTCTTCAAATCCTGTAATTCGATTGTCGCGATCAACTTCGATAACACCAAAAGCCTTTGCGGCTTCCCGAGTCACGTTTAACGCGCCAACCGTCAAATCGGCTTCCATTTCGCGATGGAATTCGATCATCGATAGGTAGTTCATCTTATAGATATGGTCACCCGCCAGGATCACGATGTACTCCGGACGATCTTTTTCAATAGCGAAGATGTTCTGGTAAACAGCGTCGGCCGTACCCTGATACCAATGCTCATCAATACGCTGCTGAGGAGGAACTACGTCCAAGAACTCGCCCAGCTCAGCACAGAAATATTGCCGCCAACCAAGGTTTATGTGGCGATCGAGACTGAGAGCTTTGTATTGCGTAAGAACCAGAATTCGTCTCAATCCAGAATTGATAGCGTTCGAGAGAACGAAGTCGATGATTCTATAGTTTCCGCCAAACGGCACTGCTGGCTTAGCGCGGTCGAGCGTCAGCGGTTCGAGTCTAGTTCCCTTACCCCCAGCCAAAACTACTGTCGTGGTGTTTCGAAGCACGTTATTTCGCATGATGCTCAGACTTTCGCAGCGTTTTCTGGGGCATAATCAGGACAAGATAGCATTTTTCATCAAATATGAGAATCTCGGATTGCGGCCTTTTTTCTCCTAAGAGGCCATTAATGGCGGCCCAAGTTTTTTTGCTTTCAGTTTTCGGCAAGAATCAAATACTTGGCTATAATCTTCGGCAAAACTCCATCAGGCTCTATCGAACAGTTCCTCAATGCAAATGATTTCACAAAGATCGATTCTACAAGTTGCGATTCTTCTGGTTGCGGTCAGTTCGACTGCTGAGGCGCAACTTACCGTATTGTCGGCGGGTGATACTAGTGCGCAATGGACGAGCGCGCAATTGAGTTTAATTGATCAGCAATTGTTAGACCAAACGATCAAAGGTGCATTACGAAATGAGCTGGAATCTCAAAAAGTCTGGCTTAATCAGTGGAATTCCGGGCAGTTAAAGGCTGGGCCTTGGATCAAACAGCGTGAGAATACTCAACGAATGTTGGAGCCAACTTTAGATCCAGAGAAGTCCGCATCGGCACTTCGCGAAAAGTTACTTGGTAAGAAGGCCAAACCGACAACAGCCGATACTCAAGCTCTACAAAAATTGCTTGAGCAGAATCCTGGAGACTTAGGACTGCAACAGCTTTACCTACACTGGATTGACCAAAAACATTATCGTGATGAGTTTGCTGACAAGATAGTTTCGACTGCATCTACATTGGCTAACGAACTCGCCAAAGTTGAAAAACAGACGGATGATTTGCGGCACGCCAGAGCTTACTGCTATTATCGCGCCGCTCGCGCCTTGACGCATTTGGAATCTCGCGAAATGCAGGCCAAGCAGCCGATCAAGGATTTGGCGCAGCATGAAGCTCAATTACTAGGTTTCTACAATCAGCTTGGCGAATTAGTAGGCCATGACCGTCCCGAGTTCATCTTGCTAGAGATACGCATGCTTCGTCGAGACCATTGGAATGGCCAAGCCTTGATGCTGCTTGAGGAGCACGCCGAGATTTTGGAGACAAATTGGTATCTGCAACACCGACGCGATCTGCTGAACGATCTTGGTTGGAATCCACCAGCGAAAGAGGCTGAAACGATTGCGGCCAACGCGGCCGCCGAGAAGGTTCGCTAGCGTAGCATTATGGGCGGCCCACCTGCACGCACTTAAAGCGATGTGTCTTCTGATCCACAGAGCGCTCCAATCAACTGTCGGATTCAGCGGGAGGTTTTCCCTTTCCTTCCTTGATGTAATCTGCACGCTGCTTTTTGTAAGCAGCGCTCGCCGGAAACTCCTCAATCAACCAGCGCTCGATCTCTGCTGCGTCTGGCGTGCTCACCTTCATGCGCGCGATGATTCTCTCCATGGACGCTCGGCACCAGCCACAACCAGTGCCAGCGCTTTGGCATTCGGCGAGTTGACTCGGCAGTCGAACTCTGTTGATTCGAGCAAAGTTGATAACCTTACGCCAACTCACGTGAAAGCATAGACAAAGCTCATCATCAGGCGACATAGGAAACAACCTTGGTAGCAATTTCGCAGGCTGCTAGAAAATCATCGATATCAAGCTGCTCTTTGTTGGTGTGGACATCGCGTTGACCACAGCCGAGCGTTACTGTTGGAATGCCATGCTTCACCAGCCAGTTTGCATCGATTCCGCCATTGGTCACACCAGCTTCAGGCTGCTTGCCCAATTCGGAAATGGCTCGACGCGCCATTGCGACGATGGGCGATTCGTCGCCCAGTAGGAACGATTCATAGTCCACGCGACGATGTACTTCTGCGTTGACGGCAACGCCTGAGGCTGAAACAACTTGTGCGGCCGCGTCGTAGAATGCCTTCTCCATGGCATCTGCGATGGCTGTTCGAAGCGAGCTGTCGTGGCTTCGCGCTTCGGCGGCAACTTCAACATAATCGGCTACGACATTGGTAGCTGAGCCGCCTTGAATCACTCCGATATTGCTGGTCCCAGTTTGCTTTCCACGCTTTACTAAGCCCAACCACTTGCCTTTATGCAGCGCAGCGATTGCTATGCCCGCAGCGTGAATCGCGCTGGCTCCTTTTTCTGGCGCTATCCCAGCGTGCGATGGCAAGCCCTTCAGCTTGATCGCCAGTCGCTCGCCGCCCGTGGCGCCTAGCGTGAGTTTGTAGGGATTACCGCCGTCAAAGTTTAGAGCGTAGGCCGGATCACCAAGTTTATTTACCGACAGAGCTCGGCTGCCCTGTAAGCCAATCTCTTCCTGGATGAAGAAGCAAGCTGTGATTGGTGGTGCGTCGGCTTTTCCAACGTAATCCTTCAAGGCAACTAGAACCGCTGCGACGCCGCCGCGATCATCGGCCCCCAACCCCGTTTTCGGATTGGCAGAAACGATAACCTTGCCCTTCTTTTTCGGCTCGCAGCCAACGCAAATCGGCACGGTGTCCATGTGAGCTGAGAGCATAATTCGCGGAAGGCTTTTTTTTCCAGGCAACTTTACAATCAAATTTCCAACTTGTCCCCGCACAGGTGTACGTGTGTGGGCATTATCAAAACTGATCGACTTTTGAGGCACGCCAATGGCCAACAGTTCGTCGACGATTGCTTGAGCGATTAGTTGTTCTTCGCAGCTCTTGCCAGGAATCGACATCAAACGGGTGACTAAATCGATTGCGTACTTGCTCATCAATTGCATTTCTCAAGTGGGGGTGTAGTTTCGAATTCCAACGGCGCGGTTAAGATCTTAACAGATTATCGAATACCAGCTTCAACTGGTCAACCAAGCCACTCTGCAACCACATTGCTTATGTCTGACCGAGCTTCAATTCAACTCGCTCTTCGACAAACGTTGGAGAATCTTCAACGGTGCGGATTGCGTTGGTTGTCTTCATCGACTGAGATGCCCGAGCAATGGGCTGACGCGCTGAATCATATGTCGGACGATGCGGCAGAGACGCTTGCGGCTTCACATGCAGCCGCTGTGACACCAGCATCGGCAGTAGTGAGTAGCGATACGCGGCCATTGGTTACCACTTCACAAATACCGACGCAACAGCCAGGATCTAACGTTGAACCACCGCAGCAAATACCCGTGGTATCCGCAGCGATGTCTCAAGAGGGTGTTCCGGCTTCCGTTGGTCAGTTGTTCGCCAAGAAAGCGGCATTCACAACTGCCGATGGTCAGTCGTGGCAGTCAGATAGTTTAGATGAAGCTGCGCGGCTAAATCTCTTTCAAATTCTCAACCAAGAGATTCGTGCTTGCCGCAAATGTTCGGAGATTTGCAGCTTCCGCCAGCAGACTGTTTTTGGAGTTGGTCCAATACGGCCAACGGTGTGTTTCATGGGGGAAGCACCAGGAGCTGACGAAGACAAGCAAGGAGAACCGTTTGTCGGACGAGCAGGCCAACTTTTGACTCGAATTATCGAAGCCATGCAGTTGAAGCGAGAGGAGGTCTACATCCTTAACTCGCTCAAGTGTCGACCACCCGGCAATAGAACTCCTTTGCCTGACGAGATAACCAATTGTTTCCCTTACGTTGAGACTCAGCTTGAAACGTTGCAGCCGCGATACATCGTATGTTTAGGGGCCGTCGCAGTGCGGTCCTTACTAAAAACAGATGCACCGGTTGGACAGCTTCGCGGCAGATTCTTCAGTTATCGCGGAGCGCGAGTTTTGGTGACATATCACCCTTCGTACCTGCTTCGCAACGAGAGCGCGAAGAAGCTAGTCTGGGAAGACATGCAAATTCTGATGCGAGAGCTTGGCATCGAGGTACCGAAGAAGAAGTAGTTTTTTCGTTGCAATCGTAATAGCCGTACCTTGGCAACGAATATGTCTCATCGACGAATGAACGCAATTTGCTTCTTTTTTCTTCACCCCCAATCACAATAGGGTTTGAGGCAGATTTTTCTTATCAGCCTAAAATCGCTCGAAGTTGGAAAGCTTAGAATTGCAACTTGATCCATCTCAGTCGCTAAATTGCTTGTTGATTCAGCCAAAATTCGAGGAGACCAACTTCTGGAATTTCATCGAAGGGGCGCATGCGATCGGCGCGCGAGCCATGGCGCCGCCGCTAGGACTGCTGACTGTCGCAGCTTTGTTGCCCCAACATTGGCAATTCAGGCTGGTTGATCTTAACGCTCAAACGCTCACCGAATGTGACTGGCAGTGGGCAGATCTTGTGTGCTCTGGAGGTATGCTACCGCAACAAGCTGATATTCTGGCGCTTGTCGCTCGCGCCAATCGAGACGGAAAGTACATTGTGCTCGGTGGTCCCGATCCAACCAGTCAGCCCGAGCTTTATGAGAACGCCGACGCGCTGGTGCTAGGCGAAGGCGAAGCATCGATTCCGCTTTGGTTGTCGAGCTGGAAAAAGGGACAACCCAGTGGGACCTTTTTGCCTGATAGAACGGTAGATGTTACGCAAACACCGTTGCCTCGCTTCGATCTGATCAAGTTTGATAATTATCTGAATGCTGGAATTCAGTCCTCCCGTGGATGCCCGTACAACTGCGAGTTTTGCGATGTGATTGAATTATTTGGACGCAAGCCTCGCGTAAAAACTCCAGGTCAATTTGTGGCTGAATTGCAGAACTTGTATGACGCGGGTTATCGCGGATGGGTCGATATCCACGATGACAACTTCATCGGCAATCGGCTGAAGATAAAGCCATTGCTGGAAGCCGCAGCAGCCTGGATGAAAGAACATAACTATCCTTTTGTGCTTTCTACCGAGGCGAGTGTGAACTTGGCCGATGATGACGAACTGCTGGAACTGATGCAGGAGTGTCAATTCCGCTACGTGTTCCTTGGCATTGAAACTCCCGAGCCGGAGGTTTTGAAACAGACGCAGAAGCGTATCAATACTGTCAAGCCGCTGATTGGTCGCATTCGAAGACTGTACGACGCTGGTATCGCTGTTACTGCCGGTTTCATCTTGGGTTTTGACGCGGAACCCGAAGGGGTCGATAAGTCATTGGTTCCGTTTATTCAGGAGAGCGGCATCAGCATGGCCATGGTCGGACTGCTGTTTGCTATGCCCAACACTCAGTTGACAAGAAGACTACGCAAGGAAGGTCGGTTGATTTCGCACCGCGATGGTTGGATTCCTGAGCTTTCCGAGCGATACCAGGTTCGCGTAGAGCAGGGAATTGACCACACCAGCACGGGCCTAAACTTTGTAACGATGAGAGACCGCGTAGACATCTATCGCGAGTTGAAGGCGATCATCTCAGCCATTTTATGAACCTCGAGCGTTCATGGATCGAGTTCACAGGCCGAGCTTCAGATTGAACTTCAAAACCAAGCACCGGCTAACTTGTGGGAGGCAAGATAACTGCGAGGCTTCTTCAATGTTTCGGCTTCGTTGATTCGAGATCGGAATACTCGCTGGCTCTACTTGCGCAATGCATGGAAAACTCTGTGGATGGGCATTGATCACTTCGAGTATGCTCATACTACGATGGGAGGTTACCAGCACTTCAAGCGGCAATCGGATATGTTGGTTGAGTCGCTGAGTAAGTCAATCGAGTACTACTTGCGCAATGCTCCATTCCCTCGATCCATGGCGGACATGGCCGCTTGGAAGGTTGAGGAAGCAGCCAATCGCTAGTTGAACTTGCAACTCCGCGACGGGCGCAATGTAACCTGCCGCTCCGCGGGAGGCTTCTTCGTGAGTTCGCTTGAGGCCAATGTAGATTTGCAAAAACAGAAGACTGTGCTGAATCGAGTGTGTGTTTCCGCTTATTCTGCCGGGAGGCGGTTTTGTTTTGGGTAGGTTAAGTTGAATTCGCTGAGGAATTCTGGCGAATCCCACTACAAAATAAACAAGGCTCGCTGCAGCAGTGGCAACGAGCCTGTTAAGAGTCTTCGATTGTAATCCGAAAGCAACTATGCCTTCTTGGTAAAAGGAGTGTAAACGCCTGGAACTGGGACTGGGTACATTCCGTTTTCGTCTGGCATGACTGGTGGCTCCGACTTCAATGTGTAGCTATCGATGCCGGGAGCCAAATCTTGACCTGACTGCATTAGGTCATCCCACTTGATAACTTTACCCGAATAACAAGCTTCACGACCAAGGATTGCACAGAAGGTTGACTTCGCACCATGCTCGCCCTCATTGTAAATCTCGCCTTTCACCATCGCAGCAACCAGATCGTTCTGTTCATTTTGGTGACCATTCAATCGCTTTCCGTCGAATTTCCAGGCGTTCTTGCCTTCGATACGACCATCGATCTTAGAGGTGCCCAACGAACCATGTGCGAATTCGTCGACGATTTCCCATGAGCCCTTCAGATGGCGGCCTTGGCTAAACATCTTGGTACCGTCATCAAAGGTGTATTCGCAGAAAGTATGGTCAAAAATCTGCGAACGAGTTCTGTCTCCGCCTTCCCGCATCTCGCGACCGCCCATTCCATTGCATTCAACTGGATATTTACCTTTGACCCAACAGCCAACGTCCAAGTTGTGGATATGTTGCTCGCAGATCTGATCGCCACTCAACCAATTGAAGTGGTACCAGTTATTGCATTGGTAAGCCATTTCAGTTACGGGACTTGAACCCATGAGTTGTTGAGCAATGTTTCGACCTCGATGCCAGATACCTCCACCATTCCAGTAGACGCGAAGAGCGATGATGTCACCGATGGCGCCGTCATGCAATCGCTTAATGGTTTCCAGATACTGAGGTTCGTGGCGACGCTGAAGGCCGATACCAACCAACAGATTCTTGGACTTTGATTCTTGAACTGAGGCCAAAAATCGTCGAACGCCAGCTACGTCGGAAGCAACTGGTTTCTCGCAGAAGATGTGCCGTCCCTTCTTAACTGCGTATTCGAATTGCTGAGGCTTAAATGCTGGCGGTGTAGCGATAACAACCAGGTCGCAATCCACGTCAATAGCCGCCTTGTATCCATCTAAGTCGCTGAAGATTCGATCTTCGGAGACATCAACATTTTCTGCAAACTTTCGGCTAAGGCTTTTGATGGCAGCTTTGGCATTCTCTTTGAACGCGTCGTGTACTGCGACCAATTTTACTTTAGCGCCGGGAGTATTCTGAGCTGCGATAAATATGTTCTCAGCGGCTCCAGTGCCTCGACCTCCGCAGCCAATGACTACCAAGCGTATTTCGCCAGAGCCGGCCGCATGCACGCTACTTGCCATCGAACCAGCAACTGCAAGTCCCGCAGTTGCTGCAGTACCTGTCTTCAGAAAACCACGACGGGTCTCAAGTTTGTTTTCCATGTTTATTCCCCGAATCTATTTGGTAGGAGGGTTGAGGAGGAGGTTCAGATCTAACGAATCCAACCAGGGTTGAAATGTTGACTACAATCTTTGGCCACTCAATTAACGGAGTCTGAGTTGCCAGAAAACGGTCACTATGTTAGTCGATTTTCCTTCAATAAGCCACCTTGGGTACTGCAGCTTGATCAGTTTTTGCAACTTACTGAAACCTAGACAACGCCACGAACGTACCACAAAAAGGGGCTTCGAGATCCGTAGCCAAGCTAATCATGCGAATCTTTTCTTCCGTCTGCAGTAAAACCATTTGCCGGTAGTCTTTCGTCGTTCCAATCACCACAGCCAATGATCGCTACTTGGTGAAGTGCTTCCAGACTGAGGAACAAATTTCGAATTGTCTCTCGCAGTCGGTTGATCTGGCTTCGTTTCGCAGTTCTAAACAGCAGGTAGGAAGCTCGCTTGGCTATTCCCAGTTTCTTGCCATTCCAAAAATCGTTATAACTGTGCGACCTCTAACTTCGTAAGGATATCCATGACAGTTTCGAGTAGTGCAGCTTCCGGTCTAGACGAGCTTAGAAGCAATATTGGCAAGGCTGTTCTAGGGAAACCAACCGCCGTCAAGTTGGTTATCACGGCGTTAATGGCTGGTGAACACATCTTATTAGAAGACGTGCCGGGCGTTGGAAAGACGTTGATTGCCAAAGCAATCGCCAAAAGCATATCTGGTAAATTTACGCGCCTGCAGTTCACTCCTGACCTACTACCCAGCGATATTACTGGAAGTTCCGTCTACAACGCAACCACGGGAGATTTTACATTTCACCCTGGACCCGTTTTTGCAAATGTAGTGTTGGCAGATGAAATCAATCGAGCCCCACCAAGAACTCAAAGCGCACTGCTAGAAGCGATGGGTGAAGGTCAAGTCAGCGTCGACGGTGAAACGCACCGATTGCCCAATCCTTTGCTTGTGATCGCTACTCAAAATCCCTTTGAGTTCGAGGGTACCTATTTGTTGCCAGAAAGCCAATTGGATCGCTTCTTGCTTCGTATTACGGTTGGTTATCCGGCGCGAGAACACGAACTTGATTTACTAACATCGCACCGAACGGGTGAGCCCGTAGATCAGTTGAGCCCGGTCATCGAACTGGATCAGATCATGCAACTGCAGCGTCAGGCACGAGAGGTTCACGTCGAAACTTCGCTGGCAAACTATTTGCTCGACATTGTTCACGCCACGCGTGATTCGGCTGCAATTCAGGTGGGTGTAAGCACACGAGGTACGCTGGCCTTTTACCGATCTGCTCAAGCTTTCGCCATGATCTCAGGTCGCGACCATGTTGTGCCAGACGACATAAAAGGCTTGGCAGTTCCGGTGCTAGCTCACCGAATAGTTCCTCGCGGAATGTTGCCTGGAGCTGATCGTTCGGCGGCAGAAGATGTGGTCAATCAGGTATTGGGCTCGGTGCGAGTTCCTGTTTAACGCGTACTATTTGCAGTAATCACACCGTTATCCGAAAAGATGAATCAGAGTTCGAAAGTCAAAGTGAACACAGAAGCTCGCTCGCAAAGCTCGGTTGGCCCATTCGGTTCGCTCCGGCGTTGGTACGCTGGTCGTAAACGATTGCGACGATCTAAGAGACAGTCCTCCGTGAGATTTCGACTCACGCGCGAGGGCGCTAACCTGCTTTTCGTAGTGTGTTTCATCTTTCTAGGTGCAGTACTGCGCGACATCAGTTTGTTAATACTGATCGGCGCTGCCATGATCGGCTTAATACTGCTTCAATGGCGATTTAACATCACCACGGTCTCGGGGCTAACAGCTACACGACGAGTGCTCCATCGGGCCACACAAGGTTCCAAGATTCAGTGCTCTCTGACCATTCGCAACCCTAAACGTTGGGTCAGACACCAGCTATTACCGAAGATACCATTCAACCAGCTTGCTCCGGCAAAATCTCGCAACGTGATTCGAGGTAAGGCGATCATCGACGAGGTGCTTCCTGAGTCTGAAAGCGTAGGCACTTATAATCTGACTTTCAACGAGCGTGGCAGCATCGGATCGGTCCATGTACTCTGGTAACTCGATTTCCATTGGGATTGGGAAGAGGTTGGCGAGTTCAAGACGAAATTGATGAAGTCATCGTCCATCCCAAGCAAGTACCATACAACCTGCGTTTAGGTCCTTGTTGCAAAACTCGCAGGACGGTCATCATCGAAGCAGTTCACACGTTGGCGTTCATGAGGCTGATTTTTACGGTCTACGTCCCTGGGCCAGCGGCGACTCGCGAAGGTGGATTCACTGGCGCACAACGGCAAGGTTGGGTGAGCTGTCAGTTAGACAGTTCGATCGACTAGAGCAGCAACAATCTTGCGTGCTGCTGGATCTGTACCGAGCGGCGGAGATAACAACCCAGCTCACAAAAAGCCTGTGAAATGGCAATCGCTTTTATCATAACCGTTGTGCAGCATGCAGCAGTATCGCATGACACAAAATTGGCAGTGTCGATCGCTGCAGATAGTGAATTCAGTCTGTCTGGAATTCAGAGCAACGTATTAAGAATGCTATGTTGGACAAACTGGCGGTCGTTTCGCCATCGCAAATCCAAACCTCACTGCGGCAACCAAACGGATGACGCAAGATTTTTCGCCAATCCTCACCTGATCGTAGTCAGCACTCGCGGTCAAGCTATAGAATCGTGCAAAGAGCTTTTCGGTTGTTGGGACCAAAGGCAACCTCACGACTTCACATTCACTGGCTAGATGTAACTCAGGGCGACTTGGATAAGTACTTCTCATGGACCTTCAAAGAGTAAAACGGCTGAGAAGGATTCTGACGCTTCACTTCTCAGTCATAGCATTCATCACGGCAATCCTAGTCGCGAATAACGGCTCAGGCGATATCTTTTTGCCGTCACTGATGTTTTTGGTGTGCACTTCAGCCTTTGTGTTAGTCGATTGGCTTGAAGTCTTTTATTTAGGCAAGGTCGGCAGCTACATCGGTATGGCTGTCGCAACTATTATTGCGCTTGTCAGCTTGGCGTTCTCGGCATTCAGCGGAATTGAGTCTAGAGAGTTGATGTCTGTTGCCAGCTTGTTGATCTATCCGCAGTGTGTGCTTTTCTTTCAAAAGAAGAGCCTGAGAGTGTTCGAACAGTTAGCGATATTTCTACTATTGCAGATGATTGTGGCCGCGTTGATTAACGACAATATTCTGTATGGAGCGCTGTTGACTCCAATGATGTTGGCCTGGGTATCTTCGTTAGTTCTATTCGCTCGCTACTCGACTTTGGTTCAGTTGTTTCCTGATATTGAAGAGCCAGTGCCGCTGCTGTACGAGCTGATTTATCGAAAGTTCGTTCAGCCAGTAATGGCCAATCGGCAGCCAAACGGATTGGTTACGACGGAGACCGTTCTCGACGATAGCATATTAGAAGTCGCCCGGCAACGTCGCTGGCTTGTTAGCGCACCTCTTGGTTTGGCAGCCCTTCTTTTTGCTGGAGGACTGTTCTATTTCCTGCCCAGAACTGGGCAAGGAACTAGCCTAGCCACACTTTCAT
Source organism: Pirellulales bacterium (assembly GCA_046349795.1). Lineage (GTDB taxonomy): Bacteria > Planctomycetota > Planctomycetia > Pirellulales > Pirellulaceae > Aureliella. The sequence goes on along the minus strand of JAXMBP010000006.1, from coordinate 156,714 downwards.
TTCAGAAGAGCGGTATTTCGGATCGTATCAACACCAATTTCTTTGGTCGACTGATTATGGATCCAACGCCTGTATTCCGATTGACGTTTTCCAAAGATGGCGAAGCTTTTCGCCCTAATGACGCTCCATACCTGCGGATGGAGGTTTTCGATCAGTATCGTCCGCCAATGCGCGACAGAAGTCCTGGGAATTGGTTTCGATCGAACAACTTCCCAATTCGGCCGAAGTATAAACTTGCTCCGGAAACGGAGTTTCCTAAGAGAGATATCGTACGAGTAGAAATCAAGAGTAAAGAGAATAGTAGCCGGATTGGTTCTAGGTTGATGGTGAGCGTCCCGCCTATTGCAAAAGTCGGTCAGGAATTCATCTATGATCGAAACATCATGATCTTTGAACAGATTGGCGAGGAGCACAAGTACGCGCCGAAAAAGACAATGCACTACTCGTACCTAACCGCTGCCTTTGCAGATTCAAATCAAATCAAAATCACTCCAGATCACTTTCCAGCCTTCTTTGATCAACTCACATCGCTTAGTGTGCCATTGCCCGAGACCAATGCGATTCGCGAGCAGATTCTTAAGAACGCTGGTATTACCGCCATAACCTCAAGATTCCAAGCCGCAAGAGCCATTGAACGACACTTCCGATATTCGAAGGAGTACACCTATTCGCTAAACGTTCCGCCGTTGATGGAGACTCAGATCGATCCAATCGACGATTTTGTTGCCAATACCAAGTGCGGAATCTGCCAGCACTATGCATCCGCAATGGTCGCCATGCTCCGTCAATCGGGAATTCCTAGTCGAATTGTAATTGGATACCATCCCAAAGAATACAACAAGCGAACCAAATCTTTTCTAGTACGAAATTCTGATGCGCACGCTTGGGTGGAGGCTCAAATTCCGCGAGAGGATTTGCTGAAGACAGAGTTTGCAAAGTACCTAACTGACGCCGAACACTACTGGCTACTCTTGGACCCCACTCCAGTATTCGACGATGGTGATGGCGTTACGGAGCAGAGCAATGCACTCGAATACGCGGAAGATCTTTGGGACGATTACATTTCTAATCCGAATAGCAATGCAATGGCCAACTCCTATGCGCCGATGGCTGATGCCGGCCGCGATTCGGCGGCCAGATTCCTAGATTGGCTCAAACGCATCAAAGTGATTGTGATCGACGAGTGGTTCAGGAACCTATCCTTTGCATGGCAGCTAACCGCACTGGTAATGCTCTTTGGCGGTGGCCCCGTTTTGATTTGGCAATTGATCCGAACCATCAAACGGTTTGCACCCAACTTGGCAGTTCGATTGGGGCTAATCAAACAGCAAGTTGTCATCAAGCAGAAGTTCTACGCACGCTGTATGGCTCTACTTGAGTCGTTAAGGATTCGTAGACCCGAAAGCGAGACCACTCGAGAGTTCTCGGATCGGGCTTACGATTCGATTCACAGTAAAGCGCCTGAACCAGGAACGCTACGATCAGCACTCGATACGCTGGGCGAACTGTATTACAGGCTAAGATTTGGCCGAGCAGACTCAATTGACTCAGCAATCGACTCGCAGGTTGAGCAGCACTTGCAAGCGGTTGAAGTTGCCGTAAAAACAGCCAAACGAGGCTCATGACATACCGTTCCTGGCGTTGGAATCAAGGTGTGTAGTCTCATCGGCGACTAGCAAAATTGACTACCCGGGCTAAACTACCCATGTCACGAGCAATGATTCATTTCACAGTGCTCTGAGCGAAATTGGACTGCGTATCACCCGATAGCTCAAACATCCTACAGGAGAATCGCTATGTGTTGTAACGGTAGACTGCCCATATTTCTGATGGGAGGATTGCTGATCGTTAGCGCTGCCACTTTGCTGTTGCGAATTGGGAATCCCGCCGTAGCATCAACTGAAATTCAACAAACTCAATCGAGCGAAGGCAAAAAAGTGGAAGAGGCTAAAGTGTTAAGACATGTGGTCTTGTTCCAATTCAAAGAGACTAGCTCCAAAGATGATGTAAAAAAAATAGTTGACGCATTTCGTGAGTTGCCGAGCAAGATCAATGCGATCGCCGATTTTGAATGGGGAACAAACAATAGCCCCGAAGGCTTAAACGACGGACTGACGCATGGATTTGTTATCTCCTTCAAGACGGAGAAGGATCGCGACACCTACCTGAATCATCCCGCTCACAAAGCGTTTGTGGATGTGCTGCTGCCTCTTTTACAGAAGCCAGTAGTTCTGGACTTCTGGGCGAGCAAGTAGTTTTTTCTCGACTCTAATGCGAGTAGATGGATGCGAGTCGGACTGTTTATTCCTTGTTACATTGATCAGTTCTATCCACAAATCGGCTTGGCAACCGTCGAGGTGCTCAGCCGATTTCCGGATATTGAACTGGTCTATCCTGAAGATCAGACCTGTTGTGGCCAACCAATGGCCAACACTGGCTGCACTGCACAGACTCGGCCCTTGGCTGAGAGATTCGTGGAGCTATTCGAAGGGCTAGATCACGTTGTTTCGCCGTCGGGAAGCTGTGTTTCGATGGTTAAGCATCATTATGAAGGCTACTTCCATAACGATATTCGATTCGAACATCTGCAAAATAGTATCTGCGAACTTTGCGAATTCCTTCATGATGTGCTTCAGGTCAAGTCAATGCCCCTGCCCTTCCCTTATCGTGTTGGGCTTCACAGTTCTTGTCACGGTCTGCGAGAATTGCGTTTGGACAGTTGCTCAGAACGAGTTGGTCCTCAAGTTAGCAAGGTCCGCAGACTGCTTGAGATGGTGCCGGAAATCGAGATTGTTGAACTGAAGCGACCGGACGAATGCTGCGGATTTGGCGGGACTTTCGCCGTTGCCGAAGAGGGTGTTTCGGTGCTAATGGGAAAAGACCGACTTCAAGATCACATGGAAGCCGGAGCAGAAGTGATTACAGCTACAGATGCTAGCTGCTTAATGCATTTAGAGGGAATAGTTCGTCGTAATAGGCTGAATGTGAAAACAATGCACATTGCGGAGATTTTAGCGGGAAAAAGGGCCTACATGGACAATTAGCCCATTGCAATTTCTGAGCTAAAGGTTATCATGGAACGCGTTGTTGGCAGGATAAGGCCGGTTTGATTGACATTAGACCCCCGTTTTTTCTCTTAATGCGTGTATGGTAGCCACTCGTTAAGAGAATGTCAGTCGTACGCGAGCTTGTTTTGGCCTTAGTTGAATTTGGCTATCACCAAACTCCCAATCCCCGCGACGCACAGAGCAGGTAACTGCCGTGCAACAAAACTTGATTACTTATCTTTCTTTGTTAGGATCCCCCGCCTGACAAGACTTGTTTTGTGCGTCGCATCCTTCCTTGCGATCCCCTTCATCCTATTGAAACTGGGTCGGAAATGTGGACTAAACTGTGGGTCGAGGCATTTTGCGTTCTTGGCATAGTCTGTTATCTTGCGAATCCAGCCCATTCTGAAGATAACCTGATACCTGTTCACCTGCGTCCTTCGAAGATAGGCCTATATCAATTCCTAGGCGGCATGCCCGGTGCCCCTTTTCCAATGTCCATTGATCCGCCAACTGAGCTGAAAAATGGTCCTACGGATGCTTCTACTCGTTATGTAAAACTGCCAACCCTCACAAGTTCAAACGGCTTGCTGGTAGCGGTAACAGAGCGGGACGACTCGAAAGACGGGCTGCTCTATCTGGACCTTGATGGCGATGGTGACTTGCTGAACGATCCGATGCCCGACCGTCAAAACGAACGATGGGGACTTCGAGGACCTGCAGCATTTCAAGCTGAACGTGAAGTATTGGTGGGGCAATCGAAAGTCAGATTGTCTTTCTTCCGCTACACAAATAAATTCGCCAATGAACAAAAATCGTTGAAAGAACAGAATAATCCTTTGTTCCTTCACCGAGACGATGTCATGGAAGGCTGGCTTCAACTAAATGGAAAGCACTATTCGATTGTTCTTTGGGATCGCGCTGCGAAAGGTCGATTTGCGAACCCTGCAACGACGGGACATTCGCTTGATCCAAATTCAGCAATACTGCTTATCGATCGCAATTTCGATGGCAAGTTCAGTCCAAACTTTGAATCATTTGACCTTTCGTCGAGATTTACTCTGGATGGCGTCACTCTAGAACTTCAATCGTTAGATGAGAGCGGTTCGTCACTGGCTTTTCGTAGAACTGCAACCTCCGTTCCAGAAATCCCAATTCCATTAAATTTCGTTGGTGGAGTTGTTCCGCCCATCAAGTCCAAGACGCTTGAATTCACGGATGTGAATTTCCCAGGAGACTTCAAAGGCAAAGTCGTATTAGTTGCATTTTGGGCAACTTGGTGTGCGCCTTGTTTGGGTCACATGCCTGAATTAGCCAGAACCAAAGCGAGGCTTAGTCCACTCGGATTCGAAATTGTGGGCGTCTGCCTTGATAAAGCAGATCAACGTGAAGTTGCGATCAATTCGAGCAAGGAGAAAGGCGCTGATTGGGTTCAATTATACGATGGACTCGGAACCGACGGGGAATTCGCTAAGGCCTTCGGCATTACGGCGCTGCCCGCCTATGTGATCGTAGATGGAACCACGGGAAAGATTCTTGGAACTCAAGACGAGATCAAAACTGGGAATATTGACGTTTCTTTGAACAGAATTTTGGCAATACGAGAAGCAATCCTACCAAGGTAACGGTGCGAATCCTGCTATTTGACTCAAGCGGTCGAGCATGCTCAGGACGTTAATCTTGGCAGCCTTGATGGAACGAGCTGAGTGCGGACGATGCCAGCTAGACAAAACCTGTCTTGCATGCACTGGCTTAAGGTTACGATCAGAACGTGCAGGCCTTTGCCAGCTGGTGTAGAATATTGTGAGCACATTAGATTTCTCGACTACAACTCTCATTGAACCATTACGCCATGGGACTTTTCGACATACTCGGTTTCGGAAAGAAAAAAAGCGATGATTCTGCCGCAAGTGGCGGGGTCATCAAAGCTAGAACTCGGGTCGATATTGATGCCCGCTTTGAGCGAATTCGAACAGCGGTCAGCGGTACAATGAGCAAGTTCTACGCGGCCCGCGACCGAGAGACCGACAAAGTAGTGGGATTGAAGCTTTGCGATCTTGAGAAATTCAGCTTCTTTGAAAGCCGATTCAAAGGGATGAATAAGCCTCCTGAGGGTGAAATTGCCGCTAGCATGGATCATCCCAATATCATCAAGACGCTTGAGTATGGCCGGTCAACTAAGAATGAACCGTACTTGGTGATGGAGTTTATCGATGGACCTGGTCTTAACGCGCTAATCCAGCTAAAGGACTTGGATCGCTTAGCTGACCATCGACTAGCACTGATTCGCCAGATGGCCGAGGCTCTGAGATACGTGCACAAGAAGGGATACATCCATCGGGACATCTGCCCTAGAAACTTCATCTGCACGCCGGATATTCTGCATATCAAGCTGATCGACTTCGGCTTAACAGTCCCTGCCACTGAAGCATTTATGCGACCCGGAAACCGAACTGGCACACCGTTATACATGGCACCTGAAATTGTACGTCGAAGAGCCACGGATCATCGACTAGACATTTTTGCATTTGGTGTTTCGATCTATCAGCTTTTGACGTTTGATTTCCCCTGGCCCGGCGGCGAAACCAGCGGGCTAGCAGCTCTCAATCACGACAGTTCGAACCCTCGAAACATTATTGAGTTTCGGCCAGACTTAGATCGCAATCTGGCCTCTTTGATCATGCAGTGTGTTCATCCAGATCCCAAGAATCGCATCCAATCGATGGATCAATTCATTGAGCAGATTGCTAAGGTGCCAGCCGAAAAGGCCTGAACCTTACCGTCTATTTGTTTGCAAACCGAACAACCTACAACAATATTCGCAGCCCGCATATCGTCGGCTCTCGTCCCTTGCCATCGATCAAGGAATGACTTTCCGACACTGTGCACTCTTCGAAGCAAATCGCATGCTGTCAATGCCAACCAATGATTCACGACCCCTGCGCGGCAGATGATGGCGAGTTAGAATTTGACATCGGTTGAATTTCAGCCAGCATTGAGTCAAAGATGGAGCCCAGCGGAATCAACGCCGTAAGATGTTGTTCCACAAGTAAAGGAGTGAGGACTAAGTGGAACGACCTTTGAGCATGGCTGAGCGCGTAGAGCTGATGACTCTACTGTTCTTGCATGGTATGGCGTTGGGTTCTTGGTTTGTTCCACTGAGTAGCGTATTGGATGACGCTCATTTGAGCAGCCTTAAGCCGTGGGCCTTCGCGGCATCTGCACTAGCTGCCATGTTATCGCCACTTTTCTTCGGCGCGATGGCAGATAGATCCGTACCGCCCTCCAAAGTACTCAGATGGATAAGTATTGGCACCGCTATCTCAGCTTCAGCTTCGGCTTGGAGTATTCAAACGGGATGCTCGCTGTTGGTGATCTGGGTGCTGATTCAAATCCAATCGATTTTTTGTAGCCCATCTTCTAGCTTAACCGGATCGATCGTTTTTTCCCGCTTAGCGGGCTCCCAGAAGCAGTTCGGTTCCATTCGCGCCTTGGGAACTATTGGATGGATGGCTGGATGTTGGACAACTAGTTTGCTTCAATTGGACGCAAGCCCGAATTCGTTCTATGTCAGTGCACTACTCTGGATTGCATTGGCCACATTCACCTTGATTGTCCCTGCCGACGAACCCACCGCAGCAGAAAATTCGCATCACTTGAGCCTCAAAGAGCGATTTGGTTTTGATGCTTTATCATTGCTACGAAATCATGACCATCGCGTAGTTTTCTTGACCGCGGCATTTGTTGCCATTCCATTTGCAGCCTTTTATCCCTACACGCCGCCACTGTTGAGGGACCTAGGGTTGGAGAGTATCAGTGCCTGGATGTCGCTTGGCCAGGTTTCTGAGGTTTTCGCGTTGATTGGTATCAGTGCTATACTGTACCGATTCAAAATGAAATGGGTTGTCTTGGCAGGCATTGGCTTCGGAGTTGCTCGATATCTGCTCTATGCATCCGGCATCACGTGGGCAGTACTTATCGGTTTGTCGATGCACGGTGTTGCATTCACCTTCACCTACATTAGCACACAAATCTACTTGGCAGAGAAGATTGACGCGGCCTGGCGAACTCGAGCTCAAGCACTTTTGAGCTTTATGGTCGGAGGAGTCGGGAACTTTGCAGGATATCTTTTGACAGGCAGTTGGATGAGTCTTTGTGGAGGAAAAGCTGACGCAAATTGGACCGTCTTTTGGTTAGGATTGGCAAGTTTAGTTGTAGCGGTTTTTGCTTTCTTTGGGCTTGGCTATCGAGGCGAAAGGAACGAAGCGAAGTAGTGCTACATGGCTCGCTAACGACCTAACACTTTTCCAGTTAGTGTCGTATGTCTTGCAGGCTCTGCCTGCGGTTTTCGTTAGCCGCAATTGACGATCAAGGTGAATGGCGAGGCGGAGCCTTGAAGGAAGTGCGTTCTAAGGCAGAGCCTTAGAACGAGTGATTTCCCCATCAGCGAGAAGTGTCGATTTTCTTATTCCATGAATGGCACTTCTGTTATTTCTCTCTGTCTTTGGCTTGAAGTGCATCCACTTTTTCACTCAGTTGCTTGAGTAGCGTCTTGATCTCTCCAAGCTCGGATTCTGCGGTCGACCCAGACCTGAGGTAGTTGTAGTAAATGTTTCTTGGAAGAGCCTGCGCATTGTGAACGTCAATGACGAAAATGTCATTAGTCAATGTGTTAACAACCTCCAAAGGCTCCTCGACAACGGTCGGTTGCACCTTGACTTCAATGGCCTTGCCACGACGCAGCAGTTTCAACGTAACTTCTTTTTCCCCTGTGCCTTGAATCTGATTCCTGACGTTCTGTTCAGAATCGACAGGTTGACCATGGATTTCGAGAATTATGTCATTCTTCTCGATTCCAACTTTATCGGCCGGAGAGTCTGATTTAACGTCGGTTATTAATACTCCACTTTCCTTGAGAATGGGAATTTGCGATCTAAGCACATCATCCACGCTAGCAAGAACGACACCGATTCTGTATTGCTTAGTTGTCGTAACGGGTTGCCGGTACGTGTTTAAATCGTACACCACGGGCAGATTGGAGTCTCGAGCAACTTGAAGTGGAACGACGAGGTCTTTTCCAGCTCGTCGAACAAGAAATTCCCAGGACACTCCAGGCTGATACGTATTCAATGACTTCAAGTCCTCTGGCGTTTGCAGTTCTGATTCGCCCGCTTTCAAAAGAATATCGAATCGCTTGAGTCCTGCAGTCGCGGCCAATGAACCATCGTTGACATCGGTCACCACCAACCCTTGCGGTTTGATTTGCAACTGGGCTGCTAGCTCAGGTGCTAATGGTTCGACCACAATTCCAAGCGGATTCTCTTGAACAAAGAGTGAACTGAGATATGGCACTCTCACGAAAGCCACTGTTTCACCGGGCACCGAATTTGTTGCGTACCCAGAGTTGAGCCATGCAGAAGCAGCTTGGTTCGTTTGACTGGGCTTCTCTACAGGTGCTGGTTCTTGGCCACCAACACTGCTATTGAGCGAAAGCAATATTGTGAGGAATATTCCAAAAGGCTTAATCATTTTTTTGCTCCTTAAGTCTAGCAATGGGAATTTGAAGTTAGTTGACCATCTGAGGTGTGTGAGTGGCGACAAAGCCATCGAGAGGGATGGCTACATTGCGCCCATCGGGCAGCGTTCCACTGATGAATTTCTTTTCAGGCTTGAGGGCAATCCCATGACGTCGGAATTGAGCCATCTCATAGTCGCTTATTTCTGGCGAATAGCTGCTACGTTGTATTTTTCCGTCTTCTATTCGAACGGGCACTTGAACGCGTGCTCCCTGAATGGGAATCAACATGACGCGGGAGTCAATGGTCGCCCAAACCATTTCGTCACTCTTTGCTACGGGACTCGAAGTCAAATCTTTGGCAATGATTGATTCCGAATTGCCATCTCCCTCAGACACCTGCTTGAACAACCATCCAAAGGTGAACGAGATCAAGCAAATGGCAGCCATCAAGGGCAGCCAGTTCCATCGCCCTCGATTGGTTCGACTTTTTGGATCAAATGACGGTGAGATGATTTGAGCTTCGTGAATCTTCAACCGACTCTCGGGCCGTTCAGGCACTATTGCTTCCGTCCAGCTTTGTGCTTCCATAAAGGCGATTCCAACTTGCCGCCAATACTCGGGTTTGTGTTCTAGGTAGGTCAGCAATTCGAATCGCTGATCCTCGTCAAGCTCGCCGCACACGAGCCGATCGACGAGTTGATAGAGTTTTTGTTTGTTAAGATCGTTGACGTTCATTCTTGTGATATGCTTTAAGATCGATGGATACCGAGTTGAGCCAGTTCGTTACGTAGTTGTGTTCGTGCGCGAGCCAAGCGTCGATCGACAGCTTTCTCGGTAATTCCTAAGTATTCCGAAAGCTCTCGATACGATAGGCGGTCTTCGTATTTGAGAACCAACATCTCCCGATCACGAGGTGCCAATCGGGTCATTGCCTCTCGAATGACTTGATGTCGCTCTCGAACTATGAGGAGGGCGAAAGGTTCATAGGATTTCTCTTTGTCATTGATTGTGGATAGGCTGTCGACCGATAGCGATTCCAAGCGTTTGCGCTCTCGAACCTTGGATCGAATGTGTCGGGCGGAAAGCACGACGGCGATTCGATGCGACCAAGGTGCAAATCGACTAGCGTCTCGAAGCTGTTCAATTCGCTGACAAACAACCAATGCCAGTTGCTGGTAGATGTCTTCAACGCAACCGGATTCACCCGTTCGAGCACGAATCACTTGACGAAGCCTGCCCTCAAGAGCCGCCAATTGGTCTTGCCACGGAATCTGGTCCGTACAGACCAAGGCCGCGCACCTGGGTGGGATTTCGAAAGATGATTCGTTGTTCGAGGTCATGACATTACTATTGTTCCCAAACTCGGGAAAATCCCCCTCGCTCGATGCAAAAAAATACACTTCTCGCTGATCGCCGGTGTCTGCCGCTCTGTCGGGGAACCCTATGTCTTGCGGGCTCTGCCGTCTTGGATGTTGACGGTCGTTGTCGCCACTAAGACTCCAGTTGCGACAGGGCGATCAATGTTTGATAATGCTCGAGCTTGGTTTCGTTTGGCATCGCTTGCGGAGAAACTCGGATGAGCTCTAACGAGTATTCGTTCATGACCTATTGGACCGTTCAGGGAGCGAGCCTTGAGTTGATTTACGACATCCTGATTCACGGAAAGGAATTCGTACGTTGGTGGCCCGAGGTTTATCTGCAAGTCGATGAGCAGGAAACTGGTGGCGATCACGGAATCGGCAAGGCGGCAACTCTACATACCAAAGGCTGGTTGCCCTACACGCTGCGATGGAGCATGAAGATCGACGGCGTGAATTATCCCAATGGCTTTACCTTGCGGGCTCTCGGAGATTTCGATGGTCGAGGCACTTGGAAGTTCACTCAGCGAGATTCAAATACTATCGACATTGAGTTTGATTGGCGACTAAAGGCTGAGAAGCCTTTGCTGAAGTATCTTTCATTCGCTTTGAAGCCATTCTTTTCAGCCAATCATCGTTGGGCAATGGCTCGCGGTTTGGAAGGCTTGAAGCGAGAAATAGCACGTCGGACGATGGTTTGAAGCGATTGCAAGTGCTACCTTGGCCAGAAGGTGGTCCCTCATTGCAAGTAACTATCTTTTTGAGAAGGTGTCCACGTTCTGGCGAACGTAGCTTCGATATTGACCTGAGCTGTCACTGAGCTGTCCAACCACCGTCAACAGTCAACATGCTGCCTGTCGTGTAGCTGCTGAATGAACTTGCCAAATACAGAGCGGCTCCTTGAATCTCTTCCAGGCGTCCCCATCTGCCCATCGCTACGCACTGTTCGACTAGTCGCTTACCATCGGGAGTATCTGCGATGGGAACATTCATTTCGGTCAAGAAAGGACCTGGGCAAATGGCATTGCAGGTGATTCCTGTATTGGCCAGTTCAAGGCCCAAAGTTCTCGTCATTTGTACGATCGCGCCCTTGCTGCTGGCGTACGGCGTTCTATTGGCTAGTCCAACTAGTCCCAGGGCGCTTGCCAAGTTGATGATACGCCCATATGAGGCTTGCTTCATCGTTGGCACAACGCTTCGACAGACGTTCCAGGTACCTCGCACGTTGATTTGCATTACCTGATCAAAGTCGCTTTCGGTCAACTCATCGATTGGACCGCGAATATTAATTCCAGCGCTGTTGATAAGGATGTCGATTCGTCGCCAACGAACCCAGGCTGCTTTCACCATTCGTTCAACGCTAGCTAGGTCGCTCACATCACAACCGTATCCAAAGGCATCCAGCTCGTACTTCTCAGAAATCTCAACGGCAGAATCAACGGCTGTTTGAGCTTGTCGGCCAACGAGCATGACCTTGGCGCCTGCCGAAGCTAAGGCGTGAGCCATTGCCAAGCCAAGTCCTTTTGATCCACCAGTGATGATGGCCGTTTGCCCTTTAAGGTTGAAAAGCGATTGAGCGGTTTGATAGGACAAACTAGACATGATGAGCCTTTTTTAAAAGATCACTTTTCAGCGGAATTGTTCACTGGCTGCGACAGCCATTTCATCACAGCGTTCGTTCTCGGGGTGGCCAGAATGTCCTCGAACGTGATGGTAGGTCATGCGATGGTTTTGAATCAACTGATCAAGTTGTTGCCAAAGCTCAACATTCTTAATTGGCATTAACTTTCTGCCCTCGGTTCGCTTCCAATTCTTCTTCTTCCAAGATGCCATCCATTCGGTTAGCCCTTGAATCACATACTTGCTATCCGAGTACAGATGGACATGGCAGCTCTTCTTAAGCGACAAAAGTCCGTTGATTACGGCCAACATCTCCATACGATTGTTGGTACTGTCCGGCTCACCGCCACTTCCGGTCAATTCTTTTCTAGTCTTTACGTCGCGGAGAATGAAAGCCCAACCGCCTGGCCCTGGATTTCCGCTGCAGGCTCCATCCGTGTAAAGCTCCACTTCGCGCAAAGTGGATTCAGGTGGAGTAGTCGTTGCATCTTCGGGCACTTCGGAAACTCAAATCTGTGGGCAATTGGGACTGGCTGGCATTTCGACCTCGAAACGACGTCGACTTTGGGTTCAAGAGTAACTTATTCGGCTGTATCCAAGTAGGGGTCCTGACCAAGCTCTCGCTGCATTTTTGTACGCTCGCGTTCGTGGTGCAACAACATCATTCGATCGCGGAAGTGCTTGCGTTCCACCTTTGCCTGAGCCTTGCGGAATAGTCTTGCCATGGCGTGGAAGCTGCGAGAGGCCGACTCGCCGAGTTTTTTCAGGTTCTCGTACTTCACCATACCAAAACCATTTTTCAGAATGTCATCATCCAATGAAAGGTATTGGCGATAAGTTCCCGGGTCACCTTGACGACCGCAACGTCCGATCAATTGTCTATCGATTCGAGCTGCGTCGTGTAACTCTGTGCAAACCACATGCAAGCCGCCAATCGCACGAACATCCTCAGCAATCTTAACGTCCGTACCACGACCAGCCATGTTCGTCGCTACGGTGACTTTGCCCAGCAACCCAGCCTGGGCAACGATGTCGGCTTCTCGGGCGATCTCGTTCGCGTTGAGCACTTCATGGTTGATGCCTTTGCGAACCAGCATTTGCGAAAGGATCAGCGATTTGTCGATGGAGCGCGTTCCAATCAGCACAGGACGACCCTGATCGTGAAGCTCCTTTACTTCCTTGATGATCGCCTCGAACTTGTCCATCATGGTTCCATAGACTTGGTCCTTCAAACGCTGTCGCCTCGGCGGACGGTTTGTCGGCACCATAACCACTGGAGTCTTGTAGATCTTGTACAGTTCGGGAGCACTGGTTGACGCTGTACCGGTCATTCCACCAATGTGCTTGTAACGTTGGAACAGATCTTGCACGGTGATTCTAGCCGCTTGTCCCGTGGGAACGGTGACTTCAATCTTCTCTTTGGCTTCAATCGCTTGGTGAATCCCATCGCGCCATTTACGACCTTCGGCCAAACGTCCGGTGAACTCGTCGACGATTACAATCTCGCCATCGCGAACCACGTAATGTCGATTCAGGTGAAATTCGTTCAGCACCTTAATGGCGCGTTCCATGTATTCATAAAGGTCGACGAGTGCGACGACCCGCATGACATCATCACGAGGCAAGCTTCGCACCAACGAGCGGCCGCGAGCCGTCAACTCGATCTTACGATTGTCTTCGTCCAACGTCCAATGCTCATCTCGCTCAAACTTGTCCGCGTTCTCTGAAGCCCAACGAAACGTCGCGATGACGGTTTCTCGAGCTTCATCGCCCAGCGATCCGATGATCAGAGGTGTACGAGCCTCATCGATCAAAATGCTGTCAGCTTCATCGACCAATGCGAAGTGCATCGTGCGTTGTACAGGTTCATCACCGTGACCGGTCCAACGTTCGGAACTGCCTTCGCCTAGGAAGTCCGACAAAATACGACCTTGCGATCGAAGGAGCAAACGATCTCGCAAGAAGTCGAAGCCAAACTCCTTGGCAGTACCGTAAGTGATGTCCGAACCGTAAGCCTTGCGACGTTGGTCCTGACTGCTATCTGTCAAGACGATGCCAACAGTAACACCGAGCAACTTATAGAGTGGTTCCATCCATTTCGCGTCACGTTCGGCAAGGTAATCGTTCACCGTGGCCAAGTGAGCGCCTTTGCCCACTAAAGAATGCAGATACAGCGGCAAAGTAGCAGTCAGCGTTTTACCTTCACCAGTCTGCATCTCCGCAATACAACCATCGAACAGGGCTGCACCACCGACAATCTGAACGTCGAAGTGACGCATGCCCATGCTTCGTCTGCCAGCTTCACGCACCAGAGCAAATGCTTCAGGTAACAACTTCGCAAGCGGCACACCGCTCATCGCGCTGTAACGCAGCGCTAGACTAGCTTTACGCAACTGTTGATCGTTCATCTCGCGCATGCCTGGCTCGAGCTTGGTAACTTCAGCTAGAGCGGACAGCCAGCGCTTGATTCGAACTGTAGCCATTCCCGGCATGCGCAAGCCAGCAGATATCTTTGGCTTCGAAGGCAAGAGCCCAGCGCCGGCTGGAATAGGTTCGTGACGCATCACCTTCATCGTGCTCTCGGAATTCGCTTCGACATCGTTTGAATCGTCATCGGCGGGCGGTTGAGTTGGATTGACGGTTGGCAAGTTCGAAGACATTCGTCCACCAGTTGAGCCAGAGGTTGCAGCACGGCGCTGAATACTGAAATGCTCGCGCTGGCCCGAAGTAGTTGAAACGTGTATCGAGGCAAATTGGCGAAGCACCGGTCGATTAGACCATTCATCATAGCCAATGCAAGCACATTTCCCATGCTATCCGTAGCGCCCAAATGCTCAAAAACACAACGATTCGAGCTGAATGTAAACCCAGGAGGTTTGGGTAGACTATGCCGGAAATGCTTTTTTTTCTCCGCGTAACACGCGTATCGACCGATCTACCAATAACGACCCTAACGCTTGATCCGTCTAGCGAGAACCTAACTATGAAAATGAAAAAAATACTTGCAACGATTTTGGCTCTTGGATTGTCTGTCCAGCAGGCAACCGCTCAAACTGGCTCTCACTTCTCTAACGCTTCGGCAACACGAACGCTAAGCGACAGCGGCGAAAATAACCGCTACGCTTCAGCTTCTGCTCCAAGTGCTATGGATATGAGCGTCTTGGCTCCAACCGCTTATTCCACTCACGAACCTACGACTACTGAGTATTTCAGTGGCGGAGACATGAGCGGATACTCAGTTGGATCCTGCGGTTCATCCCCTTCTTTGTGGATTTCAGCCGAAAACCTATTCGTGTTTGCTGGAAAAAGGAATTCACCTGTACTCGTCACCACTGCTGGCAACAACGTATTGCCTCAACAAGGTAATGCAGGTGTTACCGACGCTTTCGGCGGTCGAATTGACCCTGATTTGCTGTACGGCTATCGCATGTCGGCTGGAGCCTACTTCGGTTGTCAGCAGAAAGTTGGTATCGGAGTCCGAGGCTACGGAATCTATGACGGTTCTGAAGTGTTTTCTGCAGCGTCGGATGGAACAACGTCCATTGGTGTTCCATTCCTGAACATCGCACCAGGAAGTGGCAACCAAACAGTCCCAGGTGTGGTCAATGTTGCGAACGATGCATACATCGTTGCAGGCAGTATTCCAGCAGGACTGATTTCAACGGGAAGTATTGTAGCTCGCGACACAATAAAGATGATTGGCAGCGACCTGTCAGGTCACCTTCTACTCGCTCGTTCAGGATCGTTCCGAACGGACTTGGTAGCTGGCTGGACCTACAACCAACTCAGAAATCGTACCACGGTTAATACGACATCTGTTAACCAGTACACCGGTGACTTGATCGTGAACGGTACAGTACTGACTACATCAGACTCGTTCGCTACCGACAATAAGTTCAACGGTGCACATTTGGGCGTATTAAGCAGCGTGGTACGCAATCAAGTTAGCTTCCAAACCCTGGCCAAGATTGCCTTCGGTAACATGCGAAGCAAAGTCAATATTGCTGGATCAAGCACGATTGGTGGTGTACCTGATACTCAAGGTCTGTTCGCACTACCAACTAACATTGGTACAACAACCAACGATCACTTTGCCTTCCTGCCAGAACTTGGAATGAAGCTGGGTTACTCCATCCGTCCAAATGTCCAAGTTACGGTTGGCTATACTCTGCTCGTCTGGTCGGACGTAATGCTGTCTGGAGAACAGATCGATCCAGTGCTGAATCTTTCAGGTGCAGGTCCTCGACCAATGCCACTCAACAAGCACACAACCTACTGGATGCAAAGCGTCGACGCAGGCTTGAACTTCACGTTCTAGGGTCAAATCAAGTCCAGCGAAATTCGCTCAGATAGTAGACGATCAAGCAAGTCAGAAGCCCAGGTATCAAACCTGGGCTTCTTGCATTTGTAGCGGGACTCGCCATTGTTCATGTAACTGGCGGAAACGCTCTCTCCTTCAATGTTGTCAAACAGAGGTTGACTAACGGACTGAATCGCCTTCGGTCAGATCAGCTACTTGAGTGCCGATATCAACGGTTAGTCTGAGCGAATTCGCCCAACTGTGAAGTCGATCCGCCAAGCCGTCGAGTCCGACCGAGGTTGAGCGGACTAAGTTCTTGGAGATCTGGGAAAGGCTTAACCCAGCTTGTGCTTCGCTCGCCTCAACAAAATTGCCTGATCGTTTGGGATGGATTTTTGAGATATTTCCAAAGGCCGCGGATTTTGCAGCAATTGCTCGCCAATCGATGGTTGTAGCTGCTGAAATTTGAGGAACAGTGTTCCATTGCTTCGCTTGCTTAGCGGGTAACAAAAACTCCTTGCCATCTAGCCGATGAATCACAAACAACGGCTGGCCAAGCATCTCAAGATCAACAAACTGATTTTGCTGGAGCTTTTCTAGCTGTCGACTGAATTTCGCAACTTGTTCTGATGGTTGTCGTTGGATCGAGGAGATTGCCTGACCTAGATTCCAACCTGCTGCATGAGTGTGAGAGAAGCTGTAGGTTTCCTGTGCGCAGTAGCACTCGATAGTCTCGATCGCCGACGCCAAACCCTTCCACAGTTCAAGTAAGTTATCGTTTGAATACTTGGTAGGTTCAGATTGTGCAATTTCGTCATGCAGCGGAGCATTCCAACCATACTCGCCGATGAAACCGGCCGGTTCAGTTGGAGTCGGATTGCGAAACAGTTGCAGATTTCGCCAATCTCTTACAAAAGATTCTCCGCCAAGGTAATCATCGATCAGTGGGCGTGAACTTAAGTAGTTGGCTGAGTTGTTTGAATTTCCGGCGAACTGACTTACAGTTGAGGAATCGAATGCGTCTGGTTCTGCTGCTAAAACTGTAGGTTTGACATTTGCCAGTACCCAGCTTCTCAGTCCCGAGTAACTGTCGGTCAAGCTAAATTTGGGCAACATGCTGTAACCGGCGTCCAGCATATTGGAAAAACTAGGGATTTCCTGCTCGGGAAGGTCCGGCACAATCTCGACGTAATCCTCATTTACCAACGTCTCTGCTTCTACAGTGTCGTTGGGAGCATTAAGGCTGCTTTCGGAACTAAGCTCATCGTCATCTGTCATCTCTTCGTCGGACAGATAGACATCATCGGCCATGAAGTCGTTTTCCGAAGCGATTGACTCATCTGAGTTTCGTACATCCGAGCCTTCAATGTCAGCGGGGCAGCCAACGTCATCATAGGCGAATTGACTTGGCTCTGTAACGATTCGTTTGGCTGGGAAGCAATCGAACTCAACGTCATTTTCGCAACCCTCATAATCGTCCGAAGCAACATCATCGCTCGAAGTAGCGATATCAGTTCTTACAGGAGCGAAGCTGTCGGAGAATTGCGAGAACGGAATTTCTACTTGTGGACTGGCTTGTGAAGTAGCTGGTCCGAGATAGGAAAACTCTTGTCGAGGCTCGGTTTGGATCGTATCCAAATTTGGCGTATCTGCGAAACACCAGCTCCAGCCACTGTTTGTCCAATCCGCTTGGGCTGCCGAGGTAACTTGATTGGCGATGCTAGATAAATTGGGATCCAATTGCCAGTTTGGTGAACTCAAACCAAAGCAATTGTATAAACCGATGGAATCAAATATTGGTAAGTCGTGAGCATTTGCGGGCGAAGCCGCGGCTACTCCGACAGAAGTAATGCTGATCAGCAACAAGTGGCGGAACCACTTTCTGAGGCAGTTTTTCATTTTTTCCTCCTGAAGACGGAAAGGCAGGCGCAGTCGTCCATAAAATTCAAAACCGCCCAAGAAACCACGGATTGGGTAGCATTGATCCCACAACAGTCGCTAGCTGGTTGGCTTTGGCGAACTGTTACTCGTTGACTGCTTGGAAATTTTTATCGAGACGGTAGCCTTTCTCTATCCCGCGAATTTTGACAAATGTCTATGCTTTCAATTGGATGGGTTCGGACCTGCGGTTTGTACCAGTTGAAGCAGCCAATATTGACGCAGGCTGTTGACGTATTCGGCGCGATCGAGGAAAGTCCTGCCCCTTTAGGTTCAAACATGCGGGGATTGATACTGAAGTCTCAGTCTTAATCAGATCACAGTGAGCAACACTACATTTAACAATCATTTTGCTTCTTCGATTTCAGCGACACTTAGCGCGATCGAACCTGTCCGCGCGCGCCTTGACGAATTGGCTGCAGCAGTTGATTTGCAAGCAAAATGGCCAACGGATTCGATTCAAGCATGCGTCGATGGTGGCGTGCTTCGTTGGTTCTTGCCGGAAGAATTTGGCGGTTGGAATTGGAGTGACTCACAGATTCTGTTGGGATACTTGGGACTGAGCCAGAGCTGTTTGACAACTGCTTTTATTCTCACTCAGTGGCATGCAGCCACTCGCCGAATTCTGAACTCCAATAATCTTGACCTGCGCCAAGACATCGCATCGAAACTCGCCGATGGAAGCTGTTTCGTTACGGTCGGAATCAGCCAGCTTAGTACCAGTCGACAACATACGGCTCCTGCGCTAGCAGCCACACCGGTAGGAAAGAACAATACCCCTGAAGAATATATCCTGAATGGTTACGCTCCATGGGTGACGGGCGCAGAGATTGCCGATGAACTGATTCTTGGCGCAACCCTAACGGATGGTCGACAGATCGTAGCCGCTGTCCCACGCAAAGCAGACGGAGTCACGTGCCTTCCAGGCATGCAGCTTGTTGCACTCACGTCTAGCTGTACTGATCGTGTCGAATTGAAGCAGGTCAGGATAGGATCTGAACGAGTTGTTGCTGGACCAATTGAAAACGTACTGCTGACAGGAAGTGGCCGTGGCGGTGGAGTGGGCGGTTTGCACACTTCCATTTTGGCGGTAGGTCATTCCATGCGAGTTGCTCAATTCCTCAGAGACGAATCTGTTGATCGCAGCTCGCTTCGCCCAGTCGCTGATAAGATGAGTGCCGATGTAGAAGTCCTGCGCATGTACCTACAGCGAATGATGGCTGGACAGGAGCCAATTAGCCTTACCGAGCTGCGCAGGAAGGCTAACTCGTTAGTTCTTCGCGTTACCCAAGCGGCATTACAGGCTGCCAAAGGAGCTGGCTTCATCGATGGTCATCCGGCTGGCAGATGGGCTCGCGAAGCGCTTTTCTTTCTCGTGTGGAGCTGCCCGCAAGTCGTCGTCGAGGCCAATCTTTGCGACCTGGCGGGCATTGAGACGCCAGAGTAAAGTAGTGCATTGACTTGCATCGAGCAAATGGTGCGATGATTTAGAATTTACTAATAATCCCAATCAGTGGCGAGCTGATCCCACTCGACTTCGCGAATCAGGTTGAAAGCTCGCGGATCGAATCCAAAATCACTCTGGTACCAGATGATGGTCAGCGAGGAAGCGTGTTTCTTGGGGTTTCGCGCTGGCTGAGGTGAACTGAAATCTCCAACGCAAACTATTGGCGGTAACCATTCGGGAACGTGTTTGAGTTCGGTTGGTCGATCTGCCTGCCTCTCAAGGGTCGGTTGCATATCGCCTAGTTCCTTGAAGTAATCGCGGCGCTCGGGCCTAATCAAAAATGGCTTTCCTTTCGTGGCGTTCTCACGCTCCACACGCTCAAAGTGCCACTTGATCGCTAAGTCATTCGTCTTTTTGCTTGGCGTGCCCTCTAGTAGGCCTACGTAGGTTCGAGATTGAGTCAGTTTGTCTAAAAAGATGAGACGCCCCGAACTTAGCCGCAGACCGCAATGGCAATTAAGATTCTCGCTGTACTCCACGATCAATCCTTGTGAACAAACACCGACCTGACAAAATCTTCAATCAGTAGCCCGTTACCTTCAGCAACGCGAAGGCCAGGGCTTACTACTGTTGGTTGACCCTCATACCCTTCGTCGCGGAATTTGGATGGCTAATTGCTGAATAATAACAGATCTTAAAGAGTAATTTTTCGAACAGGCCCAATCAATAGAGGGTTCACATTAGCCCGATTAGATTCGAACCAGCTATAATCGTTTGCTGGCTCATGTCGTAAGAACACATCGAGCCGCAACCTTCCCGAATCAGTTTCCCCACCTTGACGAGATTCCTCACAATGTTTGTTGCGCAACTTCGAAAAGCCCTTTTGAAAACCAGC
The DNA here is from genome assembly GCA_046349795.1 of Pirellulales bacterium. Lineage (GTDB taxonomy): Bacteria > Planctomycetota > Planctomycetia > Pirellulales > Pirellulaceae > Aureliella. The sequence continues at coordinate 136,591 of JAXMBP010000006.1, read as the reverse complement.
CAACTTGGATTACTTAGTCTGCTAGGCGTAGCAAGTTGCTCTTCGGGACTAAGAGCCGAGGATTGGCCTCAGTGGCGGGGTCCCAAAGGAGATGGCATCTCAACTGAGAAGTCGCTGCCAACAACTTGGGATCAATCAAAGAATGTAACCTGGAAAGCGGCGATGCCTGGCCAAGGTGGAGCGACTCCGGTAATCTGGGGCGAGCGACTTTTCGTAACCAGCGCCGATGGAGACAACTTAGTATTGATTTGCCTTAACACCAAGAACGGCAAAGAGCTTTGGCGTCAAAGCGTGACCAGTGGCAACAAAGACGCACGAGCTGGCGAAGGTAACTCGGCATCACCATCACCTTCGACAGACGGCAAGCATGTTTGGGTATTTTTCTCCACAGGAATCTTGGCCTGCTATGACATGGATGGCAAGCAAGTTTGGAAGCTGGATTGCAACGAGCGTTTTGGCAAGATCGACATTCAGTTTGGTTTGACGAGCACTCCCATTCTCGATGGCGATGCGCTGTATCTGCAACTTTTGCATGGCCCAATGGCCAGAGGTAACAACGAACGAACTGGCAAAGTTATCAAGTTGAACAAAGCCACCGGAGAGACAGTTTGGGCAGTCGATCGAATTACTGCCGCTGAATTCGAGTGCAAACACTCCTACGCTTCGCCGTTAATGATTAATGATGGGCAGCGCAAACTGTTGGTAGTTCACGGGGCTGACTGCACTACTGGCCACGACTTGACGACAGGAAGAGAGGTTTGGCGGCTGAGTGGACTGAACGGTCCAACGAAAATCAATCCCAAGGAAAGTGACTTGACCTTTCGATTCGTATCTTCACCAGCCTTCAGCCAAGGTACCTTGATCGTTCCAACCGCCAAAGCGGGCCCAACCGTTGCCGTACCACTATCGAGCAACTCAAGCGGTACGCTTGGCGAATCCAATGTTCGTTGGACCACTCCGGAAACGCCCGACGTATCGATTCCACTTATCGTCGACGATTTGGTCTATTTGCTGCATAAAGATGGTAAACTGCAATGCGTCGAGCTGTCGAGCGGCAAACAAGTTTACTTTGAAAGAGCCCACTCAGTTCAGCATCGTTGTAGCCCAGTTTATGCAGATGGCCACATCTATTTCTGTGGAAAAGACGGAGTCTGCACGGTAGTTAAGGCCGGCCGTAAGTTTGAGATCGTATCGAGCAATTCAATGGGCGGCGAGCCGATTACGGCTTCTCCGGTTGTCTCCAACGGCATCTTGTATATCCGAACCTACAGCGCCCCTCTATGCAATTCGCAACTAGATGACAGGCCCGACGAACATCGCCATCAACGGTTACTGAAGCAATTCATTTCATCAGGTTCTTTCAGCATCATGCGCAACTATTTTTCCGCCACTTCGCTCGTAGCAAACCTGTTCATTTGTGCTCTTGTAAGCTTCTGCCTTGCAAGCGAGCCCGATGCCTACAAAGGTGCAAAAGAGCCAACAACGAAACCTGAGATCTATGGGCAAGGTGTACGTGAAACTCCTTGGTTGTCACCCGCTGATGAAGCCAAAGGATTTCATTTACCTCCAGGGTTCGTGGCTGAACTGGTTGCCGCAGAGCCGCAGATTTCAAAGCCGCTCAACATGGCTTTCGACGCTCGTGGACGCCTTTGGGTCACTTGCACCATCGAATACCCGTATGCGGTGCCCGAGGGCAAAAAGTCTCGAGACACAATTCGAATCTTGGAAGATACTGATGGTGACGGTACATTCGAGAAAGTCAAAGTATTCGCAGACGATTTGAACATTCCAATCGGGATCATCCCGGTTCCAGAAGGAGTGATCTGCTTCAGCATTCCTAACATTTGGCTTTTGAAGGATAACGATCATGATGATCGAGTCGATGAACGAGTCAAATTGCTCGGCCCATTCGACACAACTCGCGATACCCATGGCATGATCAACGCTCTGCGTCAAGGCTCCGATGGTTGGATCTATGCTTGCCACGGCTTCAACAATCGCTCATCTGTAACTGCATCGGATGGATCGAAAGTCGAAATGAACTCGGGAAATACTTTCCGATTCAAGGCCGACGGTTCTCGCATTGAGCAGTTTACGACAGGTCAAGTGAATCCGTTCGGCATGTGCCGCGACGAGTTCGAGAACTGGTTCACTGCGGATTGCCACAGCAAACCACTGACAGCGCTCTTGCCGGGTGCTTGTTATCCAAGTTTTGGAAGGCCACACGATGGGCTTGGATTCGCGCCGTCAATGATGGAGCACCTTCACAGCAGTACCGCCATTTGTGGCGTGGAATACTATCAGGGCGAACAGTATCCACAACCCTATCGACATTTGTTCTTTAGTGGCAACGTCATGACTAGTCGCATCAACTGCAATGCGGTTGAACGCAAAGGAGCCACTGTTGCAGCCAAAGAGCTTGGTGACTTCATGACCAGTGAGGATCCTTGGTATCGTCCAGTCGACATCATTCAAGGTCCAGATGGATCGTTGTACGTGGCCGACTTCTACAACAAGATTATCGGCCACTACGAAGTTCCGCTAACTCATCCTGAACGAGATCGGGAGAGCGGTCGTATCTGGCGAATCCGATACCAGGGCGATACGACATCTTCAGCGAATGCAAGTGCCAAACGAAACTCAATCCCACCAACGGCTTTGATTTCCAGGCTCGGATCATCGACTTTGCAAGAACGTCGATTGGCTATCGAGTCGGAAATGCAAAGCCCAAGATTAGATCTAGTCACACTTCAAAAACTGGCGCAGAACACTAGCGAATCGACATTAAGTCGTCGTAGCGCGGTGGAATTGCTGGCCCGTCGAGGTCAACTGGGTGTGGAAATGCTGATCCAGCTCCTGCAGATCAAGAATAGTTCCGAACTGCAAGTGCAGTTATTTAAAACAGCCTGCGGTTGGAGGGACAAACCAGTCGGCGCTGACAAAGTTGTTTCAATCGCTAGCCAACTTATTTCTCAAGCTGATCCAGAAGTTGCCAAGGCTGCTTGTGAACTGCTAGGTCGTTGGGGTGGCGCTGAGCAAGTGAGCGGCCTGAGTCATGTCGCCCTCAATACACCCGATTCTGATCCGGTCATGATTCAAGCAGCGCGAATCGCGATTAGAAACATACTTCAGCGCGATCAAGAATTGGTCAAGCGGTATTCATCTCGCTGGCAAACCGACAAGACTTGGTCAGCCTCCGCCGAAGCTAAGCTCTTGGTCAATATTCTGCCGGGAGTTGCCAGCTCGACTGCCGCTCAAGCTCTACTGGACTTCGTTGCGGCTAGTGATGGAGTTGACCCAGCGCTAAAAACCGCAGCGATCGAACATGCCTCACGATATCCTGATGAAAAGTTACTTAAGTCGCTGCTTGGAATCGTTGAACAGACCACGAAGACTGATCTAATTGTCCGTTCCAATCAGCTCGTACAGATCGCCACGACTTATCCACCGACAACGAAGAGCCAGTCGGTCGAGCTTAGATCGCTTGCAGAGAAGACGCTGGCTGGATTGGCAGGCTTGGTCGCCGACAAGATCGCCGCCGAAGGACCATCGATGCAGTGGCTGGATCAAGCAGGAAAGACCTGGAATCTAGAAGCACGAAAATGTACTGATGGCCAAGCCGTCGAGCTGCTGAGCAGTTTGAGTCGTGGTGAGCAGTACGTTGGGCAATTGAATAGCGAAGTATTCATATGTCCCGATCGAATGAGTTTTTGGGTAGCAGGTCATAATGGCCATCCCGAAAAACCCGATCATCACCTCAACTACGTCTCATTGGTCAACGCCAAAAATGGTCAGCAATTGATGCAGGCCATTCCGCCTCGCAACGATACAGCCAAGTTTGTCGAATGGGATTTAGCTAAGTTTGCAGGACAAGAGGTTCGCTTACGAGTCGTCGATGGTGACAACGGCAATGCCTACGCTTGGTTGGGTGTGGCTAGGTTCTCATTTCCAAGCCTTCAGGTCGGCTCAACCACCAAACCACTTGAAGCTTCATCCGCTCTGCTCAAACTCGGTTTTGGAAACAAAGAGATTTTCGATAAGCTCCTGTCTATAGCGTTAAGCTCAAGACAGCGAACGGCAGTCATCGCAGCTTGGCTGGAAGGTCGCGGTTCGATGCTTGCTTCCAACCTTGCTAACCAGGCTTTGGCGTTAGGTCGAACAGATTTAGTGAATGAGAAGCTGTATAGTGGCGCTCTAAATAACGATGCTGCATTGCCGATCGTTAGTGAGCTTTGCAAATCGGCAGCAGGCAGTCAACAATCGGCTTTAGCTCAGTCGCTGCTCAAATCGGAGAGTGGTTGCGAGCTTTTGAGCGATGCTCTCGATGCAGGCTTGCTCAACCCTGCCTCGCTTCGCGGTGCTCCGACACTGTTGCCGAACAATTTGTCAGAAGATCGAAAGGCAAAACTAAAAAAATACTTCAGTGCTGCTGAAGCTGCTGGCTTGGACACAGCCCTTGTGACCAAGCGACTTGCTGAGGTCAATTGGCCCAGCGCTGATGTTGAACGCGGCAAGTTGTTGTACAACCAACATTGCGGCAACTGCCATCAGTTGGCCGGGCAGGGTGCGACAATTGGTCCGCAACTTGATGGTGCTGTGCAGCGCAGCGTGGAGCGAATTGCAGAAGATGTACTGTTGCCAAACTTGAATGTCGACAAGGCATTTCGTGCGACGACATTTTTGTTGATTGACGGAACCATCGTTTCAGGTTTAGTCCGCGAAGAGAAAGATGGCACCATTCAAATCGTTGGCTCAGATGCGAAAGTGAAATCGATCTCTGCCTCGGAAGTTGAACAGCGAAAGGAATCGGAACAGTCTTTGATGCCAGCCAACTTTAGCGAGTTGCTCACCAACCAGCAGTTAGTAGATTTGTTGATCTATTTGAACCAGAGTGCCAAGCGTTAAGGATCGGCCCCAAAACTTATGGATATGCTCAAAAAACTGGTCCTACTGGATTCGATGGCGCTGATCTATCGCGCTCACTTTGCACTCATTCGGGCGCCTCGATTTACGTCCAACGGGATGTGCACGTCGGCGGTGTTTGGAATGACCAATACAATTCTGGACATCATCAACCGCGAACAGCCTACTCATTTGGCTGCAGCCTTCGACACGTCCGATCCAACTGCTAGACACCAAGCCTTTCCCGAATACAAAGCTCATCGCGACCAGATGCCCGAGGATTTATCGCAGCAGATTCCTTGGGTGGATCGATTGATGGAGGCTTTCAACATTCCTGTCATTCGAATGCCGGGCTATGAAGCGGACGACATCATAGGCACACTGGCCCATCAAGCTCAACCGATGGGCTTCATGACGCTGATGGTTACTCCCGACAAAGACTACGATCAGTTGGTAGACACCGACATTTTTGTTTGGAAGCCAGGCAGACAAGGCAACGAATCGGAGCTGATCGGTGTTCGCGAAGTGTTGGCCAAGTGGGAGGTCGAGCGGATCGATCAAGTGATTGATATCTTGGGCTTGATGGGCGATTCCAGCGATAACATTCCTGGCGTGCCCGGCATCGGGCCCAAGACAGCAGTGAAGTTGATTCAAGAGTTTGGATCGATCGAAAATCTGCTGGCTAATACGTCAAAACTAAAAGGCAAACAGAAGGAGAGCTTGGAACAGTTCGCCGAGCAAGCCTTGCTTTCCAAGCGATTGGTTACGATTCAGCGTGATGTGCCCCGATGAATGACATCAATAGCTTACAATGGGAAGTCCTACGACCACGACAAACTGAAGCAGTTGTTCGGTGAGCTTGAATTTGACTCACTCGGCAAGCGACTATTCGGCAACAGCTTTTCATCCTCAGCCGCAAGAACTAACACTGCCAAGAAGAAGCGTGAAGCTGAGATACAAGCATCACTATTTGATGAAGAGACGGAAGAGACGAACCTGCAGACGGTCCTTCAGGACTACGTTATTGTTCGAACAGCCGAGCAGCGGGTTGAGCTGCTTTCAATGTTATCGAGCTGTAGCGAATTCTGTTTCGATACGGAAACAACTGGCCGCGATCCGCGCGAAGCGACGCCGTTGGGTATTGCTTTTGCCATTCAGCCCAAGCAGGCCTACTATGTCGTTTGTTCGACCGAGGCAGATAGCTTTCAAACTGTACTCGAGCAGTTTCGGCCTCTATTCGAAAACGAATCGATTGCCAAGATTGGGCATAATCTGAAATATGATATCACGCTGCTGAAATGGCACGGCGTTGAAGTTCGCGGAAAGCTGTTTGATACGATGCTGGCTCACATGATGAAAGAGCCGGAGATGGAGCACGGGCTCAACTACCTTTCCAAGCTCTACCTGAATTACAACACGATCAAGATAGAAGAGTTGATTGGGCCGAAGGGCAACGATCAGCGAAACATGGCTGATGTTGCCGTCGATATGGTCGGCCCGTACGCCTGCGAAGATGCAGATATTACTTTGCAAATCGCTGGCGTTATGAGGCCCGATTTAGTCACGCAAGGTGTCGAGCGAGTTTGCTACGAGGTCGAATTCCCACTAACCAATGTTTTAGTGGACATGGAGTTTGAAGGTATCCGCTTGGACTACACCGCACTAGAAAAGTTCTCGGTCCAGTTGGATTCGGAGATAGAACAACTGCAAGCAAAGATCTACGAGGCGGCTGGGCATCGCTTCAATATCGACTCGCCAAAACAACTGGGCGTGGTGCTTTACGAAGAACTGCAAGTTGAAGGTAAGCCGAAGAAAACAGCCACCGGTCAGTATTCAACTCGAGAAGCAGAGCTTGATCGGCTGAGTAGTCGACACCCCATCATCGCAGACATACTCGACTACCGCAACGCAACCAAACTCAAGCGAACCTATGTCGATCAACTGCCAAGCTATATCAATGCTAAGACTGGTCGTCTTCATACTGTCTATAGCCAAGCTTGGACCGCAACGGGACGCATGCAGTCGATCAATCCGAACTTACAAACAATTCCGATTCGGAAAGAACGCGGCCGCGAAATTCGCGCGGCATTTGTTCCGCGTGATGAAAACTATCTGATCCTCTCAGCGGACTATTCGCAGATTGAATTGCGTGTAATGGCCGAATTGAGTGGTGACGAAGCGATGCTAGAAGCGTTTCAAAAGAATATCGACATTCACGCAGTAACGGCAGGCAAAGTCTTTGGTGTTCCAGTTGGTTTGGTCACGCGAGAAATGCGGGCCAAAGCCAAGATGGTGAATTTTGGAATCATATACGGCATTTCCGCCTTTGGTCTTCAGCAACGCTTGAACATTCCCAAGTCGGAAGCGTCAGAGCTGATCAACAATTACTTCGCCGAGTACCCTAAGGTTCGCGAGTACATTGATCGCACCATTCAGTTTGCTCGCGATAACGGATTTGTGCAGACTCAAACTGGTCGCAAACGATACCTGCGTGACATCAACTCACGCAGTCGAGGCGCGGCGGCTGCGGCGGAGCGATTAGCGATGAACAGCCCGATTCAGGGCACTGCAGCCGACATCCTGAAGTTAGCCATGATCAAAGTTCACAGCGCATTGGCTTCGGGTGCCTTCAAGACCAAAATGTTGCTAACAGTGCACGACGAAATTGTGTTTGACTTGCATAAGAGCGAAATCGACTCAGCCATCCCTTTGATTCGCGAGGCCATGTCCAGTGCCTTTCCCATGCAGGTTCCGCTGGATGTTGAAACTGGCTATGGCGAGAATTGGTTGGTGGCACACTAGCACTCTCCGGCGCGCATTCGCTGGCTAACGATCGCTACAACGTTTTCGCGGGCAGGGTCGCACAGCGAGTTCAACGAACATTTGGGCGGCGCTCGTTCTTCGAAAACTCAACTACGGTTCAAGAAAAATACTTCTACAGCGTTGCCCGAAGGGCCTTGAGCACTTTGATCATCCTTAGATCACCAACGCTACCAGGCCGTTGGCCGGGGCCGAGTAAATCTCGGCCTTTTCAGGCAATGTTTTAGGAACGGTTCGCAAGCCAGAAGCTTACGCCACTAACCTTGATTCTTGAAGACCATTACTTTGATAATCGTCTTGGCACGGTCTGCACCAACGCCAAGCTTCATCATCAAGTTGTTGATGAACTCTTTCTCATCTTCCTCAACAACACCGTCTGCCAGCACAATGTCACAAGCGTTGATAAAGGCTGTTTCTTTTAGCTCAGGCGGCAGAACCGCCACGGACTGTTCCACCAACTGCTCAGGGCCTTTGCGCTTTAGGATGCCCAGCAGTCGATCCATCATCGAACCAAATCGATTTGGATTTACGTGTTGATATAGTTTCATTCGACCCAGGATTGTGACCAAGCTTTGAACTTCTTCGTCGGCGATGTGACCATCGCAAGCAGAGGAAGCTAGAAGAACTCCAGCGTAGGCCTCGTGAGGGCCGAACGCCTGCTCTTGAAACTGGCCATCTGTAAGTACATCATCGAATATCGACATAGAAAATTCCTTCTATTTTTTCAGAGCTATGAAGAGGAGTTTGTGGGGCAACTAGCCGCGATTCTTAACAACCATTATTTCAGCAATCGTGCGAGCTGTCGTGCCATCGATTTCAAGCTTGCCTGCTAACAGCTCGATGAAGGCCTTCTCGTCATCTTCAACAACGCCATCTGCTAAAACGATATCAACCGCATTCGTGAACGCCGCATTGCGAAGCTCTTTGGGCAAACCGGCTGCACATCCCTCGACTAAAAACGATGCACCCTTCTTCTTTAGAATTCCGTGCACTTTGTTCAATATCTGACCGAACTGCTTTTCGTTGATCCGTTGATACAACTTCATTCGCAACAAGGCTGTAGCCAATGCCTGAACTTCTTCATCACCAATGTGACCATCACATCCACTGGCTCCCATCAAAATCCCAGCAAAGGCTTCTTGAGGCGTTAGCTTTCCACCGCCTTCAAACCCACCGAACAATGAATCAAACAAACCCATGGCGTACTCCGAGGTTTCGTGTGTAGGAAGAGCAGGCAATCTACCGGTCCGAAAAGCCAAAATCAACTATTGGGGGTGAGAGATTTCCAAAAAAGTTGTAAATGAAACCCGGAATATCGCTACCTTCCGTTGCGTGGGTTTCTGACATCATGCGATGGGCAAAGCTTTGGATTTGAAACGCTAATTGAATTTGAATTCACCTCCGACAGCACTCCACGGCTCAGCACCTTTTGACGCCGTCCGTTATAATCTGCTGCTTGCGAAGCGAACTCTACTTCGAACTCGGATGCGAAATGAAACAAAAGCTATTTTACTGCCTTACAATTGCGTTACTTTTTCAATCGATCTGTTCTGCACAGGTATCCATCGACAACTTCAAGAAGTTGGACTCTCAAAACGATTGGCCATGGTGGCGAGGAGTAACACGCGATGGTCACGCCAATGGGAAGGCTCCTACTTCACTAGATCTATCCAAGAATCTTAAGTGGGCACAACCAATTCCTGGTCGAGGACACGGCTCTCCAACGGTTGTCGGTCAACAACTATTCGTAATAACCGCAGATGAAGAGAAGCAGATTCATTCGGTATTTGCTTTGAATCGAAGTACTGGCAAAGAGAACTGGCAGTACAAGCTGAACGAAGGTGGTTTTCCCGAAGAGAACCACCCCAAGAATACCGAAGCTTCGCCATCTATCGCATGTGACGGCGAAAAACTGTTCGCAGCGGTGTTTCACCACAAGGCAGTTTGGTTAACCTGCTTGTCGATGGAAGGTAAGAAACTGTGGGAAAAACGGATCGCCGACTACAATCCGACTCGGTTTCGATACGGCTACGCAGCCTCGCCCGTACTTTACGGCGACAAGGTGATTGTCGTCTATGAATACGACGGACCCTCGGGGTTGGTCGCTCTCAAGACAAGCGACGGTAGCGAAGCTTGGCGGACGGAACGACCGAGCACCATTACTTTCTCGTCGCCCGTGGTAACAAGCTATCAAGGCAAAGACTATTTGCTGATTAGTGGATTCGATCACATTCGGGCATACAATCCGGCAACTGGGAAAGAACTATGGGCCACTCCCGGAGTTTCAACGGCAACGTGCGGCACGATTGTTTGGGACAATGGAATCTGCTTTGCCAGCGGTGGCTATCCACAGTCAGAAACTTTGGCGGTGAAGATTGCTAACGGAGAAGTGGTATGGCGCAACAAGCAAAGGTCCTACGAGCAGTCACTGCTGGCGACCAAGGGCAATGTCTACGTTTATACCGAAAACGGTGTGTTGATCTGTTGGGACGCAGCCACTGGCAAAGAGAAGTGGACTCAGCGATGGCCAGGAATGAATAGCGCATCAGCAGTTCTGGCCGATGGCAAGATCTACTGGGCTAATGAGGCCGGAGAGCTTGTCGTGTTCGAAGAGAACGGTAGCAAGTTTAAAGAACTTTTCAGAGGCAAGATTGGCGATGAAGCCTTTGCCAGTCCAGCTATCTGCGGTGGGCAAGTTTATCTCCGCGTGGCTAAGAACGAAGGCGACAAACGACAAGAGTACATTTTGCGTTTTGAATAAGTCTTTGCCTTGCCTGTAACCACCTTTGTCACGACTAACGAACCCTCCCGCGCGTAGAAGTTGGCTAGCGACCGCTCAATTTTTTCGCGGGCAGGGTCGCACAGCGAGTTCAACGAGCATTTGCGGGGAGGGCAAGGTGGGCATGATGTCAAGCTTGACTATCAACCTCGCTTGCCACCCTCCCATTAACAAATCATCGGCTAGTTGCTTTCAACAATGGGAGGGTCCCAAAATTGCAACTTCGTTTTCAGAATGCTCTACTGCGAAGCCTACAGGTGAGAGCGGCGAATAACGTAGCTACAAAAACTCTTTTAGCTTCTTGCGCTGCAGTCCGGCTCCGTCGAAGTTTTCTGGAGCTAACCATGCTTGATAGGCTCGATCCAGAACTGGCCATTCCCGATCAATCATGGCAAACCAAGCTGTATCGCGGTTCTTACCTTTAATGATCAAGTGCTGCCGAAAGATACCTTCGAATTGGAAGCCAAATCGAAGTGCGGCTCGTCTTGATGGCTCGTTTAGAGCGTCACACTTCCACTCAAATCGTCGATAACCTAGTTGCTCGAAGACATATTTGGCCGACAGATACAAGGCTTCTGTTGCAATCTGAGTTCGAGCTATCTTCGGACCCCAAAGTATATTGCCGATTTCAATCACACCATTTTTCGAATCGTTGCGCATCAGAGCTTGTCGACCTTCGCAACTTTGTGTTCGATGATCAATCACACCAAAAAAGATCATGTCTTGCGAAGTTTCGCAGCTCCTTAACCAAGTATCGAATTGAGCACGGTCTTGAGGAGTTATCGTCAAGTATCGATAGCGATCCTCGAATCCAAGACTCATCGAGGCTTCGAAAAGCGATTGTCCATGTGCTGACTGCAACGGTTGAATCGTGCTGTATAGTCCAATCAGAGTCACGGCAGCCGGAAGGGCCTTGGCTTGCCATCTGCTTAAGTCTTCGCTAGTTGGCGATTCGGGTTGTGCCATGATTTGTTTTGTGAGGAGCTAATAATGGGCTGGATCATTGGCTGGCTTTGCAATGAACTGCGTGGCCTCAGATCTTTCCCATGGTTGTATTAAGAGAGACTCACGTCTGCTATTAACTAGCGAGTGAAGCCCATGTAGAACGAGAGCAGTTGTGTCTGGTCGGTACTCGAACGCGAAACTGGAACTGCGAAGTCGAACGCCAGTGGTGCTGGTCCGAGCATTGGAACTGCAATGCGTAATCCTAGACCCGGCGATACGCGGAAGTTCTCTTTCTTGATCGTGATGTTCTGCTCAACAGTACCATAGTCTACAAAAGCTACGCCGCGAAGCATTTCATCGGCTGTAAGTGGGAACATATATTCCAAGCTTCCCAGGAACATAAAGTGACCACCGACCTGCACGCCACCTTCTACTGGGCTGGCACCACGGAATCGGAAACCACGCATCGAACTGAAACCACCAGCGAAAAAGTTTTCAAAAATCGGAGTTTGATTACCTGAGAAGCCTAACTTCCATGTTGTTGCCAAAACGTGTCTGCCTTGACCGTCAGCTCGCTCATTCACTCGGAAGTATCGGGAGTAGTTGACCTGACCTTGCGGATAGTCGAACTTTCCAAACGCCTGCTCGTAGGAAAGCTGCAATAGACCGCCTTCGGTGGCAAGGAATGAACTATCTCGAGTATCGTGGGCGATGTTGAATCGAGCTGAGTAGAGTTCGTTCTTGCCCAAAACACTATCAAGCTTTTGAACGCCAGATACTCGAGGGTGAGAGATTTTTACATTCTCGCCGCGGACTTCTGTACCAATCGAAAGGTCTTTAGTAATGTTATAGCCAATGCCGATTCGACCTCCGACGCGTTTTTCCAGCCAATCCTGGTATTGGCGAGTGAACAAGAAGCCACCGACTGACAAACTGTAAGGCATGTACCCGAACAAATTAGGCGTTGTCCAGTTCACCGTGTATCGATCCACTCGGTTACCTGGCATCAACTCGACACGGAACGATTGGCCCGCTCCACGGAATGCATAACCGCTGAATAGATCTGACCAACTACGCGGGACTGCGCGAATGTCAAAGTTTCGCTCGTCAATTATCAATTGTCCAGCCACACCCAAATCGCTGTTCACCGAACCACCCAGGATCACTCGACCCGTTCTCTTCTCTTGAACATAGACATCCAAAGGAGCAACTTGGATGTTGGGACGATAACCACCAGGAGCCGAAATTGCAGGAACATCCAGGGTTGGATCGTAGGCCGCAACACCTGGTGCAATTGTCCCTTGGCCACCGACGGTGCCGGGAGCAATCGTTCCAGCATAGCCACCGGCAGAACCCAGTGGGGCAGTTGGAGCTGATGGTACACCAGTTCCGGGATCGGTTGGTCCGTTTGTTGGATACCAACCCGATTGACCTCGAACAATTGCATAGGGGCTTAAAGATTGAATACGTCGAGCCGCGAAGGCTCCGTTCCAGTCCTCTAAATCTTTATTGGCTGCTGTGGCTTGATTCGAACCACTGCGAACGAACCCAGCTTTTGAATCAGCCTTGTTATCCGTGCTGCGGCCGTAACCCGCGCGGCCAACTACGCCTACGGTGCCAACTTTTTTTGGTTCATTGTTGTCGGTAAGTAGACTGCTCGTCGGGGCTATGTTGGCATGGGCTTTGTTGTGGTCTGTTTGACTAGCAGCAAATTGTTGCCATGGACTATTTTGATTCTTGGTTGACTGTGAATTAGTGCGTTGCAACGTGGAGGATTGATTGTACGGTGCGCTGTCAGTCTGTGATTGCTCTTGAAGATTCTGACTTGGCGAATCATCCGGCTTTAATGCCGAGTTTGGCTTAGCTTCGAGAACGGAAGTTGCCGATGGAGGAGTGTAGAGCTTTCGCTGCTGAGCGAATTGTTGACAACCGCTCGAAAACAAAGAGCAAACAACGACAAAGCTGAATAGTCCAAGCTTGGACTTCGTCAGGATCTTTTGTTCTGTGAGTGTGTGCAGCATGCTCACGCTTTACTCGTCGTTGGGGTTGCAGTAGCTAATACAGTTTTTGGGGCGGCATGTCGAGCGAGGTTTTTTCGTCTGCTCGACATTTCATCAGACTAGATAAATCCCAATCTGAATTAAGGTTCTTTGATCTTGTCTTGTCGCTGCACTTCGATTCTCGGCGGTTCGCCCATGGCTGGGTTGTCCTCGAACACCTGAATCAACTTCAAACGGCGTTCTGAGGCTTCAAGTTCTCGCAAATCGATAAGTTGGCCAGGCACTACGCTCAGTTGAGCCAGCACCACTTGTCGTTTAGTGTGGTTGTCATCCCCCACCATATGAATGTTGACATCGCCAGCAATGTACTGAGCGCCTTCATTGATCTTGTAGACCAAATCCAACCAACCGGGCTCATCTAGAAAAACGGCTTGAGGCGCAACATCGACGTGGATGAAGCCATCTCGGCCATAGTATTCGTTGCGAATGCGCCGCTGATCTTTGCTCATTCGACCATGATTGAAGGAATCGCCGGGCTTTAGATCCATCGAACCCAAAAGCAGATCTTTGGTGAACGGTGGATACTTGTTACCAACCACAGAGATGCTTCGAATGCGAAACTGCTCACCTTCACTAACCACGTAGGTTACGTTTACCCAACGGCGATCCACCCAACTCGTATCGGGAAGATATTCGATGTAGTAGTCAACACGAGCGTTGAAATAACCCAAGCCACGATAGAGTTCGATTAAGGCTTGTACGTCATCTTCGATTTTGATTTTGTTGGCTATGTTGGCAAAAGGCTTGACACCCTTCCAAGAATCTTTCGATTCCAGCTTCGTCTTAAGAACGTCGCCGCCGAACAGTTGATTGCCAATGAACTTGATTTCCCAAATTCGCTCGACCGGACCTTCCGAGATGCGAAACTGGACCTCACGATCTTTGGTTTTATTGCCCTTGATGATCTCGATGGCGGCTTGGTTCATTCCCTTCTCGCCGTACAAATCCTTGAGCCGTTGCTGAGCCATTTCAACAGAAACGGGACTGCAAGGATCTCCAACATCAATGCCACAGTGCTTCTTCAACTCGCGGTCGCTGACTCGCTTGTTGCCGATGAAAACTACTTCCGTAACCGTTGGTCGTTCGCGGAACTTGACCTTTACTACAACACCCTCTTTGTATTCGACCAACTCGGGCTTAATATCGCTGAATAGGTCGGTTCGGTGAAGCTCTGCGATGTCTAACTGAAGTTGCTTTTCGTCAAACGCTCGATCCTGCCGAGTCTGCATGTGCGAGAGGATCTTACTTTGGCTTACTGTTTCGTTGCCTTGAATTTCGATATTCAAAACCATCTTGCCGTTGTGGATTTGATTGGTTCTTGGACCTCCCATTTCCCAAACTCGGTCGGCAAATTTTTTCTCGGAAAAGGCTGGAATACCCTGGTCACCGGGACTTTGCGATCGGCCAACGGAAGCGCACCAGATAGTTAAAGTTGCCAGGCAGAAAGTCGACAAACTAAGTCTCATTCACCAAACTCCGATTGAGTACGAAGCGTTCACCGATAGACACTCGTGGTGAATAATTAGCTGAAACCTTAATCTCAAGGCAAGCCAGCTTTCACAATGTCAGAATGCTAGCAAGCGTTAGGTCGTCAGCGCACGCGTACGTAGTGGACGAGGTTACGAGTCCGTTTTCAGGCTTCAGGCTTCAGGGAGCAGGGAGCAGGGAGCAGGACTCGTAACCTCATCCACTACGATCAAGAGTCAACCTCAGACACTGCGGCTGTGGCCCGACAATTACTTGCGAATCTTGTCTAACTCGGGATCGTAGTAGTAAGGGCCTGCTAGAAGCGATTCGAGCGACTCAGATTGGTCTATCGAGCTAGCATCCGCAACTGGCTGCATCATACGACTGCTACTCGCAGCCTCCTGTTGGCGATTCAGCTCATTGATGACCAGCAACGCGTCAACGGCTGAGATCATGCCATCTTCGTTAGAGTCGTACTGAAACAAATCCTCAATGGCTGAACTGGAGACCAATGCGTCCAGCGCTTCAATTGTCATTGGACCATGCTTATCCAGCAGATTGATTGTTAGCAATGCATCCATGGGGCGAATTTCCCCATCACCGTTACAGTCCAACGCGTTTGAGGCGTTACTCCAACTCCAAGGCTCAACGTTGAATTCAACCTGATTTTCATGCGAGACGCCTCTGGAATCTTCGAGTACGTAATGGACTACTTGAGTGCCATTAACAGATCGGCCCGGCGAGAACATGAGGCTCATTCCTTCATCCGATATAGCTGCCTCTCCACCATTACCCTCAACGTAAGCAGAGACCAGTTTGAAGCCTTCCCCGACCATACTTCCAATCGAAACGGAAGTTGTTTTACCAGCAACCGCGTGCTGCGATTGCAAGTTTAGAATTGGACTGATAATTAGATTGACTGGAATTGCAGGATCATTCGGTAGCCAAGGATGGAAAATTGGATTTTGGTAATCGGCAGATTCCACCGATATTGGTGAAACGGAGAGATCGTTGATTGGTAGAGCTTTGATCTCACCTTGACCTATACCAACAAGGATTTCGCCAATTTGCATTGAACGCGAGAAAGTCATCACAAAAGGAACGGAGTTTTCGATTCGGATCTTGTGGTCGTTTCCAATACCAAAAATCAACCAGTTTGAGCTAAGTGTATTCATTTGACTGACAGCTAAGGACAAAGTCCGCGTTTCAGGCAAATACTTTATCGACTGATGATCTCCCATAAACCGGGTTTGCGGAAATGTGAATCGATCTACCATCTGCGGCGATTTTGGATCCCTGACATCGTAGACTGAAATCGCAAGGTTGTTGGGGTTACTTATATCACTCTGACCTACACTGATCAAAAACTTGTCGCCATCGATTAACTGAAGGTAGTTCGAGTAGCCAGGAACAATCAACTGGCCTTCCATAACTGGCTTCGTCGGATCAGACAAATTGATGGTAAATAGCGGATCGACAGGTATTGCAAAGAAAGCCGGAGATTCAGCCGTGACCAAATAGGCCATATCCTCGTCGAACCTTACCGAGTAAAGCTGCTCGTTGGGAGCGATCCCTGTCAACGAACCAACCAAATCAAGTTCATCGTCCTGCTGGGCTAACACATAGACATTGGTAGACGAATCTTGACTCGATACAGTTACGACATGCAGATAACCATCATGTTCGTGGAGTGGACTTTCAACGCCCGTGAGAAAACCATCCACTTTCCCGTCGCTAGTGAAATGCAATCCGGACTCATCCAGCGTGAACTTCTCAATTTCGGTGTGAGCCCCATTGGTACCGTCGAAACTCCATTGAGTACTTGCGACATACAGCGAGTTATAAGCCAAAAGAACTTGGTTGGGGAAGCTATTTGCGATATATCCCAATCAACAATTGGTTCAGTCAAAGAATGAGTGTCTAAGGTGAAAATATTCTGATATGAGTCCAGCGAAAGTCCTCGATCGCCGATATCGGACTGCTCGAATTCTGTCAGCTTGCCACTTGCTATCATTTCTCCCTGGGGGTCATTTACTTGGAAACTTGGTTCAGTTTCTGACATGTTCTCCAATAGTCTGCGAAGATACTCTGTCCCAAATTCGTAACGAGTAAGGCTACCGCTCTGGGGCACTGTACCCAGATATAGTGCCGCATTGTCATATTGATTGGTGAATACCAGTAATCGATCCTCAATCCGCTTTGAACTGCCAAAAGATCCTGGAAGAGTTGCTGTCGTAAGCAGCTTGGGAGTTTGGGGATCACTAATGTCGTAAACAGAAGCTCGCGTGTTCACGCCTTCCTGCCCAAAAATCGTCAACTTGCCCTCGTGCAGATCAAGGCCAGCCGCTGCAAAATCGAGCGTAACAGTTGCTACTCGTTTGGGTGCATCCAACGAATCGAAGTCGTAAATCCAAATTGCAGAGTTCATCCAATAAGGGTACGAAGATGACTCAAGAGGAGATGCTCGCTGAATGGTGTAAAGATAACGCCCATCTGACTTCGAGGAATCGGATTCATCTATCCCCAACTGAATATTGTTTGTGCCTGTAATGTTGTCTACGTGTCCCAAACTTGCAAAGGAACTCGCTATTTGAGTCGCGCTTAACTGAGTCGCGCTTAACTGAGCGTAATTGGGCTGCGCGGTGGTCGTCACCGTAGCCCAGTCAAGGCTCACGGGCAACGGATAATCGAATCCGTAGTTGGGTAGATAATCAAAAGGCAGGCCTCCCCAAATTTTGCCTTGATAGACACCAAACTGGCTTGCACTTCCGAGAATTCGCTGCTCAATTCGTACTTGGGTCAACTGCTCCGGCCACAACCTATTCAGTTCCCCGGCCTTTGTAACTCGTATTTGTGCAGTGCCCTCTACGGAATACCCGTCCTGATCTTCAGCGACGTAGGTAACTGTGTCGACGCCTTCAAAGTCTTCGCTTGCGATGTACTCAATTAATTGGCCTCCAGGAACCACGTTTACAGTAGCACCACTTTCGGCGATCGCAGATTTGAGCCTCAGTTGAAGGCCATCCGCAACGATAAATTGAGCATTAGGCAAATCGTTTTTCAACACGTTTAGCTTTGTTGAACCACCCTGCTCGACAGATGCCCAATCGGGAGTCGCCAACCAAGTCTCACCAACCACAGAGACTGAAACTTGAAAGAAGTGGACAATGCTGGGTAAATTACTGTTTGTCGAAGCAATTACAAATTCATCCACACCTACAAAGTCTCGTTCAGGCTGATAGCGTACAGATAATCCCCTAAAACTTGATTGCTCAGTCGGTGATGCTGTCCCGTGCTTGGGAGTTGAAACGATCGAAACACTGGTAGGCGGGTTATCTAGGACGAAGCGATCAAAGTAGCGTTGATAGTCAAATTGGAGGACAACGGGGCTTGGTTCATTGGTTCGAACGACGGCCCCCAACTGATCTAGATTTGTCGGCAAAGGAACGCTGATGATTGCTGAAGCCGCGTCTCCTGCGAAAAGTTGTCGATGTTCAAGACTTTCAAGAAACGATCTGCGTTTTACAATTCGACGGGACCGTTCTGAATTAGCTCTGCGGCTGGTTGGTTTTGCCATAATTTGCTCCTCACCTACATGAAACCCGGGCATTCTGCTGTAATTTCAGGCCAAACTAGGTGGTTTTTGTCACTGAGGCAATGTCGAAATTCTTCGAATGATGGCAAAAGAGCCGGGACTCTGGATGTGGCACTTGTCGTTAAACCGTCAATGCGGTAGAAACCACAAAAACCAAAATTGAAACTAATGTCGCACGAGTCGTTGGGTGGGAACGTTACCAGCGGTGGGACGAATGTGCTGGTGAGTGAGAGAAAACTAGATCACTGAGCGATTACCAGCCAAGAAGATTGCTCATTAACCAAGTAGCATTTTAGTATCTGAGAAGTCGTCATCAACCGAACGACGCTAGCAGTGTTGCCATCAAATTTCAGCCTTAAGAAAGCTACTGACAGTCTCGCAACTGATCAGTAGTTTTCAATGGCTATAGTCTATCATGATCTGCAACCCAGAACGATTCCTTCGAGCAGTTCAATTACATTGCCTGCTTTTCAAGATCGCTGACTTGTTTTTCATCCAGATCGATCGTTAGCGTTGCGCGACGCAACGGCACAACTTTGGCACCTTCGCTGGATTTCAATTCGCCTCGGAATATCTTCACGTCCGCTGGAGCTTCGATACCTACAGTGACTCGGTTGCCACAAATTTTTGAGACAACCAAGGTAATGTTGTCACCGATCACCAATCGTTCGCCTTCTTTTCGACTTAGCACTAACATCTTTCGTTCCTCCTTGGATTCCTACTTTGCCTGCAATCCGATTCAGCCTTTTGGTTCATCTCTAGTAAGTCCTACGCTCGTTCTAGAGACTGAGTTCCTTTTCCTAAAGTTCGAGTCTGCCAAATTGAATGCGCTGAAACATCATTCGCAATCGACATGCCAAACTTGAGTTCTTTTCGAGAAATGGTTGTTCTTTTCTGTTTTGGGCCGTTCCAAACTGCACTTGGCTTGCTAGCTAAACCGAAACGCTCGGCCTAATTAACCTAGCTTGCCATATTCGAGGCAACCTTCCGTTTGTTGCTGGCATTTGATATTGCTATCAAAACATGCCATTCCAAGTCAATAGCATCTCAAAGTGACTTCCGCGTCTCAGTTTGCAACACTGAATCGCAGCAAAAATGGGCACTCGGAACTTTTGCCTCGTATATCCATATAGGTACAACACAAGCTCGACACCTTTGGTCAAACTTGAAAAGTTCTCGAAAAATCTCGCGTTAGATTATTAGTCGCTTGAAAGGCAAATTCCTTGCGCGCAAAAGGCGAATTTTCTTCCAATTTTTTTCCAAAGTAATGCTAGCGGACTAAAGTTCTTTGAGCTTCGATCGAAGCAGTGAGGACCTGCTATTTGTTTAGCCACTGCATTCTGAGGAATGGTGTGACACTACAGCCCGACTAAAGGAGTTACAAACTGGATATTGCATCTGCTCAATTAGAAGTTCGCCGAGCCTATCTACGAGGTGGTCCGGGTGCCTTAGTTTCAGCAATCATGTGGTTTACCTCTGGGATTGCGGCACACACTAAAGGCATGGCATTTGGCTTTACGGTGCTGTTTTTGGGCCGCATGCTGATCTTTCCAATTGCCACCCTCATCCTCCGAGGTGTCTTTGGTTGCAACAAACTATCAAGGACAAATCCCGGCGGCCTAATGGTAATTGAGACAATATTTCCGATGATTGGAGGCCTGTTGGCAGCCTGGCTGTTATTGCCTTATCGTCCAGACTTTGTGTTCTCAATGTCCGCGATTGCAGTAGGTACTCACTACTTCGGCTTTCGAAGTGCATACGGCGATTGGACAAATTGGATACTTGGCGGCGCTATTTGTTCCGTCGGTGTTACGGCCATCTTTGCTGGACTGCCTACTGCTCCGATGGTTCCATTCGTTATAGCGGTCCTTGAGATGGTCTTTGGCTTTTGGTTAACCTGGATCAGTTTGTCGAAAGACCGGCCCGCTAAACTGAACAGCAACGTGGGTCGCTAACCGTTGAAGGGTACCGGATTCAAACTGAACGCTAGCAGCGGCTAGCGTGGAGGTAACTCAGGAACGGACAAGCGTCCGGCCATGTGTGAGTCTATGGCGAGCTACCAACTATTGCGCTGGTGGGGTAGGTTGTGCAGGAGCTGGCGCCGCTGGTTGGGTGGCAGGTGCTGGAGTGGGAGCAGGTTGAGCAGCAGCAGGTTGAGCGGGTTGCGGAGCTGGCGGTTGAGCGGGTTGCGGAGCTAGCGGTTGAGCGGGTTGCGGAGCTAGCGGTTGAGCGGCCGAAGTTTGAACCTTGCTGCCGTAAGCCTTCTGGAACAACTTCAATTGCTCTTGAGCATCCACCGCAGCTTGCTCTGCCGATTGCGCTTTCGACTTCAAGTCATTGGTCGTCGATTTAGTGCTATTGAGCTTGTCAGCCGCTTGCTTATGTGCACCCGCGATCTCGTCCATCCGTCGTTGAAGAGCTCCTAGCTGATCCTTCAAGGCCGCCAATTCAACGGTCATCTTTTCTACGACTGAATTGTCGGACTGTTCTTGCTGCAAAGCTGCTGCCATCTGATCAGCGAGGACTTTAGCTTGTGCGGCCGAGGCTTGAGCCTGCGCTGTTAGATCGGCTGCTTGCTTTTCTAGAGCTGCTTTGTCCGCCTGCGCTTGCTCGACCGCCGTTTGAGCCGCTGCCAATCGCGATTGAACTTCATTCTGCTTCTGCTTGGCTGCATCTGCGGCTTGAGTTAACTGCTGCATCTTCGTTTCGGAAGCTTTCATAGCTTCGGTCACAGTTTTTAGTTCGCCGGTCATCGCTTGAACGGACTGGCTAGTAGCTGTTAGATCGGTAGCCATCGCGTCGCGTTGAGCCTTCACTGCTGCCAGCTCTTTCTCGAGCGTCTGCATTTTTTGATCAGCTTCCGACATGGCACCCTTAAGCGTCTGCTCTTTCTTAGTTGCTTCTGCCAACTTAACTTCCATGTTCTTGGCGGCCTCTTGCTGAGCGTTCAACTGCTGAGCGGCCTCCGTTGACTGCTGCAGGGCCTGTGTTGCTACTTGCGAAACGGTGGCAAACTCTTGCTGAATTGTGGCCATCTGAGTCGAGTACTGTTGCAATCGCTTATCGATAGAAGGTGGGTTGGCTGCCAGCAATTGGCTTTGCTCTGGCTTGTCACTACGCCACATCTGAACCTTGCCATTCCAGTCACCGCCAACAACGACCGCGCCATCTCCTGTTACAGACGCTCGCAGCGCGGACTCGGCCAAGCCAGGATACTCTTTCTGAAGTTCGCCATTGCCATTCCAAAGTTTGACCTTTGCATCTTTGCCTGCGGTTACCAATCGACCATCGCGTGTGAAGCGAACGTCGTTGGCACCGCCTGGATGTGCAGCCCAATTCTTGATTTCTTTGCTTTCCATCATGTCCCAGAACTTAATGTTGCCATCCAGACTGGACGAAGCAAGTACATTGGAATCAAGGCGAAAATCGACTCGAGTCACCGCACCTTTGTGGCCAACCAAATCGGCGTAAAGATTTCCAGTCTCAGCTTCCCACAGAATCAAACCGTTTCCACGATCCCCTGAAGCTAGTAGTACACCATCGGGACTGTATCGAAGCGTGTAGATCCAATCGGTATGCTTCTTCATCTCGAACAGTTTTTCACCCGTGGCCGAATCAAACACTCGAACCATCTTTTGAGGTCCGGCGATAGCAATCCGACGCTTGTTGGGTGAAATGTCTGCGGCTAAGACAATGTCCAGTTCATCGCCAACTTTGGTGATCCGCTGACCGGTAGCTACGTCTACCAAAACTGCACATCCACTATGGCTATGGCGCCCACCACCGATCAAAAGTTGGCGACCGTCGCGAGTGAACGTAAGCGACTGAGGCTCGCCCTCAGGAAATGGAATCACACCTAAAAGCTGACCGTTTTCAGTGTGATACAGCACAACCTGCTCTTGGCCACCGATGGCAACCAAGGGAGCCCAGGGACTGCAAGCCATGGCTGCAATGGATGCACTACGATCGGTTTCTACAACAGGCTCGCGAAGAACCTTTTCAGGAAGAACCGCTTGGCCTTCAGGTTGTCCCGCTGCTGAACTGAGCATAGCCGTCGCAGCCGATGTAGCTCGTTTAATCTTGCTGCCCGCGTTTTCAGGCATGCCTTGCTCGATCCAAATTCGAACCAAGTCCTGCTTATCTTTGGCAATAGGATCACTATCTGGCGGCATCTTGGGTTGGGCCGAATGCGTTATCAACGAAAACAGTCGGGATCCGCCAACATTGCCCGAAGCGATTACATTTCCGCTCGAACCACCCGCCAACGAGTCAGCATAAATATCAAGAGCCAGGCCTCCAGATTTATCGCTTGCCTGATGACAGGTCGTGCAATGCTCGCGAAAGATCGGCTTGATATGCTCATCGAAGGTAATTTTCTTTTCATCTTCCCAAGCAAGGGCGGGAACAGATGCGATGGCTAGCAGAGTTGTTAAAACGATTCGCAACATGATGATTCAATGGTCTAATTGGGTTCCACCGAATGGCACTCGCCATTCCGCTTGAAGAAATACCTTAGTGATTGAACATGAATTCGCGGCTGTTGAGCACGGCCCAAAAGGCGTCCTCAAGTCCCTGCTGATTGTTTCCAACATCGGCGACCATCTTGGTCAATGTGCTCGTTTCAGCTTCGGTGGGTACGCGAGCCAAAGATCGCACGTAGATCTTTTCGATCACTTGAGGCACAGTCAGTCCCTGTTCGAGCCAACTGTTGATCAGCTTGCCCTGAGCGATTTTGCCTTGGGTAGCATTGCCGTTCAGCAAGTGAAGTGCTTGGGACAGCGATGGATCTGTACTGGCCTCGCAATCGCAAACGGTAACTCGTGGCGAGCGACCGAAGGTGTTCAAGAAGTAGTCCGATGTTGTCCCATCGGCAATCTGCACCGCTCGAGATCCCAACGGTAGCCCGCGGAACTTGTCTTTCGTTCCTGTAGCTTCAGAGATGCAATCGAGAAGCATCTCGGCCGAAATTCGTCGAACGGTTGCGTGTGAGTAGTTTCGTGTATCCAGTTCGTTAGTTTCGTTGGTTTGAGTGGTTCGCTGGTAGGCTTGCGAATTGCAGATATCCCGAACCAATTGCTTCAAGTCGAACTTGTAATCCGTAAACCTCTTGCCCATTTCATTGAATAGTTCAGGATTGCTGGCAGGATTGCTCACTCGAATATCATCCACAGGATTGACGATGCCAACTCCCATGAAGTGAGCCCATACTCGATTCGCAATACTCGTCGCAAAAAATGGATTCTGTGGACTTGTAATCCAGTTGGCCAGTACAACTCGACGGTCCTTGCCTGCAACGTCTGCTGGTCCACCGCCTAAGAAAGCTGAAGGCACTGGAGCTTTAGATACAGGGTGATTCACTTCGCCACCCTGACGATCGAATACGATGGTCTCTCGGTAGTCTTCGCCGGTCTTTCGACCAACTTGCGCGAAGAAGGATGCAAAGCCGTAATAGTCTTGCATCGTCCAGCGATCAAACGGGTGGTTGTGGCATTGAGCGCATTGAGTGCGTATTCCCATGAACACTTGAGCGACGTTTTCGGCTGTCTTGAGCGTATCACGCTCCACTTGATAAAAGTTGGTGGCTGGAACCGTGAAGACTCCACCGCTGGAAGATAACAGTTCGCGAACGATCTTGTCGATCGGTTGATTATTAGCCAATTGGTTCGTCAACCAGCTTGAATACAAGAAGGCAGCTTTGTAGCTGACCGTGTTGTCGCTCTTAACCATCAGCAGTTGAGCCCATTTCATGGCCCAAATCTCGCTGAACTCCTTGCGTTCCAGCAGCTTATCGATCAACTTGGCTCGCTTGTCTGTCGATTGGTCTGCCATAAACTCACGATACTCTTCTTCGGTTGGCAAGAGACCAACAATATCAATTGTCGAGCGTCGCAAAAACTCTTCGTCGGTGCACAAGCCACTGGGAAGGATTCGCAGCTTCTGAAGCTTGTCAGCAACCAATTGATCGATGTAGTTGCCTGTAACCTGCGGGGGCTCGTACTTCAAACCTTCGGGAAGGACCAACACCTGAGTGCCAACAGTATGCGTATCAAATCGAGCCATCACATAAGCTTCGCCTCGAACACCAGCGGTCACCGATCCAAGGTTGTTGACAGCAGCGGACCGTTCATTGTTAGTTGTGAAAGCTGCAAGGTGCGACACATCGCGGCTGGTACCATCGCTGTAATGTGCAACGGCCACCAGCTTTTGTTGAGCGCCTTCGCCTTGCAAGACTGCTTGAGCCGGGAAGATTTCGAGCTTTGTACAAGTAGGTGGCGTCTGTTCGTCCATCTTGGCTTCACGCTCAAGCCATGTGAGCAGTGTTTTCGCATAAACACTATCGGGCTCCATGCGTTTACCACCGGAATGCGGCACAGCGCCGATCGACTTCAAATACATCAAGCTCTGATCAGGTCGGGCCAGATTGATGCGGCGAATGCCAATCTCGCGGGTGATGCGGTAATGATCCCCCTTGGGATCGTAGCCGAACAACGACAACATGAAGCCGTCTTTTCCTCGAGCAGCACCGTGACATGATCCAGTGTTACAACCAGATCGAGTCAGTACGGGCATCACATCAAGATGGAAACTGATCGGCCTTGGCTGAGTTGCTGCTGTGACGGCGACTGAAGCTTGCGAGCTAAGATTATTCCAAGTGGCTTTCAGAGCTGTGCTACCGTCAGCGGTAGGTGTCAACCGACCGTCTTGCAATTGCACAAGAGCTGGATTTTCGATCTGCCACTGAGTCTGCGAGGTCACGTCCATGGTGATCCCATCAGCTCGTTTGGCAACTGCAATCACATTCTGGAATGCAGCCGAGGTATTGAGCTTGATTTCTGAAGGGTAAACGGCAAGCGATACCCAATCGTTGTTTGCCATGGATGTAGTGCACATCCCAGCAACAATGGCAATTGAAGCGAAAATTCGTTGAAGCAACATAGTGCGACTACTCCGAACCTTTCTGAGCGTTTTGAGCCTGACGAAGCTGTTCGAGACGGCTTAATGGCTTGGTGGGTGGTGTGGCGGGAGCTGCCGCAGGAACTGGCGCTGGTGTAGCTGCAGCAACTTCGGCGGCTGGTTTGGGAGGCGGGGGGACAATTTGAAGTTCACCAGTTCCTTGAGTCTGGAATATTTGGCCTCCAGGTCGTGTGATGGTGGCTTTCATCGCCAGTGTCTTATGCTGTCCAACGCGTCCATCGGCGGCAATTGTCACTGGAAAATTCACTTGAGCTGCATCGGTCCAAGCGACTTTGGGTTGAGCGCAGATAACCCCTGCAGGAATTCCAACTAGCTCAATTTCAATCGTGCCTTCCGCTGGTCGCTTGGCTTCGACACCAATTGTGACAAATCCTGAATCGCCTTGGGTCACGACGGACTTAGGAAATTTAAAGTCGAGCAATTGCTCTTGAACTTCTAACTTGATGAACTCGGTAGCGCACCAAGTTTTACCGTTCTTGATCTTGGGATTTGCCAAGACTGTGATAGGAAACGTTCCAAGTTGAGCTTGTCCGTTTGCGGTCATAGGAATTCTGGCTTCGTTCTGACCTTCAGGAATCGACACCGAACCGCTTGCACTGACTCCGTTAGGTACGTATAGCACTCGCAGCGGAATCGCTTCTTTGAAGCCTTCCTTGCGCGTTACTCGAACGACCAAATCCATATTACCGAGTCGAGTTAGCGGAACTTGAGGTTGATCCACGGAGATTGTGAATGGAAGCTCCTCTATCACCGCCAGCGAAAGTTTGTCAGAGTCGTGGCCCCAAACATCAACGTTGTTTTGTCCACGCACCAACATGGTTCGTTGGCTTAGATCGCCTCGAACAACCGGCTGAGCCTCTGGCAAGGTTTCAGCAATTAAACCCGTGAGTGACGAATTAATTGGCGCATCTTTGGCGGCTCGAATCATCATCGGAATGAAGCTTTCGTTCGGCTCGAACTTTGTCGTCACTAGTTCAAGACCAGCGGGTGCACCTTCTAGGCGAAGGTTCAGGGCACCTCCGAAATTAGCTCGTTTAGCTCGAAGAAGTACAGCCATCTGTCCACCTTGGGGGACTTCGACTGTCTGAGAAATGTAGCGTTGAAGTTCGTCAATATCCAAATCGAGAGAAGGCTTAGGAGGTGCAACTTCGATGCGATAGGCGTGCATCGGGCTACCTTCGTTTAGTTGATCGCGAATCGAAACCAAGTATTCCCCGTCAGCAGGAAACTTGAATTGTAAAAAACTATCAGGCTTACCGCCGTTGTCGTCATTGAGTGCTAGTCGACCACCTTTGTCGTTGTATACCTCTAACCAGCTATCGATGGGAGAACGCAACAAGCGACGACCAAACACATTGAACTCGATTGTTTGATCCTTTTTGCCCACGATCTTGAACCAGTCCACATCACCCTTTTTCTCAAGCACACCATTGAAGGCTGCAGGCAATTGAACCGCCGCAATCTGACTGCGATCTGCTTCATCGCCTGCGGTTTCCGGATAGTTCGCAACATCTTCGACGCGAAGCGTATTC
Organism: Pirellulales bacterium; assembly: GCA_046349795.1. GTDB lineage: Bacteria > Planctomycetota > Planctomycetia > Pirellulales > Pirellulaceae > Aureliella. The sequence goes on along the minus strand of JAXMBP010000006.1, from coordinate 109,516 downwards.
GGCGAGGGTGCGAACTTGCCATCTCGAGAAGCAGTATAGGTGAAGTTGCCTGGCTTGCTGGGCAGCGTGATCGCTTCAGTCCAAGTTAGACCACTAGCATCGACGATCGTTGCTTGAATCGTCTCACCTGGTTTGCCTCCAGAGGGAACGATGGAAACGGGTCTTGGGTAATCGCCAACGTGTAGTCGATAGATTGCGCGGTCGTTACCACCGAAACTACTTTCTCGCACGACCACGATGTACTTTCCCGCTTTAGGGGCCGTAAAAGAGCAAACACAATCTTGTTGAACCAAAGATGCATCGTCGCTACGGGAAAGTTCGAATCGATTTTCGTCCAGAATTGCAACGAAAGGGTCAAAGAAGTCGGTGCCTAATCGCAGACCTTCAAGTTCGACCGTCAGTCGCTGACCTTCTGCTAAATCGACAGAGTAGTAGTCGATGTCTTCGTTCTTGCACAAGCCGCTTACGGTCGAGTTGTGAGGTACCGCCTGAGGCATAGCAAAGTCGTTGTTCGGTTCAACTTCATTAACAATTGGCATCGTGCCAACGCCGAAGTAGACAACATTGCTCAAACCAGACTTGGTGGCCAGCCTCAGGCTATGCAATCCTGGCTGACAATCGGCAGCAATCTTAATCTTGACCTTAGCCTTGTTGTCGCCTTCTCCTGTCATGGCGACCTGTTCAATACCCGGTTGGAATAGCAGTAATTTATGAGCATCTCCCAGTCGAGCGCCGGTTAATTCCATCTCGACTTCTTGACCTCGAACATATCCAGATGGATTAACGCGTCCAACCTGAGGATCATCCGCAAGGGCTCGACCGCTCATCAAGCAGGCGGCTGAGCCAAGAAGACCTACGAGCAATTTTTGTGCAGCGTTTTTCACTTCGCATACCTCGTGTAATTCAATCGATCCAAACTCCCTTGGACCGCTTGAACACCAACGCGTCAGCACGCTCCGTGTGCCTTTCCATTCTTCCAACTTAGTGTTTATATGAACAACGCCGCTTCTGCAGAGCAGAACGCGGCGCCAAGATGCACATTCAAGCTTAATTAGACGATCAAGTCCTTAATGACCTTGCCGCCATCAACGATCTCGATGGGGCGATCACCAGGAGCCATCAGCTCTTTGTCCGCCACGATGCCGAGCAAGTGGAAGACAGTGGTCGCCAAATCTTGAGGCTCGACAGGATCTAGGTCAGGCTCGGATGCAGTTGGATCAGAGGTTCCATAGATCATGCCGCCCTTAATTCCACCACCAGCCATCATCACGCTGAATACCTTTGGCCAGTGATCGCGACCGGCAGTCGCATTGATCTTCGGTGTTCGGCCAAACTCGCTGCTGACCATAACAATAGTTCGTTGCAGTAGACCGCGCGAATCTAGGTCATTGATCAGAGCTGCCAAAGCTTGATCCAGCGGTGGCATCTGGTTGCGAGTGTTAGGAGTAATGTTATCGTGCATATCCCAACCGCCGTAAGTCAGTGACACAAAGCGAGTCCCGGCTTCGACCAAACGTCTTGCCAAGAGCAATCGCTGACCAGCAGTGTTCATACCGTAAGCTTCACGAACGGCCTTGTCCTCTTTCTCCATGTTGAAAGCATCGCGGGCGTTTGGCGAACTGATCAGTCCGTAGGCTCGCTCGTAGAAGCTGTCCATCGCGGAAACGGTGTCTGCGTTGTGACGAGCAGCAAAGTACTCGTTCACGGTTGATAGCGCTGAACGACGTCGAGCGAAACGAGCTTCGTCAACTCCGCCGGGCAAATTCAAGTCTTGAACTTTGAAGCCGTTGTTAGCAGGGTCAGATCCCAAGCTAAACGGAGCATGTGAAGTACTCAAATAGCCGCTGCCAGCAAACTCGTTCGGACGATTTGGAATGCAGACATAGGCTGGAAGATTTTCGCGCGAACCGTACTCATGGCTGATCACACTTCCAAAGCTGGGATAGATCAGAGCAGGGCTAGGCTTGTTGCCAGTGAACATGTTGTGCGTTCCACGCTCGTGGGCAGCTTCGCCGTGTGTCATCGAGCGGATGATCGCATACTTGTTCGCGATCGCCGCCATCTTCGGCAAAGTCTCACTAATGACTTCGCCTGTGTTTGTCTTGATGGATCCCATCTCCCCGCGATACTCAAGCGGGCTGTAGGGCTTTGGATCCCATGATTCTTGGTGAGCCATACCGCCTGGCAGAAAGACGTGAATCACGCTGTCCGCTTTGGCAGGGATGAAGTCGTAGTGCTTCTGATCGGCATGAGCGGTTCTCATGCGTAAGAAATCGGCAAGTGTTAAACTTCCGAGTGCACCAACGGTCATAAAATTACGACGTGACAAACTGTTACCGAAACATCTCATCTAGCAAGTTCCTTGAAGTTCAAGACGTACAATCTGTATCGCTAACAGATGTATTAGTTTGTGATGTAATGGATATCGATTCAACTTGAAGTTATTGCAAGCAGAATTCGAATGGCAAAGGTGGGACAGGTAGGGCTTCACTGAAGTTTGCGACTGGGAATCGCGGTGAAGTGATGTGGTGGGTAGGTTCAAGTAGATATTCGGTCATCTCCTTAGAACTCCTTAATAATAAGTGCAACCTGCGTCTTTGTCAAAGCCCCGTCAGTGGCTCGATCCCTTCCACTGAGATTTCTTGATCTCAGGCTAAGACACCTCTTGCGTCGTAGCGTAAATCCCGTCATCGCAAAGGAAAACGATTGGTTTGTCGACCAGAGAACGCACCATTGTGGCCGGCATTCCAAAGCCCGCTGCGGTATATTTTAGGACGATATTCCGCCCTTGCCTCAAAGTGCTCGCGCACGAGAATACGGAAATGATCAGTTGAGCTGCCATTTGGATTGCCTCGACTTACGCCCTACCTGGCCTGATTACGCTCGCAAAACTTTGCCCGTTCCCAATGTTCTAGCAGTTTCGGTCGCCGGTCTCATTCTGATCTGGGCTAACCGAAAAGTGTTGGTTGTCGGAAATGACTAAAGCGTCCACAATACGACAACTTTGAGTTTGGCAAACTAATACTGTCTCGTACCCTGGCATGCTTTGATGAATCCGATTGATAAAGCCGCACAGCTACCCGACCATCAACGCATTGTGATGACTGGAATTGGCTTGACCAGTCCGGTCGGCAACGATTTGCCAACCTTGCGTGAAAGCCTTCTTAATGGACGAAGCGGTGTTAAGGATTACGAGATTCGTTACGTCGGCAAGACACTGGCTGGGATCTGTGATTTTCCGGCCACTCAGTTTCAATCGAAGAAAGATGTGCGACGAGGCACTCGAGCTGGAGCAGTTGGAATTTGGGCAGCCAATCAAGCTGTAGCCAATAGCGGTATCGATTGGGCGAATGTCGATAAGGCACAAGTCGGCATCTACATCGGCGTGACAGAGCACGGCAACGTTGAAACCGAAAACGAAATCTATCAGATCAAGCAGTTCGATTACGATACTCAGTTTTGGTCACACCATCACAATCCTCGTACAGTCGCCAACAATCCAGCGGGCGAAATCGCGCTCAATATGGGTGTCACTGGACCGCACTACACTTTAGGTGCAGCATGTGCGGCGGGTAATGTTGGCATCGTTCAAGGCGCACAAATGTTACGCTGTGGCGATTGCGACTTGGCGATTGCCGGTGGCGTATCGGAGAGCATTCACACGTTTGGGATTTTCGCGAGCTTCAAAAGCCAAGGCGCACTGGCTCATCACGATGATCCCACCAAAGCTTCGCGGCCATTCGATACTAAGCGCAACGGCATCGTTGTCTCGGAGGGTGCTTGCCTGTTTGTGCTGGAGCGTTTGAGCGATGCCAAACGTCGCGGCGCAAATGTGATTGCCGAAATCGTTTCTTATGCCATCAACACCGATGCAACTGACTTTGTACTGCCCAACCCGGAACGACAAGCTCAGTGCGTTCATCTGGCTTTGAAGCGAGCCGGACTAACCGCCGATGCCATCGACATCGTTAGCACACACGCTACGGGAACAGCTAGTGGTGACGCTCAAGAATGTGAAGCGTTACGAGCTGTCTTCGCCAACTGCCCTCAGACTTTCATCAATAACACCAAGAGTTTCATTGGCCACACGATGGGAGCTGCTGGAGCTTTGGAATTGGCGGGCAACCTGCCTGCATTCCAAGACAAGATTTGTCATCCAACGATCAACGTCGATGAACTCGATCCCGATTGCGCTCTGCCGGGCCTAGTAGTAAATCAACCACGCGAGATCCAACGCGCCCGCTACATCCTCAACAATTCCTTCGGCATGTTGGGCATCAACTCGGTGCTAATTGTCAGACCGCTGTAGTCTGACTAGCTTTCTACTGCGTTCGGGATTTTGAAACAGAGTAATTCGACAGCGAATCGTCTGGTCGAACCGTTGGTATCTCTGACTTTGATGTAACTTCCAAGTGTCGGAATTTCGGGTTTCAGCTTCGATCTCGATTTTCATCTATTTCATCAAACCAATCCTGCATACGTTTACAATGCTCTATCTCCCAAGACGCCCATTCTCGAACCCGTCGATTTTCGCATGTTAGAAACAATTGCATTTGCTGCTCAACTTCCGTGGCTTTGTCATCGCCCCACCAAGTTTCAAACCTGTGCCTGCCGCTCAAGAACCCTTGCATGGCGGCATCGTTGAACTCGTGCTTTGTGAAAAGCCATTGGAGAACATCAGACAGTACTATCTCGCCTGATTCGCTTGATCTAGGACTAGCCAAATGACTAGCAATATGCGGGAGTGCCTCTGAACCATTGGCCGCTAACCACTCTTCTATTGCGGGTACTCCGATAGCCTCAAAGACACCATCATGGCGATAGAATGAGTAAATAGCGTTCCGTCCCTCGTCTAGAAGCACCTGCCCAAGTGCGTTCATCACGGCCTTCCGATCAACATCTGCACACTTGATTACGAGTTCGTCGAGACTTTCACTGTCAAAATGCATTCCGCAAAGTTTGTCGATCTCTGCTTCAATTGCTAGTTCGGCAATTCGGCGCGGATATTCAGCTACCAAGTGCCTCGCAACATCCATCCATTTGAAGGAATCGCGAAGTCCATCTCGCTCCAATGCAATTTCTAAGAACTTCAGTGAAAACGCGAAAAGATGCTGTGGCAGCGTCTTCTCATTGACGTAGATCCACATATACAGCAAGTCAAAAGCAATTCGGATTGACTCGTTAGGCTCAGTTTCAAGGCTCTGCTCTAATCGCGTGCATATATCGAGCTGAACTTCGGCAGTTACGGCGCGCGTCCAGTGTCCGAACCCGAGCTGCGATAACATCTTCGTTACCGGCTTGAAGCCATTATCCAGTATCGCGGCGATGCGTTTATAGCCAGTTAGGCTTGCATCGACATATGCTGTGACATTGCCGACGTACTCAGGATGACAGTCAAGTGCGGCATCAAGTGAAGCACGCCATTCTTCGTCCAAACCCACATCGGGTTTCGAACGGGAGAGTAGAAATCCAGTAACGAATAGGGAGCTTTCGCCTCGGGCAATCCATTGTTTAATCAACTCATCGAGCTCTTTATTATTGGCTTTTCCTCCGCAAAAGCTCGCAAGCGTTATCGTCCCGTTGAATCTCGGATCTGAAAGATCTGCCGCGATCGAATTGAGTGAGCTCGGATCTAGAACGATCTCTTCCGCCAATCGCTCGAAGGGATTGGATGCGGAATCGTCTTCATTTACATCCCATGGGTTCTGCTGAATCCAGAACTTGACACGGTCAGCAAGTTTCGCGGGCGAAATTGAATCTTCCCAGTCGTGGAGTTGTCGTGCAACAGCAGTCCCTTGCGATCCATATCGCTCATTCGAAACAATTTTGGCACTTCGGCGAATCGCTGCTACCAATTGCGTCGCGAGGTTATCGCTTTTTGGTACACCGATGGTTGCTCGTAACTCGGGTACTAAATTGAGCCAAGCAAACGGCATCAGATGGTTTGGAATTGCACTATCGAAATAGTCTTTTTCATCGCTTGGAATCCCTGCAACAATAACGAGTAGATCTCTTGCAAACTCAGTCCTTAGATTCATAAGTTCTTGGGTCGAATTTGCTCTCCATGGTTCCGGTACGAGTCGTCCACCCACGACTTGCGGAGGAATGGCCATCCCAACCGTTTTTGGCTGGAGTACCTCAAGCGAGCAGTCAACACAGAGCCTCCGTGCATCGCCCTCACTGCTACTAAGTCTATGTTTTAACAATCTTACACGATCGGCAAATGGAGTGGAAACCTGCGACAATGTTGGCCAGAACAAGTTTCTCCAGACCCTAGTCGCGTTATTGCCAATTTTTTGCTCATTCTCGGCGATCGCCAAGCGAAACAAGATGCGTTCTGCGCTGTGAAAATACTCTGTGAATCTCGCTAGGCTTTCACAGAGCCAAACAATGTATCTACGTCCTCTATAGTCTCCAGCACTAGAGTCGCCTGAAAAGCTCTTCAGATCGTCGACGGGGGTCAGTTCCAAAAAAGTTGCTAGCCAAGACAGTCCTTTGGCTGGATCTAGCTCTGCCCATGACTTGAAAATCTTGGCAGCGGCTGTTCGCTCCAGGTCCTTGATGGAAAACCCCTGAAGAAGACCTAGAAAGTAATGGCTCAATTGAGCCACCACCCTTTCTCGGATTTCTCCAGTGCAATCATTGCAGCGATCAATAAAGCGCTTACGCAGTCGGTCGGGCAAGGACTGGTAAAATTCGTCCAAGTCATCGACAATTCGATCCCAGCAACACTCGGCGAAGACCATAGTTGCCAGCGCTCTTGGAGTCGCTTCAAAGTACCTTTCGTTCTTGCTTGGGGCAGATAAACCGAATTTGTAAGCGTGAGGTGCCGACTTTCGAACATTCTCAGATGTAAGACCGAAAAATGCCTTTACTGATTCAATTTCAGCCTTGACTTGCCCGCCGATGCCGATGTCTACAAAACAGCTCGCTGCCTCATAGAGCTGGCGCAAATGGAGCCGGTCTAAGTCGCTGAGTCGAGTTAACCTGAATATGCGATCAAGGAGAGTATCGACACCTCCGACAATTGCTTGAGGTCCAGACGGATCGTCTTTAACTGCTTTGAGCAATAGTAATGCTAGACGGAGATCGTGATCGCTTCTCTCCGCTACCGATCGAAGAATCTCTTCTCTCACGCCGGCCCCATTTTGGGAAATGACTGCGTAGACGGAATCTGCGTTCTCGGGCTCAGGCAAGACAATTATGTTCTGCCGATTACCAGTGTAAGGCTGCCGTTGAGAGGGACAAATGGTGACAACTCTCAACGTGTCATGGAGCGAAGCGAGATCCTGATCGATCAAAGCACACTGATCCAGACCAACCTCGTCCAGTACCAGCAAAGCACTCCGAGGATCGAAATGAAAAGGACGAAACAGCTGATGACGATTTGACTCGATATCTGCGTAGCTTGCGCAGTAGAGCACGTCTAATGAGTACTTGTCTGAATAGCGTTCACAAGCTTCACGAACCAATCTAGTTTTGCCAATTCCCGAAATTCCTGCAATGTGCAACACATTTGTTGTGCTCGTGGAATTGAAGTGATTGATAACGTGCGAAATTAGCGATTCTCGGTCCGCAAAGTTTACCCATTCTGTGTTCCCAGGATCACCTCTGGCCCATTCATCCAATGAAATCAAATTCTCGAATCGCTTTGCATATTCAGGCATATGCCGGATAATCGTGCCAGGGTTTAGATTGATGGCCTCGGTTATGCTATCAATCCATCTAAACTCAAACTGACTTTCTTCAAACGAACCGTTGAACTCGTCAACTAAATATGCGACGTCGTCTTTAATGGCTTGACGTTCGTCGCTCGTTGAATCGTGTAGGCTACACCAGACGTAGACATTGCCTTCAACAAGCCACTTCTGGATTCCCTCGTGATCGCGGACTTCAGAGCGGAATGTTGATTTGTCTAGTCCATCCTTGCCAGACTTTATGGACCAATAGCTTCTTTTTTGCGGAAGAAACTTCTCGCCATCATGAGAGTGATCAGCATGGACGATTACATCGCGGCCGCCGTCGCCGACGGATATCCTCCGGTCCCAATCAACGTCTGACGCGCCCAAACCAACTCTTCGAGCAATAGAACGAAGTAAGGTGTTAATAACCTGTTCAGACTTCGCCGATTCTCCGCTGAACGCGTCAACAACTTCTTTCTCAGTTACTTTCATTCTCGGGCGACCTACTCTTTACTATTCTATTGTCGATTCGTCCCACCCACAGTTTCCTGGCCGCCATTTTCGAACGCTCCCCCAAAACTTCAAAATTCCGAGCGATCCGGAAAAAGGCAAAAAACGCTACATCTGCTGGATCTGTTGAACGATGGCCAGCAGTTGTTGTGCTCGAGCTAAACCGCCGACAGCTTGGACGTAGTCGATGGTAGCTTCGATCTCGGAAAGAGAGATCTTTGTTTCTTCTGCGGCCACGACCGTTCCATCAGGCGATGTGGTTGTGGCAGTTACGACTGCGGCTCGCGAACGGCGACGAATCGTCTTTCGCTTGAGCTGAGCCTTTGCGTTGGACACATCGGCTGCAGTTACGCCGAACTCGGCTAACGCCGTAACGACATCACGATTGCGAGCCTCGGGATGCGATCGCAGGTACTCTTGAATCCGTTTTGATTTACTGAGTTGTTCTCGAATCATGATATCAGGCTATTTCGTGGACTTGGGTTTGCAGTAGGTGTCGAGCCACTCGAAGAAGACGCGAGACCACAGAACACCGTTTTGAGGTTTGTTCACCCAGTGACCTTCTTCGGGGAAGTACAAGAATCGACTTGGAATGCCTTGAACTTGTGCTGCCGTGAAAGCCTCCATTCCTTGCGTAATTGGGACTCGAAAATCCTTTTCGCCGTGAATCACCAACAACGGTGTCTCCCAATTTCCGACGAACTTATGAGGCGAAAACTGCTGATACTTGGCCTGAGCCTCTTGGTTTTTCCAGTAGGGGCCTCCCAAGTCAAAGTTCACGAAGAACAGTTCCTCGGTCGATCCGTACATGCTCTCCAGATTGAAAACGCCGCAGTGCGAGATCATGGCACAGAACCGTTTCTGAGCATTTCCCATCAGCCAATAAACCGTATAACCTCCGAAGCTGGCTCCAACGGCCGCCACATGTTTACGATCAATCTTAGGGTCTGCCAACATCCCGTCTGTTGCTGCCAAGATATCGTGCATAGCTTGACCGCCCCAATCGCCGCTGATCTGATCATTCCACTGTCGCCCAAAGCCTGGCAAGCCACGTCGATTCACCGCCAACACTGCATAACCTTGAGAAGCCATCAGATGAAAATTCCAGCGGTAGGAAAACCACTGGCCAATTTGTCCCTGTGGTCCACCTTGGCAATAGGTCAGCATTGGATACTGTTTATTGCTGTTTCGATCAAAATCACTCGGAAGAACAACCCAGCAGTGAATCTGCTTGCCATCGGTGGCCGTGAAATGACGTTCTTCGACCTTGGGAAGCTCAAGATCTTTATAGTGCGACTCATTCACGCTGGTCAGCGTGAGGATGCTACCGTCATCCGAGTTCACCATCGCCAATTCGCTTGGCCGCAAGATATTTTGCTGTTTGACCAGAACCCAGGGTCCACCGTGAACTGGACCAACTACGGCAAAGTCGAACCAGCCTTTGGAAACCTGAGCTGGCTGAGTTGATTCGATGTTCAGCTTGTAGAGTTGCTGAGTGCCATGAACTTCGCTGTGGAAATACACGCTCTTGCTATCATCACTCCACTGAGCATTATGACAGGTTTGATCCAAGCCCAATGTGGCATCGCGAAGAGTGCCGCTGACTCGATCATACAACATGATTCTGTTTCTATCGGCCTCGAAGCCCGGGCGTTCCATGGAGTGGAATGCAATGAAGCGACCATCGGGCGAATACCTCGGTTCCAAGTCATAGCCCGGCATACCAGGCGTAATGTGACGAAGTACTCCTCCGCCAGATGGAATAAGATAGACGCCGCTATCGGTGCTCTCGGCTGGGTTGTTCACTAGTTTCAACGACAGCGCGATCTCTGTGCCGTCGGGAGAAAACTCAAACTGCTCGGCCCCGCCCATTGGAGGCAGCGGACAACTGGCCTGCATGTTTTCCATCAAGTCGACAGCCTTACCTGCTGTACCGTCTGCGTTTAGTTCTGCAACATGCACATGCGAATAGGTAAAGTCGTGCCAGACGTTCCAGTGGCGATAGAGCAACGAATCGATGATACGAGCGTCGGCCTTAGGCAGGTCTGGATATTTTTCGTTGACAGTTTGATCCAGCTTGATATTGACTGTGAACGCAATCTTGTTGCCACTAGGAGCAGCCTTCAAGTTACCAATGCCGTCTTTGATCTGAGTGATTTGAATCGGCTCATTTGGTGTCGCAGGATTCAGCATCCAAGCTTGCGGGGAGCTGATATCATTGGTCTTACCGGGCGCGATGTAGATCAATCGATCACCCTCTGGACGGTGAATCCAAGATAGTGAGTTGAGTCCCTTCACATTCTTTAGCAGCAGTTGAGGCTGGGCGATTGTAAGTGGTGTTCCAAAGCCTACAACAGTCTGAACCTTGGCGGGATCAGCTACTGGCTGTGATACTGTCTGAGAGTTTATCGGTTGAACATACAACGAGGTTGTACCACCATTGTCGGCCAGTACGATGTCGGTCACCAAGTAGGCCACCGTTTTTCCGTCGGGCGAAACCGCGGCATCGCCGACTCGACGGAGTTCGTAGAGCTTCTCGGGTGTCATTCGCTTGTTTTGTGCTTGCGAAGAGCCAGAAAGCACAATCACTAGGAGCAGCAGCGAACGTAGAAACAAAGTCTGGTTCAACATAGATGTATTCGTCTTAGATGAAGGAAAACAATCAGCCAGGCACAGGAGCATCGACTCATAGATCTCCATGTCTTCAAAGCTAAGGTCTTGACCAACAATAATGAAGCTCTTCCGGTCCAGCGTCTGACCCGATAGTATACTCGTTTTAGCCTAAATTCGCAGGTGCTCCTCTGAACGTTCCATTCGCTGAAAAAATAAGGATTCAGGCCGATTTTGTGGTTGTCGATCCAACCAACATCCTGCAGCAGGCTCAAATCGAAGTTCAAGCCGGCAAAGTGCTGGCCGTGCATGAGTCTCCCAAAGAACCTGCAGAAATTGTATTGACGGGTAAGACGATAGTTCCTGGTCTAGTGAATGCTCACACGCACTTGGAGTTTAGCGATCTGGATGCACCCATTCCAGCATCGAGCAGCTTCGCAGAATGGATTGCCTCAGTCATTCGACATCGCCGAAGTCAGGCTCAGTCGCTGACTTCAGAACAACTTAGGCAGGCTCGGTCAGCCGCGATCCGTGGCGGCTTGACGGAAGCTTGTGCTAGTGGAACTGCCGCGTTAGTTGACATCGCAACTCAGCCGTTGGACCTGCGGAACTTTGTCGAGCCCAATGAGTTTGAGGAGCGTAATCAGTTAGATGAGCGGCTCGAGTTCGACTCGCTGCAACCGCCAAAACGAGCAGACCGTGAACAGAGTTTAGCTTCCATCTGCGCTTTGCCAATGCTGTTTTGCCTGCCAGAAGTTATCGGACTGGATTTTGAGCGATTTCAGCAGACACTACGGTGGGCTCAGTCTTTACCCACTGATTTCTACGATCAGCAATCGTCAGGCAATGAAAGTAAAGCCGATCGTCATACAGCCTATAAACGATCGATCCTCCGAGCGTTTGGAATTTCGCCACACTCGCCATACTCGCTCATGCATCCCTTAGCGATTGACGAGCTAACAAAGATGGATGTGAGCACTCTAATGGCAATGCATGTTGCAGAGAGCCTTGATGAGTTGGAATGGTTGAAGTTCGGTACAGGTAGCTTTTGCGAAGTCTACTCACGAGTTGGCCTACCGATCGCACAGGATCGCGTGCAGATTGAAGAAGCCATCGAGTTGCTGTCGCGTTTTCAACGGGCTCTGCTGGTTCATGGAAACTACTTGACTCCTACGCAACTTAGCCAAATCGCAAAATCGACAACAGCTATTGTTTACTGTCCGGAACTCATCGGCATTTTAAGCATCAGAGCTATCCGCTAGCCGATATTCTTCGTCGCGATATTCCGTTGTTGTTGGGCACCGACTCACGTGCCAGCAATCCGGATCTGGATATGTGGCAGGAATGCCGTCAAGCTGCGCGAGCGCATTCCGATTGGCCTGCCGCTGACATTTTTGCCGCCGCAACAACTCGAGCGGCCGAGTATCTCGGCATCAGTGAAAGCGTTGGCAGCTTTGAGCCAGGCAAACGTTTTATTACCAAGTGTCTTGCTACACCGACCAATGCCAATACAGCGAACTTGCTCGAAAATCTCCTTCGATCATAGCTCATCTTCGTTGTTGGATTGGCCACAATTCAGGCCCTTCAGATTTTTCTTCGTGGCTGGACTGGGCATAGCTCACTCTCTTCGCATTAATCCTTCGCAGTTGATACGGCCGCACCAATTGCATAGATGTCTGTTGCACGTCCAATCTGAACGAAGGTAGTTGAAATCTGCTAGGGAGCCGCAAAGCCTTGCACTTCGCCAAGCATTCGTGTCTCGGGCATCCGAAGAGAAAGTGAGTCACAATGCGTGTGTGCGAATAATCTTGCGAAACCAAAATCAGTTATCACAATCCTTCCACTGATTTCGATCATGACATTGCTAGGCAACGGATCGTCATGAACAACGCCCAGTCAGTGTGCAGCACAAATGGCAAGGCAGATCTGCTTCAGGCATCGACTCAGGCGTTCAAGTAGCCAAAATTCAATTGGAAGATAATTTGCGATTTAGCCATAATCCGCGCGATTCGAGGGAAAATGGACCGAATAGCTAACGCATTGTCCAATAACCTAGCCAAGGTTTTCGTCTACAATAGCGGGCGTTTACAACTTCCCTGCCCGATTCGGACAACATTATGACAAGCAAATTTTTTAAGCTCGCGGCAACGCTTCTTGTTGCCGCGTTGGTGTGCATTGGCACCTCTTTTGCTCAAGAAGCAACTCAAAAACCTGCTTCGTTGGCCTTCGATATCAATGGCCAGGCGATCATGCAAAGCAAGATCGTGAAGATGATACCTATGCCACCCGGTGGTCTGGGACCGCGTCTGGAAATATTGCAAGCCAAACGTTTTTTTGGAGCAGTTAGCTTACCCGAATCGATCGAAGCTGTCGGTCAGTTCATGCCCGGTTCGCCTGTACCAGTGGAGTTCATTGCGATTGCCGAGTTCGATAGTAAAGAGACTCGCGAAGCCGTTATTCCAACGGCGGCTCTGGCTAGTGCAAGTACAACAACCATCAATGGAAAGGAATACTACGTCGAGCCGAATGTAGAGAACATCCATTTACTATTGGAAGAGAAAAAGTTCGAAGTTGGTACCAAGCAGTATCTCACTGTACAACGATCGGCCCTGCTCACCAGCAACTTAAAATCCGCTATGAGCGAGTTGGGTAAGGCACCTCTGAAAATTGTGCTCGATCTAACTCAGGATCGACAGTTCTTCTTGGACACAATAGATACGATCAAGAAGCAGGGCGTTCCTCCTACGGTTGGTCCATTCTTAGAGTTGCCAAAGAAGATGGATCAGCTACTTGTTTCTATCGACCCCGATGCCGACGAAATGGTTAAGTTGGTCTCGAAATCCTCCAAAGCCGATGATGCTGCGTATGTTGCTAAGACTTTGAACGCATTGGTGGGACTTGGAAAAATGGGGATTCAATCAGGTCCAAAGAACAATCCTGAAGTCGAATTTGCAACGATGCTCATCAATGCCGTTAGCGTCAAGGCAGATGGTAACAATGCCGTTTTGATCCTCAAGAAGCCAGCAAGCTTTGACAAGATGATGGCCAGCATGATGGAGCAGGCCAAACAACAAGCTGCACAAATGACAAGATCCAACAACCTAAGGCAATTGCTTCTGTCGATGCACAACTATGAATCTGCCTACCGAGTGGTTCCATTTAACCACAGCGTAGAAGGACGTTTGTCCGAGGATTTGAGCTGGCGAGTTCGTGTGCTACCATTCATCGAGCAAAACGCCCTGTACGAGAAATTTGATCTTAGTGAGCCATGGGATTCAGAAAAGAACAAGCCATTAGCCAACACGATGCCTGAGATTTTTGGAAAAGATGGCAAGACGAATATGTGCTGGATCGTCAGCGATGTTAAGGGCTTCCAAGATATCACCGATGGCTTGAGCAATACCATCTGCATGATTGAAAGCAAGAACTTGGTGCCATGGACCGAGGCCAAGGACATTACCGCTGATGAGGCTGAGAAGATGATTACCGGACTGGCTGACGGAGAGAAAATCCTAGTCGGTTTGTATGATGGATCTGTCCGCTACTTGGACAACCAGACCCCACCAGAAGCTGTTCGAGCAATGCTAACACCCGCCGGTGGCGAAGTGGTTAACTTCTAAGCATCGAAGGCAACTGATTCTCTATTGCGAGGTTATCAATGAGCGGTTGATGCACCTTCAGATCATCAACCGCCAAGGACGGCTTGCGGCACACTGTCTTCGATACTGTCGTCGTTATTACTTGGTTCAATTATGGAAAATTCAATCTCAACCAATTGGGTCGATTCGATTCGCGAAACCGTTTCTTCATACCGACGAATGATTGACGCCACCATTGACCAACTTACTGACGAAGAACTATTTACTCGCCCCGCGGCTGGATTTAATTCCGTTAGCGTGATATTGCGTCACCTCGGAGGTAACCTCCTGAGTCGCTGGACCGACTTTTTGACAACTGACGGCGAAAAACCATATAGGGATCGTGATACGGAATTTCTCGATTGGCATGGCGATCGCAGTTCTTTAATTCGCCATTTTGACTCTGGCTGGGATGCATTGCTCAATGCCCTTGCATCAATCGACGACACCAATGTCAATTCGACAATTCAAATCAGAGGTGAACCGCATTCAATTCCACAAGCACTCACTCGATCCGTAACTCATTTGTCGTATCATGTTGGACAAATTGCAATTATCGCTCGGATGGTCCATGTTGGCGATTGGCGTTGGCTAACCATTGCCCCCGGATCGTCTGTCGCGCACAACAACAAGACTTGGGGAACAAATGCGAGTCGCTGCATATTTTCCGACCAAGATGACGCCAAATAATAGCTCGCAAAACACCCAGGCCAAGCTGAACTGCGCGTCGGGAAGCGAACTGAGCAACAACAAGGATTAACAGCATGATTCCACGCTGCCAAGTAACACCCCTAGCCGACTCTGTGTTTTCATTCGAGGTCGATAGCCGAGTGTTGCTACAGTGGAATGCAGCAAGTCGCTATCAGCGGCCGTTTTTCTTTCCAGTGTACGGACCGGGGCAAGCATTGATGACGCGAATGGGACATCCTGGAGCTGCCGACCACGATCACCACAACTCGATTTGGTTTGCTCACCATAAAGTGCTTGGCATCGATTTTTGGGGGATTGCGTCCAAGGCTCAGATAAAGCAGCTTCGATGGCATGCGATGCGAGATGGCTTGGAAGAGGCAGTGCTAGCTGTTCAACTAGGCTGGTACGATGGCCACGATCCTCAAGCACTGCTCGAACAGGAGCTGGTCATCGCTGTGGTGCCAGACAAAGAGGGCGAAGGTTGGTCGGTTGAATTGCAGTCTCGTTTTATTCCGACGGCCGAGTCGCTCGAGTTCCAGCAAACGAACTACGGTTTCTTAGCAGTTCGAGTTGCCAAGTCGATTTCAGCGCATTTCGGCGGCGGCAAATTAACCAACAGTCACGGTGCTGAAGGTGAGCCAGCAATATTCGGCAAACCGGCCGACTGGGTTGATTACTCGGGAGCGGTTCGACCAACGACGGAGGAGATTTCACCAGCCGAGAAACCGGTTGAAGTGACTGCGGGTATTACTTACTTCAATCATCCCGACAACCCGAACTCGCCGGTCTCCTGGCACGTTCGCGAAGATGGTTGGATGGGAGCGGGAGCATGTTTAACGGCTCCCTTGGTGACTGAAAGGAAGCAACCATTGTTGTTGCGTTACCTGTTACACGTTCACTCAGGAGCGGTTGATTTGATCGCCGCAAATCAGCGGTTAGAACGGTGGAGAAAGTTGCCTGCTTATCAAGTCGGAAAATCGACCAGGAAGCACGAACAGTTTGACGTTTGGCGCAGGTTTAGAGAGTTTGCAAATCCCAAATGTAGAAATTAGCCTAAGCAACTCTGACCTGATTTGCCTTAGGCTCAGCGAGCAGTTCGAGAATCTTTGCGGCAGCACGAGTGCTGGCACCACCGACAGCAAACTGATTTTTCAGCTCCCAAAGTTCGGCTCGCTGCTTGGCTCGTTCGCCAGCGTCCGATAATAGATTGTCGAGTGCCTGAAGGGACGACTCCATGGCCGTTGGGTCCGAACCTACAGCCAAAAACTCCTTCATAACCACTCGGCCTGCCAACATGTTTGGCAGCGTAATCGATTGCAACGAGGTCAATCGCTTGGCAATCTGATACATGATTCGACCAACGTGATAAATAATCACGGTTGGTGCAGTTCTAGCCATCAATTCCAAACTGACAGAGCCCGATTTCGCCAACGCACAGTCGGCCATCTGAATGACTTCGCTGGTCTTGCCTACGAAGAAGTTGATATCCAAATCGCGATCCTCGGCTTGCAACTGTTGCTTGCACCAAAGGCAGTGAGCGTCCTTCAGAGCAGCGACGTGGAATTTGGCGTTGGGATGTTTGCGAGCCAATCGACGAATAACTTCAAGTTGCAGAGGCCAAATATTTTTTACTTCCCGCGAACGAGATCCGGGCAAGACAGCAACTTGGAGTTTGGAACTGTCCAACCAACGCGATAAAAATCGTGAATCTAAAACTCGTTCTTGAACTTCGTCGAAAAATGGATGTCCCACGTAGTGCGATGGGACGCCATGTTCCTCGAACCAAGTTTGTTCGAAGGGCAAATTGCACAGCACATGATCAACAGTTCTTCGCATCTTATTGACGCGCCACTGGCCCCAGGCCCAAAGCTGAGGTGGCAAATAGTAGAAGACGGGAATGCCGTGTTGTTTGGCTCGCTTAGCAATATGCCAGTTGAAACCCGGGAAGTCGACCAATACGACAGCGTCAGGCTTGGATTTTTGGAATATGTCGGACGCGATGTCGGCTACGCGGAAGAACTCCCGAAGCTTCGGCAGCACTTCGACAAAGCCGACGACGGCCAATTCAGTCAGAGGATAAGCCAATTCACAGCCGGCCTGCTGCATTCGTTCGCCCCCAAACCCAACGAATTCGGCTGATGGTGATTGCTGCCGTAGACAATGCATGAGCCTTGCAGCGTGAAGATCACCGCTGGGTTCACCAACCGAAAAGAAAATCCTGGGGCTCAATGCAGTCCTCAATCCTTGAGTTACTTTTAATGTCTCGTCTGAAGTTTGAAAGCGGCAGCAAGAAATAAAAACTCTTCCAACGGCCTGCAATCGAGCTGTCTGTCGGGCCGTTGGCCCAATCCTTAAGCTTTGGTTTCAGTCCCAGCCCAATGAGCCCATTGGGCTGGGCTATGCAAAGGGTCAGGGCTTCGCCCATAAACCCCAATCCTGCGATATCAAGATTATTGCTTATTGGATTTGGCAGGCGTAATGTAGCTCGAAAGCGTTATCCAGGTCCACCCCGATCGCCCCTTCTGTTAGGGGGAGCCGAGGTTCGCTTGTATCAGTTGGATGGTTGCTTTAATTGCACCTCGGGCGGAAGATTAGGGAACGGCCCATGAGCTGATTACAATCAGAGTCTCACTTGAGTTACAATCAGCCCTTCGAATAAAAAGGCAAAGTCCATCTCGACGAAGAAAATGCGACTACTCAGGCTGATAAGAAATTGGAGCATGCGTCTACCTGCCAGTTGGGGCCAGGCCAAGATCCATTCTTCATTGCTGATGACGCTGTTTCTTCTTTCTTTCGCGACGCTCTTGCTGAGTGTCACTCGGCCAACTTTCGCCGAATTTAAGCCGTTTGTGTTGACGCTGCCGATGATATGGGTGGTTAGCTTGACTGTACGAATCGCAGCCCAACATTTCGCCATCGGATCACACTCGTTGGACCTTGAGACTTTACTTGGCCCAACGGGTAATCTATCAACGCACTACGAAGATCTACCACCGCGTCAAATTATGTTATATGCGTTGGCCGGACAATCAGCTACGATTGCCCTGGTATTGTTGGGAGGCTTGGTGAACCTGGCATCCATACCGGCAGATCAAACAATGACAATTGGTAGTGCCCTACTGGATGTTGTTGGCGGTTGGAGCAATCGAGCGTTGGCTACACAAATCATGTGGGTCAATCTTGTGATCGCCATTCTGAATCTTTTACCAACAATCCCTTTTGATAATCGAGCGTTGTTGTATTCGTTGCTCTGCCGAGGACAATTCGGCGAAGAGCCTGCCATACTGCGACGCCTGGCTAGTGCTGATTCCCACTTGGCAACTTTGCTGATGGGAGCTGGAGCAACTTTGTTTGCACTTAGCTGTATCGAGAAGCAAGATTACTTTGGCTGGTACGCGCTGATCGCTGCGGGAGTTTATCTGTTTGTGGCGAGTCGATGGGAGGCCGCGCGATCTCATCAGCTAGAAGAACAGTACATGCCGGTGCTCAACGTTCGACAAGATACTCCGGCTCGTCGACCTCCAGCACCTCACTTTGGTCAAGCCCCGCGAGAGTCGAAGCGTAAAGGCAAAGCCGTGCGCGACAGAGCAGCCGATAATGTAAAGCCCAAAGTCCAAGCCACAGTGCCAGGGGTAGAATCAGCTCCAACGAATGAATCGGACATCGACGAGATCCTGCGTAAGCTACATCGAGAGGGAACGGGCTCGCTTTCGATTCAAGAGCAGGAGGCTTTGTTGACTGCCAGCCAGAAGCTCAAAGAGAAGAAAAAGCAACCAGAAAAAGAGATTTAGTCTTCCGCCGCAAATTACTATTGGGGAATCCGTCCGCCCTGGCGAATTCCGGTTTCTTATTCTCAAGTTTTGGCCGAACATTCGGTACACGGCCCCTTGGATGAATAGTAAGGAAACATCGTTAAGTCTCGCAAAATGGCTGGTCTAGTCTGAGTTTCTGGACAGGGTATACTACGTCGTTTCCCAAAATGCGATAAGGAAACGCGGTAGTGTCGACTCAAGATCTTTCTTCTGGAAATTCGTCGTTATCTTCAAGTAGCCCACTGTCCAGCGAAAAGATTCTGGTCCTGGATTTCGGTTCTCAATACGCTCAGTTGATCGCTCGGCGAGTTCGAGAGCAAAACGTTTTTTGCGAAATCATTCGTCACGATTTGAGCGCGGAAAAGATCGCCGCCAAATCACCCAGCGGGATCATTTTATCGGGCGGACCATCGAGCGTTTACGAAGAGGGCTCACCCAAGTGCGACCCCAAGATTTTTCACTTGGGAATTCCCGTATTGGGCATCTGCTACGGAATGCAGTTGGCCTGTTTGACCTTGGGTGGACGAGTTAGCAATTGCAAGACTCGCGAATTTGGTCGCGCCGCTCTGAGAATCGATACGACTGAAGGTCTTTTGTCAGGACTGCCACCACAGATGGATGTGTGGATGAGTCACGGGGATCAAGTTAACGAGGTCTCATCGGACTTCATGTCTTTGGCTGCGACACCAACCTGTCCTTATGCAGCAGTACAACACAAGACGCTACCAGTGTTCGGGCTTCAGTTCCATCCCGAAGTAACGCACACGCCACTTGGTGCGACGATTCTTCACAACTTCTTGTATTCAGTTTGCAAATGTGTGGGGCAATGGCACTTGGCCGATTTCGCTCAGCAGACGATCGAACAGTTGCGAGAGCGAATTGGGGATCAACGCGTCATCTGCGGCTTGTCGGGTGGAGTCGATAGTGCGGTGACTGCCGCTTTACTAGTGAAGGCGATCGGGTCGCAGGTCAGTTGTATTTTGGTGGACAACGGTTTGCTTCGCAAAGACGAACAAGCTGCGGTCATCTCCGAATTCACTAATCACTTCAAAGCAGACTTGCACGTAATCAAAGCCGAAGATCGATTCCTGTTGTCTCTGAAGGGGATCACCGAGCCTCAGGAAAAGAGACGACGCATTGGCCACCTGTTCATCGAGTGCTTTAAAGAAGAGGCCGCGAAGATCAAAGGCGCGAAATATCTGGCTCAGGGCACTCTATATCCCGATGTGATTGAATCTGGAGCTGCTAAGGATGGTCCAGCGGCCACCATCAAGTTGCATCACAATGTTGGCGGTTTGCCCGAAGAACTTGGTTTCGAACTGGTTGAACCGTTGCGAGATCTTTTTAAAGACGAAGTGCGCCGATTGGGGCTGGAGCTTGGTTTGCCAGATCAACTGGTTTGGCGACATCCATTCCCAGGGCCTGGTTTAGCAGTGCGATGTTTGGGCGAAGTTACCAAAGAGAAGCTCGACGTCCTTCGCGAAGCCGATCACATTGTCGTGAGTGAAATCAAGGCTGCTGGACTTTATCGTCAAACTTCTCAGGTATTCGCCGTCCTGCTTCCGGTGCAAAGCGTAGGTGTCATGGGTGATGCGCGAACATATGAAAACGCTGTAGCCATTCGTTCGGTGAATACCGATGACTTTATGACGGCGGACTGGAGCCATCTGCCGTACGACCTGTTGGCTCGAATGAGCAGCAGAATCATCAATGAAGTTCGCGGTGTGAATCGCGTATGTTACGACATTAGCAGCAAGCCTCCAGCTACCATCGAATGGGAGTAATTCGTTATGTCCAAAGCAACCCTGTTTGCAGGAATTCCGGCAGAGAATCCCGCGTTGTATCACCGCGTTCGCTTCGGAGTTGGTGATCCAGCCGGGTGGATTCAATTCCAATCTGATTCTGCATCGCGAACAGAGTTCATCGTCCGCGACATCGAAATGGACCGCGCGAAGAAAGTCGTTCGCGTCGATAAGGTTAGCTGCCCAGCCGATTACAAACCAGCTTCTGGACTGTCGGGGGATCGTCCCACAGCAACAGCTCAGGCCATCGCTGAGTGCTTGAAGCGAAGCCAAGTCCAAGTTGTCACGACTGATCGAACGTTACCGTACATCTACGCTTGGCACATTCAGCAAGCTGGCATCGCTTTAGAGTATGATCCAAACTTGGGAGTCTTGGATCGCCGCGCCAAGGATCAACAAGAGATTGAATATCTGGCTGAAGCTCAAAAGGTGACCGAAGAAGCAATTCTGTTAGCTTGCCAAACTGTGGCTCGCGCGACGGCAGCCAAAGATGGAACATTGCTACACAAAAATGAAACACTGACCTGCGAGTTAGTTCAACGAATCGTGGGCGAATTCCTGTTGGATCGCGGCTTTCAAAGTCCTCACGGGATGATCGTCGCCAGCACGCCGCATTCAGGTGACTGCCATGAGAAGGGCACTGGGCCGTTGCGTACTGGTGAGGCGGTAATCATCGATGTGTTTCCGCTGAGCAGTAAGACTCGATACTATGGTGACTGCACTCGCACCGTGGTTCATGGCGATCCCAGCGACATGATGAAACGAATGCATGCGGCAGTTATTGCAGCTAAGAAGGCTGCCACTGAAGCAGCCTTGGCAGGCAACACCGCTGACGATGTTCATTCGGCCACCAAAGCTCAAATTCAAGCTCACGGCTTCCGATTCTCACGCGGTGAGATCTCCGACGAGCCCGTCTTGCCGCACGGCACGGGGCACGGAGTTGGATTAGAGGTGCATGAGCCGATTTTGCTGGATGACAATGGCGGAACGCTAATTGCCTGCGAAGCCCTAACCATCGAGCCTGGCTTGTATAGCCGCAAGTACGGCGGAGTACGCGTTGAGGACATCGTGGTGATCTCTGCTAGCGGAGCACCTAGAAGCCTAAATTCCTTGCCCGAAGGTCTGGGCTGGCGATAACGTAGCCACGTTCCCGTAGCTACCTTCGCTTGAAGGTGGTAGCCGTAACTACGCACAAGCCTGCGTGCCCTTCGGGCCGCAATAGATGCTTTCGCACTTATTCGATCCAACCTCCACCTAACACTCGATCTTCGCGATAGATAACGCAGAGCTGGCCGGGGGCAACTCCGGCAGCAGGCTGATCGAACTCAACTTCGAAACTCTTTTCATCGATCGGTCGAATGTTTGCAGGCACTGCATCGCTGTTGTAGCGAATTTGAGCCGCTGCGTGAAAGGTGGCATGCGGTGGCTCAATTAACCAGTTTGCGTCGCTGGCGGTTAATGTGGACCGATCCAATTCTTCTTTCTTGCCCAGAACAACCTGATTGTTCTCGGTATCAATCTTCACCACGAACATCGGCTCACCCAGCGCAATCCCCAAGCCCTTTCGCTGACCGATCGTGTACGATTCAATTCCCAGGTGTTGACCGACAACGCGTCCATCAGTTGTTACAAAGTTGCCAACCCTTGATCCAGATGCTCGCTGGCGAACAAAATCGCCATGATGACCGCTGGTGACGAAACAGATCTCTTGGCTATCTCGTTTGTCCGCCACGCGTAGGCCAGCCTCACCGGCTAGTGCGCGAATTTCTGGCTTCTGAAATGAGCCTACTGGCAACAGCATTCGATTCAGATAGCGTCGGTCTATCCCGGCCAAGGCGTAGCTCTGATCCTTGTTATCATCGATACCGCGCAGCAGTGCCGGCTCGCCTTCGATCGATTCGCGACGAGCGTAATGACCGGTGGCTACATACTGAGCTGAAACGCTGTCGGCATATTCGAACAGTCGGCCGAATTTGATCCAGTTGTTACACTGAACGCATGGATTGGGAGTGCGACCATGCACGTACTCGTCGACAAAGTAATCGACGATACGAGAAAAATCGGCCTGCAAATCCAGAGCGTAAAACGGAATGCCCAGCTTGTCGGCAACTCGTCGAGCGTCCATGGCATCCGATGCGCTGCAACAACCTTGCTTGTGATCCGAGCGACCTTGAAGAATTGGTAGCAACGGATTGGACGCACCTTCTACCTTGCAGGCTTTGGCCGACTCTTCACCATGGCGCATGAACACGCCTATCACGTCGTAGCCTTGCTGCAAAAGCAGGTGCGCTGCAGCGGAGCTATCAACCCCGCCGCTCATCGCTAATACTACTCGTTCGCCCACTATTCTATTTCTCCGCATTCATCGCCCAGCCGAATCGCAATTTGTTGGTTTGTCCCATTTAAGGAGCCCAAGTCGAATCGGCGCAGCAATGCGAATTTTCGAGCTACATTGCAAATTTGCAAGCATCAAATGGCTGATCCCGGCTCAATTTGCCTGGGGTATTTTCGCGCCGCGGCGAAACTTAGTAACTCGACAAGGTTTAACTGCTATACTGACGCGAACTTCATGGCCTGGAGTTCAACAACATTTTCGTACTATACGAATTCAATCTTTTCTATGGCGGGAGGAATAGGGCATGCTTCGAACTTTTGGAATTCTCGCTGGCTTGCTGTTTGCAGTGCAAGCGATTGCAGCCGATTGGCCTCAGTTTCGAGGTCTCGGCGGCAGCGCAACCAGCGACAGCAAGATACCAGTGTCTTGGACACCGACCGAAAACGTCGCGTGGAAATTCAAAATGCCTGGACCGGGAGTTTCCAGTCCAATCGTAGTTGGTAACAAGGTAATTGTGACCTGCTATTCTGGTTATGGAGTCGATCGACAGAATGTAGGCGAAATTAAGAACCTGATGCGGCACGTCATCTGCGTGGATGCAAAGTCTGGAGAAAAACTTTGGCAAGCAGACATTGAAGCGGTACAGCCTGAAGATCCATACACCGGCGCAGGTGTACCAGCTCACGGCTACGCATCACACACGCCTGTTAGCGACGGCAAGAATGTCTATGTCTTCTTCGGCAAAACAGGTGCGTTGGCTTTTGACCTGAACGGCAAGCAGCTTTGGCACACTCAGTTGGGAAAAGAGACTGATCCGATGCGATGGGGATCGTCATCCAGTCCGATTCTTTACAAAGACGTATTGATTGTAACTGCTTCGGCAGAAAGCCAATCTATCGTTGGCTTGGACACCAAAACTGGAAAAGAGATCTGGAAGCAAGAAGCAAAGCGACTGGATAACACTTGGGCAACTCCCGCAATCGCATCTGGTGGCGGTCGAGACGATCTAGTTGTTGCGGTCCCTGGAGAAGTCTGGGGATTGGATCCAATGACTGGAAAGTTGCGATGGTACAGCGAATCGGCTGGCGGAGATCAAGCTTCAACCAGTCCGGTAATTAGTAATGGAGTGATCTACACGGTTGCCGGTGGACGAAGCGGTGGCGGAACAGCGGCTATAAAAGTTGGTGGCTCAGGCGATACAACTCAATCAGCTAAAGTTTGGACCTCGCGCGACAGTTCGCGATTTCCATCACCCATCGGTTACAAATCCAACCTCTACCTGATTGCCAACGACACAGTAACCATACTCAACGAATCCAATGGCGAAAAGGTCAAGCAAGTTCGCTTGCAAGGCGGCAGTGGTCGTGGCGGAGGAATGGGCGGTGATTATCCATCACCTGTTATCGCCGGCAATTACATGTATGTGCTGAAGGGAAGCGGTGAGACCTTTGTATTTAACCTAGCCGGCGAACTGGAGCAAGTGAGTATCAACCTAGTAACTGCCGACTCAGAGAGCTTCGGTGGCACTCCAGCAATCTCTGACGGACGCATGTTCTTGCGTTCCGACAAACATCTTTACTGCGTCTCCCAAATGACCGACGTCAAGCCGAACGCCTCGGAAGCTCTGCTGGCTAAGCTAGGTGAAGGTGCTGGCGGAGGTGGAGGTCGTGGAGGTCCCGGTGGTGGAGGCGGACGTGGTGGACCTGGGGGTGGACCCGGCGGTGGTCGTGGCGGCCCTGGAGGTCCTGGTGGTGGAGGCGGCTTTGATCCTGCTGCTATTTTCGGTCGACTGGATGCCAATAGCGATGGTAAGGTCACCAAGGAAGAGCTTCAAAACTCGCCGATGGCCGATCGCTTTGCTGAACTAGACAAGAATAAGGATTCGTCTCTTTCGCAAGAAGAGTTCATGGAAGCCATGCGAGCCATGATGGCCCAAGGTGGTGGACCCGGTGGTGGACCCGGTGGCGGTCGTGGAGGACCTGGTGGACCTGGCGGAGGCGGAGGATTCGGCGGTGGTTTTGGTGGCCGGGGAGGCGGAGCCGACAAGCCCAGCCGTCCTGATCGCCCAGGAACCTAGCTCCGATAGTTGGACCGATCCAATAATCTCGGCGAGCTGAACAATCCCAGCGTTGTTCAGCTCGCTTTTTTTGTAGGCCTACCTTTACTCTCACGGTTTTTACTTGCGATTGCGGGTTTGCTGTGGCGGGAACATAATTCGCTTTTGGAGAAGTACACTCTTTGCGAGCACTGAGAGGATCCGCAATGGATGACAAACTGGCCTACTCCGGGATTACCTTCGACGATGTACTGCTGGAACCACGCTACAGCGAAATGATGCCAGCCGAAGTGGATGTCTCCACCCGTTTGACCAAGAACATCTCTCTAAAGGTGCCGCTACTCTCTAGTCCCATGGACACGGTCACCGAAGCCGAGATGGCAATCGCATTGGCCAAAGTTGGTGGAATGGGCATTATCCACAAGAACATGGGTATAGAAGCTCAGGGCGAAGAGGTCACCAAGGTCAAACGATCGGCTAATGGCATCATAGTTGATCCGGTTACTTTGACTCCCGATCAAACGGCGAGTGCTGCCATTGAACTAATGGATAGCAAAAATGTTTCCGGTGTTCCCATCGTCGAACCCTCCGGAAGACTGGTTGGAATCCTCACTCGACGCGATCTTCGTTTTTTGGCCAAGGATGAAACTCCAGTCAAAATGGTAATGACTCGTGAGAATCTCGTAACTGCCACGGGGACTGTAACGCTTGAGGAAGCTGAGAAGATTTTAACGGATAAAAAGGTGGAGAAGCTTTTGCTGGTTGACGATAAATACAACCTGACAGGGCTTATCACCATCAAAGACATCGACATGATGAAGCGATACCCCAATGCTTGCAAAGATGCGAGCGGGAGATTGCGAGTCGGTGCAGCGGTGGGAGTGTTCGATTACGATCGAGCCGGCATGTTGATCGAGAAAGGTGTCGACCTGATTGTGGTCGATTCAGCTCACGGTCATTCCGCCAACGTGATCAAGACTGTCAAAGAGATCAAGCGACGCTGGACGATCGATGTGGTTGCTGGCAATATTGCCACCTACGAAGGTTGTCGCGACTTGATCGAAGCCGGAGCCGATGCGGTGAAGGTTGGAATTGGTCCAGGTTCCATCTGCACAACACGCGTCATCTCTGGAGTAGGTGTCCCGCAGATCACAGCAATATACAACGCATCAAAAGCGGCCGAAGCGGCTGGGGTGCCAATCATCGCTGACGGTGGAATCCGGTATAGCGGTGACATCACCAAAGCTCTCGCGGCTGGAGCTAGCGCGGTCATGATCGGTGGCCTGTTCGCTGGCTTGGCCGAAAGCCCAGGTCGAACGATTTTGTACCAAGGTAGAACATTCAAAGTTTACCGAGGCATGGGATCGATCGGCGCGATGATGCAAGGGTCCAGCGAGCGTTACCGACAGTCGGGCAATGAAAGCCTGCTGAAGTTAGTGCCCGAAGGAGTCGAAGGCCGCGTCCCATTCAAAGGCAATTTGGCCGACTATGTTTATCAACTAGTTGGCGGATTGCGAGCTGGAATGGGTTACTGTGGTACTAAGAATATTGACGAACTTCGTAAGGATGCGAGGTTCATAAAGATCTCCGCCGCAACTGTCAGAGAGAATCACCCCCATGACATTGCCATCACGCAGGAAGCGCCAAATTACAGCCCCGAGTATTCAACTGGCGAGTCAAATTAAGCACAGCCTGCGAGCATCGCTCGTGGGCTTCGTTTCGCTTGGCTTGAGCTGCTGCTTGGAGACAGCCTGGGTTACAGCTCAAGACTGGCAGCCAACGCGTCTGCCAGCCGACTCCTCCGCTCAGCCGTTGCCAGCCAGCGGAGCGGTCCGAATGAGCACTCCTTCGGATGAAGCCAATCGACCAGTGCTCAGCTCCAACCAACAGTTGGGCTCTGGCATGGTCTTGCGATGGCGATCGACGGCTCCACGCGGGGCTCAACCGCTCGACAATCGCGACCAAGTGGCCGCTGCACCTCAAGCCAACTATCGCGCAGCATCGAACAGCGCCAACATCGAATTCGCGTCGAGCCCGACCATCAGAAGCTCGACTGCAGCGTCGAGCCAAGTTAGCTCGTCCGGTGGCTATGCTGACAACAACCAGCCTAATGCTCTGCGCAGCAATTCTTCGGGCCGCTCTTTCGAAATGGACAATCCAGTTCGACAAGCTGCCTATCAAGACGCCAGTTCTCCTCAGTGGCGTTCAGTGAATACTCGTCGCCAAGATGAAGCACCTCAACTCAATCAAGTTCCACAGCAGTTGCCTCCGAACTTTGGCAATGCGCAGAATCCTGGACCTGGCCAACTGTTAAACCCTGGTTTTCAGGACGCACCACAGCTTAATCCACCGCAATTAGACAAGCCATCGGCCAACGCACCACAGATCGATCTACTCGATCAACCTGAAGCAGCTCCCATGCCACCGGCCGGTCAAACCGATCCGCCTTCGTTCCCTCGCACATTGAATGAAGATAATAGCCCAGCGGATGGGCGACGCTCGGACAACAATCGTTTGCGAGATAGTCAAACTGATGTACCTAGACGAAATCCCGATGACCTTGACCAGTTGCTGAAGCAAGCTCGAAAGAGTTCAACTCCCAACTGCGAGACTCAGCGAGATCTTTTGCGTGGCCAACCGCTCTCGAGCCTTAATCTGAATGTTGCACCAAGATTAAGCAATGGCATTCGCGAAGATGTGGATGCTGTGGAAGCTGAAAAGATGCAAGAGGAGTTTCAGCAACGAGCGATTCGACGCGACTGGACGGACTACAAAGGTTCGAAGTTGGCGAGTGGTCGCATGAAAGAGTTGCGTTATGGCAACGTCGTCATTGATGTCGACGGCACCGAGCAACTGCTACCGCTAAACAGCTTGAGCGATGTGGACATGTCTTACATTGCCGACTTGTGGAATTTGCCCTTCCGGTGTGGATCTGGATATGATCCGTTGGTCGGTCGTGAGTTCATCGCCAGTACTGTTCAGTGGAAGGCAAGTGGAGCGTGCCACAATCCGTTGTACTTCGAGCAAGTGCAATTGGAGCGATACGGTCACGACGCAGGACCGATTGCTCAGCCATTGCTAAGCTCCGCACATTTCTTCCTGACCATTCCAATTCTGCCATATAAGATGGGCATCAATCCAATGAACGAATGCCAGTATGCATTGGGCTACTACCGTCCAGGAAACTGTGCACCGTACATGATGCAGCCAATTCCACTTAGCCTTCGCGGCGGCCTAGCCCAAACCGGCGCCGTCCTCGGCATGGCCGCGGCATTACCGTAGTCAGCTTCGTAGGGGAACTCGCCAGAGTTCCGTTCCGCACCAACCATAGCGGACCCACCACCCCCAACCATTCTGAGGTACACCAAACTTCACCACGATCACGCACCCAAACGGACCAGTCGCGTTTGCCAACATACAGCCGAAATTCTCCTAATTTCGAAGCACAACTGGCAAACACACCTGAAAAAAACATTGTGATGGGCCACGTGAGCCTTGACGACTACGAGGCAAATGAGGAAACTTTTGCCCGTTGCCGCGAGAAGTCCAAGTTGATGAAACAGGCGGCGCGGCAGCCAATCGCTGGTCAGAGTCTAAGGGACTTCAAAAAATCGGGGCGGTTAGCTCAGTTGGTTAGAGCGCAACGTTGACATCGTTGAGGTCACAGATTCGAGTTCTGTACCGCCCACATTAACCCGTCAAAATCAATGGATTGTGGCGGGTTTTTTTACGCTAATTTGTAGCGGTCGCTTTTGTCTCCATTTTGTCCCCAAGCGACCAAGGTTGTCCCCGTTGTTGGGATGCTCGAAAGCACTAGAACTTGGCTGAAGGTGCCTAATCTTCAGCCCCTCATCGTGCCTATTGCAACCTCGAGCAGACAATGCGTAAGCCTTTCTTCAAGCAGTCTCATAAGTGTTGGTACATCAAGGATCAAGCTGGAAAGTTGATCCGTTTAGATCCAGATGAGGAAACCGCATTTGAGATCTGGAGGCAGATGCAGAGTGGGCGATTTACTGAAGGTCCGTTGGTAACTCTCAAGACTCTACTGGCGGCTTTTCTGAAAGAGTTTGATCACCGGCGCGATGAACAGAAGTTCTCATTCACAGTTAAGTACTTGCTGCAGTTCTGCGATAAGCACGGGACGAAAAAGGTCAGTGATTTGACTTGTAGTATCGTTTTGGAATGGGTCCGAGAAAAAAAGGTCAGAGTAGACCAGTGGTCGCCACGAACTCAGGTTGATGCAATTCATGCGTTACAGTCGCTTTTCAAATGGGCAAAGGATGAGGGCAAGATCGTTAAAAATCCGATTGCCAGAATCAAGATGCCGACGGCTAAGCCGCGAAGTGATATCGTCCAGCAAGACCACCATGTTCAATTGCTTCAGGGAGCCGGACCAGCGCTCAGGTGCTATTTGATCGCGACTCGTTGTAGTGGGGCTCGGCCGCGGCAGATTCGAGAAGTTACTGCAGCCAATGTCTCGGCTGACTTTACGATGTGGATCTTTCAGGATCACAAGACTCGAGGAAAAACCAATCGCCCCTTGGTGGTCTATCTTCCGCCCTGCCTTCAGACATTAACTAAGGCGCTCGTCGCGAAACGACCAACCGGTCCACTGTTCCTTAATTCAAAAGGAGAGCCCTGGAAAAAGGATACGGTAGCACTGGCGATTCGGAGAATCCGCCGAAAGCTCAAGTTGCCAGAATCGGTAATTGCGTATGCCTACAGACATACTTTCGCAACAGAGAGCTTAGTTGCTGGCGCGAGCTTAGCTGAGACTGCTCAACTACTTGGCCATAAGGATACCCGCATGGTCGGCGAGGTTTACGGTCACCTTGATCAGTTCAGTAGCCACATGGTTGTTACGGCTGCGAAAGCTTCTCAGAAGCGGAATCGGTCTTAGGTTTAGGTCGATTGGGGCAAGAATAGCGAAACCCCCAAAAACTATGGTCAACTAAATCATGTCGCACGCTAGTACCGCAATGCTGACACTCTTCAAAATCGGTGCAGCATTCGTTTTTGGTGACTGTTTCCGCGCCATGGCATGCCATTTTTTCTTGGTTAGGTTGCGTCATATTGTTGTTTCCTTGGGCAATATTGGCAGAACGGTTCAGAATTTTTACTGCAGTCTTCGATCAGGCCTCCAGAGTCGACAATATCTCCGTGCTCATCCTCAATTGGATAAGAATCATAGTCGCCAAACTCGCATTCCCACGGCCATGAAACCTTTGATACGTCGAAATCACTCGAAGTGGGCTCGCCAAGCTCTAAGTCATTTGCTTCTTCAGCTACCATGTTTCCGTTGTCATCGCGGACTAGACCTTTGGCGATTGCAGTTAGCCAAATAGCGGATTTGGTATCAACTGATGATCTAATTCGGACCATTCAAAGCAAATCAAGTCGCCTTTGTAGACCCCGTAGTCCCCAATCAGAAATAATCCAAAATTTAAAATTTCAAATTGAATCATTTCATTAGCAAATGGCCTGAGCTTTACTCGATTAGCCCCAAGTCGTTGATTGATTCGATTAAATGCTTCGCAAGGATTCATTTTCAACTGCCTCTAGTAAAGCCAAAATTGCCAGTCCCCACGGTGGATCGCTTTCACTCCATTCATGACCAGTCAATAACCACTCGTTGTTTCTTTTAACCTTGTAGTACTGTCCACCTACTCGAATACGAACGAAACCCAGTCGTTGACCGTTTAACCATACTTCTTTGCAATGATAACTTCGCCCTCGCATCGCTCGCAGTTTGACAGTTGCAATGCGGTTTCGCTCCGTTTCCGTAGTTGCATCTGGTGTCGACTCCTGAACTCGCCCCCAAATAATGTGATTTCCTCGCATGAATTAAGCCATCACTTCCCAGCAATGCGTAGGCCACCATTTGCCGTTACCAAACTTAACACATTCACGAATCAACCATGGCGCGAGCTGCAGAGTCCATTCGCGAAAAGTAATCCAGCCACCTACGCACATTGCATTGATGTCGAAAGCCATTTCTTCGCCGGTGTATGCGGATGATGCATAGGCAATCCAATGCGTCTTGCGGTATCTCGCTGGAATGGAGACGCCAGCATTACACCACGGACCATCCCATTGAATCCTGACTAAGCCAAACTGTGGAAAAACTCCCATTTCTAACTTATCTCGGGTGCAATCGGCTTTCGCCTCCCACACTCGACGAAATTGAATTCCCATCCCGCGAAGAATATTGGCCATCATTGACGGGCTTGCGTATCGCTTCGATTCGAAGTCGAGAAGATGCGGTCGGAGTTCATCTGGCGTTTTGCCAAGCACCGCGCACAATGCTCCAGGGCCACAGTTAAACCCCCACTCATCTGACGCTTTTCCTGCGGAGTCGATGTCAAATCGAATTCGAAACAAAGAACACACTTCAGTTTTCATCGACGCCTCGCTTCGCTCTGACTCGCTTGAATAATGCTACAATCTTCTCTGCAAAATCGATCGCTTCATCCCGAGTCGAAAATTTCTTTTCTCGAATTCTCGCGTAGTATCTCAACTTGCGCTCTTTTTTGCGACTCGACCCCCAGCCGGTTTCAACCGTAACGTACTCGTAGAAATGATGCTTGATCTCTACGAGCCATCGCTTGCCGGTTCGATCTCGTTCGAAGTGAAATCGCTCGTCGTCGTAGATGATTGCTAGCGAAGTTTGTTCGCTGAGATCCTCGCTAAGCGCTCGATATGGAAGATCGTCGATGCACCATACACCATGCCCTCGATGCTCGTAATCTGCAAAGCGACCCATTGGGTCACTTTGCTCCAGAAGATCAGGAAACAATGACTTTTCAAAATACATTTTAATTGCTTAAGTCAAAAGACGCTCGAGTTCTCTGGCAGAGATGGGATTCTTGAACGGATTGATTTTCTCGCTGCGAACTAGGCCGTTCAGTGATGCGAGTAAATGGTTGCAGAACTCCACTTCCTCAATTGCATCATCGATGGACTGTTGAACCTGGATTAGATGAGCTTCGATCGCTTGGATAATTAGAGATTTGGCCTCTGTTTCAACGTTGACGTTGAGCAGCTTGAACTTCTCCAATTGCTCAGTTACTCGCTTTAGCCGAAATCGATCCTTGGCAATTCTTGAATTGAGCCCCGATCTTTCGTTATCGATCGATTCGCAAATGCGGCTTATTGGGCAACCGCAATTGTCCGCAAAAGCTTGAACTGCTAGCGATGCTAATTCAGCGTCAATCCTAGCCTGGAGTTCGTTCTGCAATCCTGGAACTTGTCCGGTTTCATCGTAGATCGCTCGTTGCTCAGGATCGCTAAGTACTTTGTAGGCCTGTTCAAGTTTCTGAAATTCGTCTCTATCACCACCAAGGTCTGGATGTTGCTTCTGCGCGAGCTTGTAGTAAGCGGCTTTGATCTCTTGGCTGCTTGCGGTTCGTTCAACTTGAAGGATTTCGTAAAGTGTCATAGCTGATCCAATGAGTTCTGAAAGTTTACGCAGTCGTCGCAGTCTTGATATGCTGACTCGGTGATTTGCTTGCAGGTTGGGCAGATCCACTTATCATCGTGTTCAACTTGCAAACTCATGTCTTTCGGAGAGTGTTTCGTGTGGCCGAAGAGCTTCAGGAATGCTCCAACGAGCGACCAGACGGATTGAGTACTCCTGTGAAAGTTTTCAACTCTCCCGTGGCGGCTGTTGCGATCAGTGTACTCGGCGTGAAGAACAGCGTTGTAGTTTCCGATCTCTTGGTTGCCCGTTGTATCATTGGCAATCTCTAGAACGCCAAGAGTACGCTTACGCTCTTCGATTCCTTTCGGGACTAGCTCAACGGTGACTCTGATCATAGTATGCCTGGCCCCGCATGCTTGATTTCTACTATGTGTTTTTCGTAGCCGCTTCCGATAATGTCACGGGCAGCCGGCAGCCTGTAGGTGTGCATACGAAGGGCTGTAGGTCCTATTCCAATATCTACATCGCACTTGACGACAATCGGCCGTTGCTCAAGTGTTGCGCGGATCTTTCGGCCGCATTGACAACGGAAAAGAATCGATATGATCAAGTCATCGGTATTACTTGGCTCTGGTAATGCTATGTCTTTCGATGATCTCATAACGTCGACCTCATTCTAAAGTCCGCCTGGCACGCGTCCCCAGCGAGCATCGTTGGCGTACTCGTGGTAGCGTCGCTTGCAATCCCGCCATTCTCTCGCAAGCGAGTCGGCGAACT
Source organism: Pirellulales bacterium (assembly GCA_046349795.1). Lineage (GTDB taxonomy): Bacteria > Planctomycetota > Planctomycetia > Pirellulales > Pirellulaceae > Aureliella. The sequence goes on along the minus strand of JAXMBP010000006.1, from coordinate 76,184 downwards.
GGTCTGCGTCGAAGTCGATTTCAGTGACGGTCCCGCCCATCGCTTCGATCAACAAAACAATTTGCTTTACTTTCTGGACGTCGCGAACATAGCAAAAGCGACAACGGCTATGCGCGATGTCAGATCGCAGCCAAACAGTCCACGACTGCCCGTCGCTGGCTGATGGAGAAATTTCAAGTCCAGAATCATGACGGGGATTGAGCGAAATCATCATGTGAGGGCGATTGTCGACTCCAGCTTGAGCAAATCGAAAGCCGATTCGTCGAAGCCACCACCAGCTAATTGGATATTCTTTGAAGTCAGTCCAAAAACTATCGCTAAACCAATTAACTGGCTTACCGATGTTAACTGGCTCAAGCGTCTCTTCGTATGATGGTTTGGTCATGCTATTTCTCACGATAAATTTTAAGGTTGCATTCTGATATTTTTGCTTCTTGACGAATTAGTCGCTCGATGAGCATTACGCAGGTATTGACTGTCAACTTGAACGATTTCACGTTGTGGTTCTTCAGTCGGCATACTGATCTATCACGCCAAACTATGACTGACGTTGATTTGAATTCGATCTTGTAGTACCGCCCCTTGTACATCAGTTCGAAAACAGCGGATAGCGGTACGCAGTCAGTCATTTTTGGCGATCACACTAATGTCCTCGAACTAAGGTGACAGGATCGTTCTCAATCCAAATGTCCACGTTGATCCCGCGTTCCTTCATATAGTCAATCTTTGATCTAAGAGACGTGAAGTAGATTGGAATTTGACATTGGTACTGATCTAGGTGGGAATTGATTTGGTCAACGTTTTCTTCTGTTTCTCGTCGAGCTGTGACCATAAGTACTCGATGTCCGAGTAGTATTGCTTGACGAATGAATCCGGCCCAAAGAACAAAGTCAGCCGTGAATGTGTCGTCGTAGTCCAATCCAATGGTTAACGACTTCACTTGCGAGTTCTCCAACGGTCCAGGATTTCATCGGCTTCTTCGTTAATCTGCTGTAGGTCCGGTGTCTTGACCTCCGATTCCTCTGGCTTGGATGCGGTTCGTAGTTTTTCAATCGCATCTGGATGAATGCGGAAGTTCTTACGTTTCTCTGACCCCCAGCTAACGTGATCCAACTCGCGGCGTCTGCACATGTTAATGATGGTCTGGGCAGTTACGTTGAGTTGGTCCGCGACTTCTTGCGGCGTAAGGTATTGAGCAATCGGAACTTCTGTTTTGGTCATGATTGAATCACTATGCGAAATAGCTTGTTGAAGTAGCTGACGAAAGCTGTCTAGATTGCGTAGTCAAACGCGATCCAGCCTCGCAGCCATTGACGAATGATCTCTGGTTCAGTCTCTGGGCAGTCGGTGTACTGGAACCCATCTTTGTGCGCGGTGAAGCCCTGTTTCCAGTCTTCATTTTTCTTGGTGGTGTTGTCAGTGAGCCCCCAGTTTGCAAGTATCTCATCTTCGCTGCCAATCAGTTCTTCGTAAATTTGTTCAAGTACATCGAGAGCTGTTTGTTGCTCGGATTCTTTATCGAGTTCAACGTTGGAACCGGACGCTAACGCGTTGCGGCTGGTTTCTGGATCGTAGTCCTCGTACTCAAGTTCATCGACTTCAGAGTCTGAGTTGGTCCCATCAATGATTGCGTCTGCCAAGTCCGAAGCTTCGTTGAGTTGATTTTCAGTGTCGCTAGAACTTGGAGTTGATTGCACTGAGGGCGTTGAAAGCTTGAGCATCGACTGCATTTTGTCTACAATTGCATCCGCGATCGATTTGCCGCATCCGGTTGGAAGTTTAACGCTGAAATGTTGGTGGGATTGTTGGGCTTCAGCTCGAGCGGCTTCAAGTTCGCGGATTGTGGGGAACTGTTCAATAAGCTTTTCGGCCTTGGTCTCACCTAGTCGCGGAATGCCTTCAATCACCTTGGCGGTTGGAATCTCGAGCCAGGCTTGATATTGTGAATCAGTGATGTCGGTCGACGATGGCTCGATAGCTGGCTCCATCGCTGGTGCAGAAGCGACTTGTTCAACGACAACCGCTTCCACCATGTCACTAAGATCCGGCGCTCGGAGTCGTACTAGCTCTTGAGGTAGAGACGCGAGAATTTCGTCAAACATCTCTTTTGCGCCAAGCGTTTCGTCTTTAGCTAACTTGAGGGCATCCTCTGCTTCGCGGAATGCTTTTGTGGCCTTCGCTTGCTCTCGAGAGGCCTTCAGGTATCGCATGTAGGATTCGAAGAGCGAATCGAGTAGTTCGTGTTCCTTGTCCGTTTCGATGATGTTGCTGTTGCCCTCGGGTGACGCAGTTTCCTCACTGGTGGTCTCATTTGTTGCGGCCGTAGTTGTGCTAGTCTCATTGCTCTCAGTTAATTCAGCTTGGTTGGTTTGAGCTGATTCAACTACAACTGGAGCTTCAGTAGATTGGCCTGGTGCATCTAGTGTGAAGGAAGACATGTGAAAAATCCTTAGATTAAAGTGAGTTCCTGAGATTGGTTCTTCGTCGATCGCTCGGCTGACTTATTACGTTTGATCTTGGACGCGTAGAATCCTTCGAACAATCGAAACGTTTCGGTTTCGGCAAGGCCTCTGGTATCGCAGAACAACCAGTGGGCTGAATATCTGCGCATCCAAGCAAGAATTGTTTGATTGAGTGATCGTTTGTTTTCAGTCTTCGTCTTGCGACCGTGTTCGGGAGCGTTGGCCAGTAAAGCCCCAAGCGTACACTCCACTACAACAGCTCCAAACTCGATCGACGAAAGAAAAGCTAGTGTTTGTTCGAATCGCTCTCGGCGCTCACCCCAACCTAGCAGCGTTCCATGAGCGTCATCCATCGACTTGCGTTCGATGTGGATTTGGCCTTCGAAGCCAACCATGGAGTAGTCGCCGTGAGTTGGTCCCAAGTTTTTCACGACAGTTTCAACGACAATGTTCTTGTAGCCTTGGCTCGCGCCTGCGTGGATATCTGAAAAAGTGAATGGGACCTGTTCTTTCGAATCGACCGCAATCGTGAATGGGCAGACCAGCTTGGATGGAGATTGAGCCAGCCAGAACTCTGGCGTGCGATCATCCTTCAACGTTAGACCTTGTTTGGCGAGCCATGAACGGATGTTGTCTAGTGTCTTTTGGCCGGTACCAGGCTGAGAGAGAACGGCAGTCGGCGTAATATTCTGCCAGTCGCGAACTTTGTAGACACCGAGTTTTGAAGCTAGTTGATTGAACATTTAGAATCCAAACCTTTCAAGGATTTCTAATGCCTTACTTCGTTGTTTCTCGCTGAGCGGTCCCTTGAAGCGAAATACGATGCTGTCGATGAATGTTGCGGTCCATGAATCGACTGTCTTATCCGAGTTGTCGAGTTCAACAAGTCGATCGCGGATTTCTTGGTCTGTTACTTTAAGCATCTTGTTGCGCTCGCAAGATTGTTTCAGCTTGTGTCACCTGTTTAAACATCGCAGCGCTGCCAGTGGAAGCATCTGGGTGCGCATTACGTTTTGCCTCGCGAATCGCGTTGCTAAGGTATGGTTCTGAAAATTGAACTGCAGCATCTGGACGAGTAATGCGAATCACGTCCAGAATTAGCTTCTGAGCATCTTCAACTCCACTTAGCTGATAATCATCTGCTTCTGGCAATGGTAGCTTTGCCCAGCCCTGATACTGCTCTGCTTTCTTCGTAACACCATATCGATCAACAGTTCGCAGTGCTTCAAGTGACAATGCGATAGCTCGGATGTTGTCCTGCCAATGGTCGAATTGATCACATGGATACATCAGTGGACCATGCTTTGAATCAAACGAGATCGCTACTGCGGGAGACTTAGGCCTCGCGTCGGCTCGTAGCATTCCATCGATGCGAATATCTCGTTGCTCAATGTCGGCTTGAATTACGACGTTCTGGGCACGAAGAAACTTAAGCTCCCGCTCGAGGGCATCGACGGTTTCGCTAAACGAAGACTTAAATCTAGATTTCTGGCGAGCACGCGCCTTTGGTGTGACTTCTAGTTTTCTGAATTGATAGGTAAAAGTCATATTGCCTCCAGTTCCTTCGAAACAAGTTCCTCAATCAATCGCTCTCGCAAGAAAGTTCGGCGATCATTGATCTGCCAGCGACTGCAATGACGCTGAGCAGTCTCTGGCTTGCCAATCAAATGACACTCGGTCTTGGCTCGACTGATGGTGGTAAGCCAGAAGCTGGCATCGCAGATCGATCGAGCACCGGAATACTCATCGATGATCGCGTAGACGTATGGAAACTCACTTCCCTGCGACTTGTGGACGCTGAGCGCGTAGCCTAGATCCCAATTGCAACCAGTTGACTTGTCAGCTTTAGAATCACTTTCAGATTCAGGCTTTTCCAATTGTTCGCCATCCTTGGCGGCTTCCATGCCGGTATCCGTACCCGTAGTGTCCTTATCGTTGTTGGCGTTGCGGCCAACGGGGACTACTACGAATCGTCTAGGAGCCTCCAGTCGTGCAATGAAGCCCTTGGGGTGTAGGTTGACTACTTCGGCAATTTCTCCATTGGCTACGCGGATCTCGTTTCGATCATTGATATCTGCTTCGTCAACTCCTTCGATCATTCCACTTGGTTGATACCAGCCGTTCTTCGTGCAGACGACTTTGTCGCCGAGACGGAATCGTGTTCCTTTGACCGGCTCGCCGTCGGCATTTTGGAGCTTCTGCAAAAGTGTGTTGAGTTCCTTGCGAGAAACCTTGCTCTTGTCATTAACGGGGCAAACGACTTGAGTCTCCCACTTATCGCGGCCGCGAAGCTCGTTTTCAAGGATCTCAATTTGTTGTTCTGGTGAAGTTGCATAATGTGAAATGACATTGCCGACATTCAACAAGTCTAGCCACTCTTTACCGTCGCGAATCCTGGCGCAGATCTCGACTATCTCGCCGGCATTGCGTTCGATCTTCGTCAAGTGACCACCAGGGACTGTTTGCGATCGAATCAAGTCGCGGAATGGAGCGCCGCTTCCCACTGGTGGTAACTGGTAAGGGTCGCCAACCAGTAGAACGTGGCAGCCAACTGGCCTTGCGCAAAAGATTCGGGCGAGCAATTCGAGATCGTCCATTGATGTCTCGTCGCAGACCAACAATTTTCCATGCAGCTTGCAATCTCCCGTCATTCCAAACAAAATCGAATGCCAGGTGCGAGCTACGATCGGCAGACCGTACGCTTGGAAAGTCTCAGTCAACCGAACGGCCGCCTTTCCCGTTGGAGCGCCGACAACAATATCAAATAGACTGACCTTACCTTGGGCAATTATTGCCTTGAGCAGTTGAGCCACAACAAAAGTCTTACCGCTACCGGGTGAACCAGTTAGAAGTGCAACCTTTGTCGGGCTGCCAATGGCGTTTCGAAGCTCTTCCCTCTGGTGGTCAGAAATTAGTGGGATGTCATCGATCTCAGGCCAAATCGAATCGGCATGCTCATCAATCTCGATGAAATTTGATTCGGTGGTCAATACATGTCGCTTGCTCTCGAATTGAGCTTCAGCGATGGCCTGAACAATAAGATTTTCACGTAGGTAGTTGACGTGCTCGGATAACCATAGGCACTTGCCATTTTCCTCGCGAAATCCCTGTTCGTCGGTTCGCTCGCTGGCAATTGCGCCAAAATGCTTGCCCTCGATCGCTAATTGTTTTCCGTAGGTAATGGCCGCTCGATAGTCAACTTGTCCGCCGATTTGCTGTTGAAGTTTTCGAACTAAATCAGGACCATAGAACCAAGTGCTACCAGATGTATCGCTGAACATGCTGTACCAAAGGCACATCGCAACCCGGTGGACATCGTTGGCGGGCTTACCAAGCAGCAACCAAAGGTTATCGGCCTTCTTGAATCCAACTCCGTGGTAGTTCATTAAGACGAATGGATCGCGATTAATCTCTTCTGCCGCCGATGTACCAAAGTCTTTGATCAACTTGCGTGGCAGCGACTTTGGGAACCCCTTGCCAGTGAGAAGAGAATCAATTTCAAGCAATGCGTTTTCGGTACGCTGTTGCTCTTTTAGAATTTCTGCGAAGCGTTCTGCGCTGGCCGCATCGATCTTGGCGGCTTCAATCAGATTGGCAGGTACACGACAGAAGTCAAGAACGTTCTCAATACCGACTTGGTCGACCAGTTTAGCGGCTTTGCCATGCCCGATTCCATTGCCTTTACCAGCATGCGCTAGGTAGTTGATTAGTGATTGGCGATCGTGGCCGATGTGCTCAACGAAACTGTTGAAGCAGAACTGCTTTTCCGTAGTTCCGTGATTGCGATTTGTGTAATCCTTCCATAAACCCATGAATCGATAGCAGACTCCAGCAACCAATTCGCCTTCGTCGGCATCGCCCTTGATCGTAATGAATGCGTCTGTAATACCGATCGAATTGGCAACTTCAAGCGATTTCGGTGAAAGCTGAGCTCGAGCAATAACGCATCTAGACGTTTCGTTTTGAAACGCCATGCGCTCTTGTCGAAATGTTGCGAAGATCTCTAAGTTCTTGCTCATATCAATTCACGAAGTCCACGGATGATCGATGATGCAGTAAATCCAAACTCGTCGAGTTCAATTTCATCCAACAAAAGTTTGGCTAATTCAGCGATTTTCTTAAGTCGCTCAAGTTTTGGATCTGGATTACCGCTCGGCATTTCAGCCCAAGCTATTGGCGGAGAAGTCAGCGATCCGTCTGCAAACCGCCACTGAGTGTCGTCCAGATAACCGGGCCAAACGGGCTCGTTGTCACTTTCCGGTTTAAGCATCAAAACAATGATGTCAGAATCGGGAGACTCTTCTTCCGTTTTGATCCATTCGATTTGCTCAATCACGTTTAATCCTCCGAGTTCGACAACCCTGCAAAAGCCAGCCTGGCCCGATCGTTTAGCGGCCGATCAGTAACCAGACTGGCCCCGAGGAATTTTGCCCGTGCGATATCAACGTTCGCGCTGGCTTCAATGAGGCCACATCCTAAAGGATGTGGAAAGGAAAAATTGTTATCTTTCCGGGCAAAGTGGACCGTAGGGATTTGAACCCCAAAGCTCCCGTCGTTATCCCGGTCACGCGCCCGGCGACTCGCTCGGCCCTCAAAACCACCGCATGCCGTCCACGACTTAACTACAACCGCACTCGGGTTGGATTAATCGACACGCGGTGGGTAAGTGTTCTACAATCCAGCTAGGTCATCATCTGTGACCTGCTCAGACTTGTTACCACCACTAGCGGGTTTCTTCTTCGCAACTGCATCGAAGTACTCTGCGGGGCGTCGAGTCGCTCCAGTCAACTTGATGGCGTTCTCGTCGCGGGGATAAGTCTTCGCGCGAGGGTCATCGACGTGGAAGATGTTGGAGTATCGGAGTTCGGGATAGATCTTGGTTGGATCTTTGCGGTCTGGCTTCTGCTCGATTTCAATCAACACATGTTGATTAACGGCGTTGTCCAGATCGATTTCAGTGCTCTTTCCTAGTGCAGTGAAGTCGATCAGATTCGTCGCGATGCAAAATGCCGTCTGCTTTGTCTTGGCAAACTCGCCTTTGTCTTTGTGGCTGAGGTCGCCATTTGCGAAAAGCAGATTACAGGTTTTCTCTGCGTGCTCCTTAGGGGAAATCACTTCAATTTCGGCGCGGAATCCGCGAATCATTGTGTCGCCCAAAACAGGGTTTACTTCTACATTCTTTACTATGCAGTGAAACTTGCCTGAGACATCGAGTTTGCTGGACGCGGTTAACTCTTCTGCAGCATCAAGTGTGAAAGATGACATGGTTATTGATTCTCCAAGTATTGATGAACTGTTGAAACTTCTGGATAACTGGTGATCATTGCCGCTGGATACCCGAGAGCATCCAGACTGGCTTCATTGATTTGATTGGGACTGAACTTTGCTAGTAGGCCTGCCAAGACGGGAATGTCCCGTAGATTGCTGTCTTGGCTTACTGAGGGTTTGCCGGCTTGAACCCTTGTACCTGGTCAGACGCCCACTTCTCGATTTGCTTCTCTTCGAGAGCTTTAATCAGCGCTTCGGCGGAGGCAAAGGTTAGATCCGCAATGCCACTGAGCTTCTTGGCCTCGAGAATCTCCTTGACTCGCTTGAGTAGCTGGGGATCTCGAGCCGACTTGATCAATTCGCGAATCTTTGCGTCTTGATCTGATGAAATTGGTGTGGTGCTGGTATTGATTCTGCTTGGCGAATCATTGGACTCAGCAATCAATTTGGTTGTGGTTTCGCTAAGTGCTGTCGTGCTGGATGTTGTGGCCGTGGAGGCACTGGTACCAGTTGAAGCAGAAGCGGAATCCTTACTGGACTGCTCAGGCTTCGCGGCGGCAATTCGAGCGTTCGAAGTACTCGCTGAAGTGGATACGACTGTGCCGTCGACCATATCTTCAATCTCTTCTGGCGTATAACGGCCGGCGGAGACTTGGGGAGCGATCGAGCGTACTGCATCTGAAACGACTCTAGCAAACAGCATCGTAGCTCGAGAGCGTGGAGTTGCGTATTTGTCCTTCAGCTTCGGCTTTTCGCCTCGGCTAAGTGCGGCAACAATCGCCTCCTCTTTTCCAGCGTATGGAGTGGGTTCCTTTTGGAAGTCCTCCCAACTCAACGAAAAGACTGTCTCTTTGTCGCCCTGGTAGAAAGCTACGCTGGCGAGCTCAGGAGTCTTCGAAATTATCGAGTGCCGACAATCAGGCAGCGCATCAAAGTCGGCAAGCATCGCGTCGTATTTCATACTCGGCTTGCCCATAATCATGTGCATTCGAGATTGATACTCGAGCAATGGGACGCCTCGGACAAAACAGTCCATAGCAATCACAATGCCTTGGTGTTCGTCTTGGCATCCAAACATTCCGCTCATGGCAATTGACTTGCCTAGAAGCCGGATTTGATCAAAGTTCTGAATTGCTGTGAAGTACAGCGCAGAAGTTGTGGTGGGAGTCGCGTTCATTTCGTTTCCTCGGGTTTGAAATACAATCAGTGATCAACTTACGTAGGGTGCTAGCCTGGCTGTGAACGGTTTTCATCCTCCACAGGGAGACGAGCTGTCAAAGCTAAGTTTTCAATAAAGGCATCAAGCAACTGAATCTCGTGAAAAAGACTGCTTGACTTGTTGAGCATGGCCATTGCGCCACCGATCGCCGCTGCCCAATTGACCGGATTAACTGGATCAGACACCGAAAGTCGCAAATGGATTTCCTGGAACTTGAGTCCTTTTCGCAGTGCAACTAGAGCTGCATAGGGATTGCAAATCTTCGTTTGGTCGTCACTCATCGTTGAAACTCACTCCGAGTCGGGATCCAACTTGAACAACCATGCGTAGATCGTTTGAAAGATAGCTCAGCGCAGATTCGCGATCTGTTTGGAAGAGTTCGTAGAAGAACTTTCCTGTGATGCCTTCAGGCTTGCCGTCAAATCCCATCGCGCGGGCCACTGTGTCTAGCTTGACTCCAGCTTGGCGATTTGGTCGCATCCATCGTTTCATCAAGTCAATGAATTGGAACGATACGTAGCCAGTTTCGGTGAATACCTTGTCGGGTACCGTTACACCGAGCAATGCTGATCGCTGGCAAATGAAAGGTAAGTCAAAGCTCTCAATATTCCAGCCGACCAATGATCGGCCTGAATTTCGGCAAGTCAGAAACTGCGACCAGAATCTAGTAAGGATCTGCTTTTCGCTGAACTTACCTTGGTGGTCAATAATCTCTTTCGCGCCGAGGTATCCGATTGCAAGTACTTCGCCTGTTAGAGCTGATAGTGCAGCGGCATCAATAATCGATCGCCAGTGATTATCTGCGGCGGCTTGAAGAGTCTGGGCATAATTCTCAACCGCTGACTGGTGCGAAACGCGAGCCCCTTCAATTTTTTCTTCGATTTTGGATTGATCCTTCAGGTTACCCACTCTGACCTTGGCTGGATCAAATTCGCCCGGATGTGGAACCGAAGCTGAATTGAATGCAAAGGCAGGCATGGCTTGGATAACTTCCAAAGGTAGCGGGCCTGTCTCGATATCAAATGCGATTTCTGCCATGATGGGTTTTAGCCTGCTTGTTTTGTGGTAGGCTGTTGTTTGCTACGGATAATTCTCAGTTGTGGAATCGCTTGAATTCCGATCGATGTTCGCTTGCCACTGATGTGACGAATCGTTATCGATGCCTGCACAACTCCCTGTTCATCAACGAGGTCGATTTGCTCGCCCTTCTTGCGGCTTAGAACCAACATTTCTTGTGCTCCATGCAATGATTTTGGTACTTAGTGACCTGTTTGGCGTTTGGTCCGGCATCCCATTGCCGTTCAATAACTGTAACGACAGTTATTAATAACGTCAATCACGATAACACGCAATTTTGTCAGTGTTTTGTATTTTGTCGTTCAAAGTGTCGTTTTTTTATGGGTTTTCGTTGGTTTTCGGGTGGCAAGTATTTTTTTAAGTGCTAGCTGAAAGTAGGGTTGGAAGTAACTCAACGCACGAAAAGGGGTTGCCATATATGGCTAGAACACCACAAGTTGTCGAACTTCTGACAATCCAAGAAATCCAAGCAATCAAGGTTCAGCTTCAGGAAACAACGAAGCTCTTAGAAGATGCCGAACGCTTAGCAAAGGAAAAACACATCGATGGACTGAATGTGCTTTACAAATCTGGGCTTTTGAGAGTTGAAGCATCGCTTAGGCGATTGCACTCCAGCCTGTATCAATCGATTTCCCAAACAAGATTGGGCCAGAAGGTGTCGATCTCTGATCGAGCTCAGCGCCGAGTGGCATCGGCAGCGAAAGAGCTTCGGAGCAGCAGGACAACTAAGAAACGAAAAAGCTAGCCCGCCTATTTTTCAATGGCGTTGGCAAACGCAACTGCTATTGGAATTGCCCATACAGGCCAAGGAATGCAGACCGAACCTTCTTTGTTTGGCTTCCACTGCTTCCAGAATTCAGCAGCTTCAGCTCGCGTGAACTGATGGCGGCTTTCGATGATTGAGTTAGATCCATCGATGGCAATCGAGTAAATTAGCCAGGGTCGTTTAGGGGCTGGCTTAAGGGAAACTCGACGTCCAGTTTTCTTGGCAATAATCCTGGCCAATATCCTTGCATTGGTCCATCCTGGGACATCTTTGAAGTGTGATTGGCCTTGTTCGTCTTTGTACTCCAGTTCGATCACAGGTGTGTTTTTCTCAGAAATTTGAGCTTTCATGGGCGATTACTCCGCTAGATGTTAACTTGGGAAGACTAATGCAGTCATTCTGGTTTTGCGGCGGACACCTTTGGTCCTTAGCCATTCAAAAAAAGAGAACGCAATAGTTATGAAAAACTCCGATGCACTATTGCATAACTGTCTAGATCGGCGATAGAATCCTCCACCAGTCTGAATTGGCGTTTGGACATCCGCATCCCATTGCCGTTTACGTTTCACGATGTAACGGCCTCTATCGCTTGCACGATTGCGAGCACAGGGATTTTTTATGAATCTACAGGATGTCAAAGCGGCCGCTATTGGTCGCTGGCCAGAGATTCTGGTCAATGTCGCAGGGATACCTGACGACTTCTTAAGTGGTCGAGAAGTACCATGCCCAAGATGTGGCGGAAACACAAGATTTCGCTTCACAAATCTACAAAACAACGGATCAGTATTTTGTTCTCACTGCGCTCGAGGCCTTGGTGATGGAATCGATGCGGTTGGTTGGATGTTGGGAATTGGATCGCGAGATTCAATCCAACGAATCGGAGATTTTCTGGGTCTTAAGAACGGACGGTCACACTTATTTCGACCGTCCACACCATCGGCTCGACCTGCAGAGCCTGTCAATCGAATCGAGCAAGCAATCAAAGATCTCGAGAAGATCCATTCTCAACTGACTGCAATCAAATGGGATCAAGCGGCGGTGGCCATGTGGTGCTATCGACGTAATTCAAATGGGCTGACTGATCCTGATGCAATCAAGTCATGCGGCGCGTTCTGCGCGAAGTACCAACCAGGTAAGCGAGTGTTCACTGTTCTCGCGGTGCCATGCAAGGATAACGAATCAGTGGTTGGATATTTCCTATTCAACTTACGGGATCGCTTTTTGCCTGGCAAGAAACTGCCTGACGGTAGCTACGAACAGTTGAAGGTAAAGGCGGTTGGAATTGGTTTAGGAGTTGCAGAATGATTTCTCAAGATGAATTGATAGTTGACAGTTTCGCGGGCGGTGGCGGTGCATCACTTGGCATCCATTTGGCACTCGGGCGTTCTCCCGATATTGCCATTAATCATGATCCATCAGCCATTGCTATGCATGCCGCGAATAATCCTTCAACAGAGCATGTACTCGAGGATGTTTGGAAAGCTGATCTGAAGAAGCTAGTAGGCAATCGAAAGGTCGGTTTGCTGTGGCTGTCGCCTGATTGCAAGCACTTTAGCCGAGCTAAAGGCGGCAAGCCAGTCGAAAAGAAAATTAGGTCGCTTGCATGGATCGCAGTAAAGTGGGCTTCCCAAGTTCGGCCGAGAATCATTTGCCTTGAAAACGTTAGGGAGTTCGCCGATTGGGGCCCGCTTGTTCCGAGGTTAGTTTGTCGAGCCTGTGGATGGAAAGGAACCGCCGGCCAAGCCATTTTGATGCGAGTGAACCACAAGTGTCCGCATTGTGAGTCCAAGCGATTAACGAAGACTGAAGAATTAGTGCCCTGCCCTGACCGTAAAGGCTTAACTTTCAAGCGATTTGTTGGTCGTTTACGCGCGCTCGGATACAAAGTGGAATGGAAAAATCTTGATGCTGCCGACTTTGGAGCTCCCACGCACAGAAAGCGACTTTTCCTGGTGGCTCGGCGCGATGGAGAACCGATAGTTTGGCCGGAGCCAACACACGCGAGCCCTTCAAAACTCGACGACATGCCTTTATTCGGTCGCTTAGAGCCTTATCGAACAGCGGCAGATTGCATCGATTGGAGTATTGAATGTCCCTCAATATTTGATCGCAAGAAGCCTCTAGCGGAAAAAACTCTGAAGCGAATTGCTCTTGGAATCAAACGGTACGTGCTCGATTCAAAAGAGCCGTTCATAGTTCAGACGTCTCACACTGGTACCACTGGGCGTGGGTCTTATGTTTGGTCAACAGATGAGCCAACCAGAACGATAAGCCAATCGAGTGAGTTCGCTGTCGTATCTCCAATTGTAAGCCGCTACAACGGCGCTAAGACAACTGTAGATGATCGATGTCAAAAACCCGATTCGCCATTTTCGACACTCGACACACAACCGCGTTTTGCATTGGTCTCTCCGACATTGGTCTCAATTACACATGACGGAGAACGTCGACCGGTTGATCCATGTGAACCACTTCCAACAGTGACGACTGCCCACCGTGGTGAGATTGGATTGGCATCCGCGGTACTAGCCCCAATCGTTGCACAAATCGCACATGGTGAAGGCGATCAGGGAAGGTGGGGCAGTGGGTCTAAGGAAGCAACAAAACCACTTGGAACAGTGGCAGGCTCGAATAATCATGCCGTGGTATCAGCTACCTTGCTTCGACAGTTTGGGAAGTCGAATGGAGCTGACATAGAGCAGCCATTGCCGACAACCACCGCGAGTGGAGGCGGGAAGACATCAGTTCTAGCTGCAACGCTGGTACAAACGGGCTATGGTGAACGTGAAGGGCAATCGCCAAGGGCTATGGATATCGAATCCCCACTTGGAACGGTAGTCGCTGGTGGTGTGAAATCGGCAATTTTTTCAGCTTCATTGGAAGCTATCGAAAACGAAGCCATTGCTGCTGAGTTTGTAGCAAAGAGACATGGCGGCGTACTGACCGACAAAGTAGCTGCTTTCATCGCTAAGCACTATGGCGGAATGGTCGGTGTTGATGCTGACCAGCCGTTGCCCACGACGACTATGCGAGGAACTCAGAATCAGTTAGTCGCAGCGAATCTAGTCCACTTGAATCACGGCAAAAAGCAGTGGAGCGGCTGTGATGACCCAATGCGAACTGTAACCACAGGTAATCATGCCGCGTTGGTCTATAGCTTCATGGTGAAGTACTTCGGAACTTCAATCGGTGCAAATCTACTTGATCCAGCGCCAACCGCAACCGGCAAAGATCGCTTTGGTCTTGTGACGGTACAGGTCAACGGCGAACCGTATGTGATTGTTGATATTGGAATGCGAATGTTGACACCTCGAGAACTTGCGAGGGCTCAAGGTTTTCCGGATTCGTACTTGCTGACCGGAACCAAAACGAGCCAAGTGGCGAGAATTGGCAATAGCGTAGTACCTCAAGTAGCGGCCGCGATCGTCGCGGCTAATGTTGTGGCGGAGGCAACTGCATGACTCCATACTTTGAGGATGATAGATCAAAGATCTACTTGGGTGACTGCTTGAGTGTCTTAAAAAAGTTGCCAAGTAACTCAGTGCAATGTGTTGTCACTTCTCCACCTTATTGGGCTTTAAGAGACTATCAGACCGCGGCATGGACAGGCGGTAGTGATAGTTGCGATCACAAGCCAGCGAGGCTTAGTGAAACAAGACGTAAAAACGCGAGGTCTTTTGGCGACTCGTACGCAACAAATGGTTCGCAATTAGTAGCTGCTGGAAAACGCGAGAAATGCGAAAAATGCGGAGCAACTAAGGAAGACTTCCAATTAGGACTCGAACCAACGCCAGACGAATACATTTCCAACATGGTAAATGTGTTTAGGGAAGTGCGGCGAGTCCTTCGCGACGATGGGACATTGTGGCTGAATATTGGCGATACTTACGCGGTTAGTCGCGGTGCATCACAAGGCATCGACCCTAAGAATCCTGGAGGCCGTGTAAAAAACGTTTGCCGTCCTAACGATCGATCTTTGCAGGGCTACAAGCCAAAGGATTTGATTGGAATCCCTTGGATGCTTGTCTTCGCCCTACGCGCCGATGGTTGGTATCTACGATCTGAAATTGTTTGGAGAAAACTTTCTCCGATGCCTGAGAGCGTCAAGGATCGACCAACAAAATCGCATGAACAAGTTTTCCTGCTTGCCAAATCACCCAAATACTATTACGACTCAGTAGGAAGCCAAGAGGACTGCACCGGCAACGCTCACAGCCGAGGGCGGGGAGTCAACATTAAAGCAAAGAATGCTGGGTATACCAGCGGAAACAGCATCGCCAAAGGCGTTAAGCAAAATAGCTCGTTTTCAGGTTCTGTCATTGATATCGTCGAAAAACGCAATATGCGTTCTGTCTGGTCGCTTGCATCGTTCCCATTGAAATCGGCTCACTTCGCCGCTTATCCTCCTGAGCTAGTTCGCCGTTGTTTATCCGCCGGCGTTAGCGAAAAAGGCTGCTGTCTAAAGTGCAATAAGCCATGGGAGCGAATTGTCGAAAAGAGACGAGTACCAACGCGGCCAGGGACTTCAGCCAAGCATTGGAAGTCTAGCAACTTCGATCTTTCACAACAGCGTGGCGAAAAGTCTCCCAATCGCGATCCACAACGGCACATTACTGAAACCGTCACCATAGGTTGGAATCCCGCTTGTAGCTGCGAGCACTCCGAACCAGCTCGCTGCACTGTTTTGGATCCCTTTCATGGTGCTGGTACAACTTGGAAGGTCTGCCAGCGGCTTGGACTGAGCTACATCGGTATCGAGCTGAATCCACAGTACATCGATCTTAGTATCAAACGGCCAGAGGTCTATTTTCCTCACGAAAGAAAGCGAAAAACCAACGGCCAAAAACAAACACAGCGAAACTTCGAAGAGCAACTTGAACTTTTCTAGAGAACGGAGTCCGTGGTGTTTACACTACCATTTGAAATCACTGCGAATCTGCAAGAGGCGATCGAAGATGTTCGCGAGCTGCTTGGAATGCAGATTGTCTTTAAGACCGAGGGAGCTACGGATCTCTTTGCTCTTAAGTCATGCCAGGCAGCCTTGGGAAAATTTGTAAGCTTCGATCATAGTTGCTGGACTAACAAGCATGGTTGCGGTGAATCCCCGATTGGTAATGACTCTCGGGGGAAGCCTCGGCAATGGTTGCTCGATCGACATCGAGACCAAGTTGTCTTTGTGGTGCATGACTTGGATCAACCTGGTCAGCAGGGTGCTCTCGAGGTTCCAACCCATGGTGGCAAGACTCGGCCCGGTTGGGCAACTGCACTAGCTTCAACTGCTCAAGAAGTGCGGAACATCGTCTTACCGGGCGAAATCGCTGAAACCAAGGGGGCTGACCTAGAAGATTTTCTGGCCTGGCTGTGTGAACAGATCATGGCCACTGGTGGGTTCACAATTGATGATCGCGACGTCTATCGAGGGATCGCTTACTGCTTGCTATTGAAGTACTGCCAATTTCAGCCAGTCATTGAGCGTCAGGATATTACTACCGTCGACAATGAAGCAGATTCTGAATCGATGGAAGAATCTGAAGTTATTACGCAATCGAACGATATAGTTGAGTCTGAGTCGATCGACCTGAAGGAATCGGTCGATGATCCCTATCGCCTGGCCAGAATCAATTTAACGAACTATCAAGCGGAAACCGGCAAGCAACTGCGTTATTGGCGACAGACTTGGTTTAGTTGGCATAACGGCCGATACAAGAAGAAGGATACCGACGATGTCTTAACGAAGGTTCGGAATTCGATTCGAGCCGAGTTCGAGCGTCGATGCAACGAAGAAACACGTCGATGGATGAGCGATCCTAAGCAGGATGAAAAGCCTCAACCGGAAGTCCGGAAGATTAGTCAGACATTGGTTTCAAATGTCATTTCTACAATGTCCAGTTTGCAAAACATCAGTGCTTCCGTTGAGATGCAATCATGGATTCCTGACCGAAGAAAGCGAAACCTAATTTCGCTCAAAAATGGATTGCTGAATTTGGATCGCTTTCTTGAGCTACCGCAACCTGAAACGGTTGATGATCTTTTGTCTATGGCCAAGGAAGTTCTTGAACCTCATTCGCCGGATTGGTTCTCAACGGTTTATTTGGACTACAACTTCATTCCAAATGCGTTAGCGCCCGAATGGGAGAGTGCAATCCAAACTCTGATGCAAGGTGATTCTGAGCGAATCAGTATTTTGCAAGAGTGGGCAGGCTACCAGCTCGTCAGTCACAACAAAGCTCAAAAGTTCTTGGCAATTGAAGGAGAAGGTGGGAACGGAAAGTCTGTCTACATAAAAGGCCTACAGTCGATAATTGGTGAAGCAAACTATAGCAGCGTGCCACTAGAGATTTTTTCGCAGCGATTTGCGCTTACTGAAACCCTAGGGAAAATGGCCAATTTTGTTGGCGACGTTGGGGAACTGGACTCGGTAAATGAAGGGCTTCTAAAGCAATTTACTGGTGGCGATTCGATGTTCTTTGACCGAAAAGGAAAGGAAGGTCTTCAGGCAATTCCAACAGCAAAGCTAACTATCGCATGGAACAACCGACCGCGAATCAAGGATCGATCCAATGGGGCATGGCGAAGGTTGTTGCTCGTTCCGTTCAATTACGAGATTCCGGCGAGTGAAAGAAAGCTTGAATTAACGGAAGATGGTTATTGGATGAGGTCCGGTGAAATCGAAGGGATCTTTATGTGGGCGCTGGCCGGGCTTCATCGGCTTCACCGCAACGGATACAAGTTCAATGAATCTAAGATCTGCAACATGGCAACTGCTGAGTATCGCAGCGAGAGCAATCCAGAAGTACTGTTTATGGATGATTACATGGTCCCGGACGATGGAGTTCGTTTTACGAGATCCAGTGAAATCTATTCACTATACGAGCATTGGTGCTCTAAGTTTGGAATAACGCCGGTTGGCTCCAGGAAGTTCTTTAAAGAGTTCAAGAAGAAGTTTCCATCTGCAGAGCGTAAGCGTCGTAAGGGCGATCACGGCTATATCGGTGCTCGGTTTGCGTTTGACGAAATCGAGGGCCGCCCAATTGAACAAGCTTTACTAGTTGATGATTCTGGTTTTTAGCCTTCAGCAGCGTTTGCTGTGGGTACTCAATAGGTTTAACGAGAAGGGTTGATGTTATGTCCGGTAGGATTACTGCTGATAATTCCATGAGACAAGCTTCCATGACAATGAAGCATTATTTGGCTGAAGCAAGAGAGCATTTTCAATCTAGGTTGAGTGCTCGTGCTTTGCCGCCCAGTCCTGAAGTAGAGATTGAAATCGCGAAGCTCGAAATGCAGTTTGCGATTGGATGTTCAATTGATCATCTAACATCGTGCATTGCAGGTGCGATGGGAGGATTTGACGAAACGAGATCAGACAACGCAGTAAACGATCTAGCGGAAACAATTCTTGATCATGCGAAAGCAATTAACGGATTAGCTGAGGCTCAAGCAGCCCTAAAATTTTTGCCGGAAAATTTTCACTAGTCAAAACTTTTTGGGTTTAGTTTTGTTTTAGCTCAATCCCATGTACCCATGTCAGTCCCATGCAGAAAATTACATGAGACTAGCGTTTCACCCTTGTTTTTATTAGGTCTAGCGGTCCTTAATACCCATTACCCATTACTATCTTTAACTCAATGAAAAGATAAGACAGTGATAGGGTGTGATAGGGTAAAGTTAGGTAGTCACCCAAAGGCGGGGAGGCTAGAGAGTTTTAGGTGGAATAGAAACGCATGGGCACATGGGCACATGGGCGCGAGTCAGGCGAGGGTCTAATGAGTTACCTTTTGAAATCCAAGTTATCACCAGTAGAAGTTTTGGCTGCGAATGAATCAGAACCAAAAATTTCCATCCCAAAAATTTCTCAGGAATTGAAACCAGAGAAATTTTGCCCGCGATGCAATCAACAAGATTTTTGGCGAGCCAAGCAATCAGCAGGGCCTGCAACCATTGGTGGTCAAGATCTGGCAGCGATCGCCGAGCTTCCTTGGTTGTGCTGGCACTGCGAGCCACCACCGATTAAATCGCTGGTCCATCAGCGTCGCGGGCCGCTTGCTGAAGCCTTGTTGGTCGAACGGGTGAGAGAGTGCATGGCCGACGTTGTAGATGTCGCCGAGACGATGCTAGAGCAGTCAAAGAGGGTAAGGCCAGTCGTGATTGCAATGGAAGCGCCGATCTGCCCGGAATGCTCGGGATCGTGGGTTTTCGAATCGGATGCAGGCGATCGAATGAAGTACTGTTGCTGGAGCTGCAAGACGGAAATCGAAAATTCGAAAATTTTTGAATGCTGGTCAAACCCAGAAACTTTTCGAGTTGCGTGGAAAGTCAAGCGAGAATTTGAACGGGCACTACGATCGTGATGGACGAGCTGTTCACTAAGCGGGAACTACCTACTTTGCTCCAGAAATCTACTAGCCAGCTAAACTGGCGCGATCTCCAATGCGTTTTTCTAAGTGCTCACGGTCTACCGCAAAGCGTACTAAGGCAGCAACTGAATTGACCTGAAGTTTCAGGAAGATGCGTTTCTTTCGAGCTTCAATTGTTCGGACTGACATATCAGCGATTTCTGCAATTCGGACGTTGGTGAGCCCAAGCAAGATGCCTTGTAACACATCGATTTCAACTTTTGTCAGCTTGTCGTATGCATTGTTGAGTGTGTGAAGTTTTCGAACATGTTCGAACCATTCAACTGCAGACAGAAGAATCGATTCGTAGGAATGTTCAAACGTATGGCATTGATCATTAATGATCCACCCAATTCCACGACGTTTTTGGTTGAGGGCATCAACAATCATCATCGCACTTGTGTTAACCACAACAAACTTGTTTGAATCTCGGAGCAACATGCTACGTTGCGATGGGTCCAATTCTAAGTGATTAACAACTAGAATCGTGGGCAAAGTGTCTTTCAAGCAATCTTCCGTACGATTCTCAACTTGAAATTGAACTGAAAATCTTTCGCAGATTTGACGCCAACGAATTCGCTGAGTTGAGTCTGTCCCTATTAGGCAAATACGATTGGTGTGGGGCACTTTACTTCCTCGCCTTTCTTTGAAAGTTGAAATCTTAATAAAACTGAAATCTCAGACCACCGCCAAATGGGGGTTCTAGTTTAGGTCTTCCGCGTTAGACTTAACGATATCTTCATTTGCGAATGGCTTATCGGTGCACAGCAATGCCAGAGTCGATACGCATGACTTTGCAAACTAGATTCGACCTTTTGGATTTTTCGAGCCAAACGTCAATCGTACAAGCGTTAAGAACTTTGCAACGAATGCCAAGATCCAAAATGAGACGATCTCAAAACAATTCAAGAGTTTGTTGTCTGATTTTGATTTAGATCAACTGAAAGCAGTGGACGAACTACTGACTCAATGTGGAGGTCCAACATGACGACTACTGCAAGCGTCATTAGATCGCTGCGGCTTAAGTTTTCTAGGATGTCAGAAACTCACTAATTTGGCCAATACTTCTTTCACTCCCTTGGCCTAACTATCCCGGTCAAACCAAGGTAATCAACTCGATCGTCTGCATGCCAAAGCGGTTGACCGCGTTCCAATCTTCGCCTGAGTACTTCAATCTTCTCGCTGGAGCCAGGTGGAGCATCGGTTGGATGGAAATCTCGTCGGTTAAAGTGAACTGGTTCCCAGTCTGTAATTTCGACGGAAGAGTTGTTGATTACATCGAAGATCGACTCAAAGTCTTGGGGACCGAGCTGAATGATCATTGATTTCGAGCGCGTTCGCAATCGGTCGATCGAGACAACGATTGCACAGTCTGGATTGGATTTGGCTCGATTGCGTGGAACAACTCGGACCATGTGGACCTGAGTTGTAATCGTCTTGCCGCCTTGTGGAATATCGCTGCCGGCCGGGATCTTCTCGATGACAACCATCGGCTTATCTTCGAGCCAAACTTGGTCGCCACAATAGAGGTCGGCAAAGTCGATGTGGTATTTGTTATCCGTGCTCATTTCCTTCGGTCGCTCCGTCAGTTGATGAGTGATTGATGAATTCCGGATTTGCTTTCCTGAAATCCTGCAGGCTGGTGATGGACTTCAATTCCGCCTTCGATTCGATGATTACTTCGATGACACCAGGTTGATCGGTTGATTCTTCTGGAGATCTGTCGAGCCTTAGAAGTTTGGCTCGTTGCTCAACGCATTTTTGAACAACGGCCAGAAAGCGTGGATCTCCGTTTTGCTTCTGGCGCGTGGTGATAACGTGAGGTTTCTTTGACCTTCCTTTACCAGGCATCGTTGTTACTGACTTACTCGGCAACAGCGATCGATTCCAGCCAACCCAAGCGGCGCGCTCAATTGCATCGATGCGGGCCAGCTCTTTGGCGACGATTAGTTCAACGGTTTCGACTGATGCGGCAAGCCAATCGGCCCGGGCCTTGTCGAGGTAGCGAAACGTTGTGGATATCGAGATTCCAAGGCTGTCGCTGATGTCGTAGAGCGATTGGCCTTGAAGGTAGAGCTGAGCGATTTTCGCAATGGTTTCAGCCCGAATCATCTTTTGGACTCGGGTTTTTGCAGCGTGCCCTTGCGGTAGTGTTTTTTTGTCGCTCGCAGCCACCATTTTGCTCACCAGCGTGGAAAATTTGCTGGCCGATCCTCCCCCGAAAATCGGCCAGCTCAGAGATCTCTCAAGATGAATTTGGAGCTAACCAAATGTGTTGGGGAGTTGAATTGGCCTGTTCGCGATTTTGCGGCGCTTGTTGATTGTTTTTGGTGCAAAATGCTTGAGAACGATGATCAGAACGGTGTGATAACCGAAGTAATCCCAGTTCGATTCCAGCGACAGCATCCAGACGATGAACATTTGCCAGCCCGAAAAAGAGCTACTGAGTAACCAAACCGCCGATTTCAACACCAGGGAATTCGCTTGAGATTGTCGCAGTGATTTCCTCAATCGATTTACCCTGAGCCTTCAGCTCTTTGGCTCGAGCAACTGCAGCGCGAGTTTTCTGAGCCTGGGCCTTTACGGCCGACTTACGTTCACGTTCAGCTTGCTCGGCGTCGTTTGCCGTTTGTTGCTCCATCAAAGCGGCCCCGGTATCGGCTGGCGGTGCAAATCGAGCGTCATGCGGTGGAGGAACATCAGTTTGCAGAGACAATTCATCGCGACGAGTTTCGACTTGCTCGGCGGTTACTGAAGGCTTCATGCGAACGATTTGATCGGTGGAAACACCCTGCAGAATCAATTCGTCGAGAGACTCTGGGGCCTCCGTGTTTGCCTTAGATCGCTTCTTCTTTGTCGATCGATTGAGGAATTGCAGTTCATCTTCACTGAGCAAATCGATGTTGGGAACGCGATTTTCCCAAGCTTTCGCGATCGATTCGAAGTATTGCTTGTGAATGGGGTTAACCCAATTGGGATCTTTGGTCGAGTGCTTGCCGGGCTCTGCTAGCTCTTCATCGATTTTTTCAATTTGGTACGTTCCATCCTCTCCAATCCATCCGTACATCTGGCATATCTGAGGACTCGGTACCCGCTCAATTTCGACCAATCGGCGGATACTCTCAATCGCTTTTAGTTCTCGAGGCGTAAACACCTTTTCTCGGAGAACCATGAGCGACATCCACATTTCATGGGTTCCGCCTGGATTGCACGATGAATCGCCGTCGGCAACGCGTCGCTTAAAGTCGATGAACTTCTCGGTTAGGTCATCGAGAGCCATGATTGCTTCACGGTCTTGAGGCTTATCGCTGCAATCGGCATTGTCTACTGCACTGTATTTGCAGAGTTCTTCTAGCGCGTCGTAGCACTCTTCTGAAATCGCCTTGACGCGAGTGCCGCCCCAATCGACCAATGGTCCAGATTGAGCGTTGAATCGATCGACTTGATCCTGGGCTCTCTTTAGTGCTGGCTTAAGTTCCGCGAGTGTCAATTTGGAACCTGTAAATTTCATCGTCGATCCTCTTTCAGATTGAATAAGTGTTACTACAGTTATGAATTAGTGTAACGACGAATTCAAGCTGGGGTAGTGGATCGATGGCAGAATTGGAGCTTTCAAGAATTCCAAGTGAGATCACTTCTAGGTTGAAAGATCTGGGCGTGAAGATCGATGACTTGGAAATTGAAGTGCGCCAAGTGATGAGTGGACACCAAATCACACTTAGAAGCGATGGTACGCAACTCTCTCAATGCGCGGTGCCAGCATTCCAGCTAACTCTCGAGAACATCGACAACATCGTAGAGAAGCTGATTCCGAAATGATGGATTACGCCTGGCTGATTAGTGTCCTATTTCAAATTCTTGTAGCGTGGCTTTTTGCCGACTTCGTGACTGGCCTATTTCACTGGTGGGAAGATCGTTACTTGGATGACAATCAAACCCTCGAGTTTTTCCAGGGGGTTGCGCAGGATAACAAGCGACATCATCAATACCCTACCGCGCTGTGCATGTGCAGTTGGTGGGAGAATATGCGGTCGGCAGCTATATTCGCGTCTCCGGTTGGATTTGGGCTTTGGTTGATCGATATGCCGATTTGGTTTTGGATGGGAATCTACTTCACTGGGTTTGGCAATCTAATTCATCGATTTTCCCATGAGCCTAAACGCAAGCTGAATTGGTTCATTCTCGCCATGCAAAAGACGGGATTATTCATCAGCCACGAGCACCATGCGAAACATCACTATTTCGACGATGGAAAGCGAGTAGACCCAAAATGGAATTCGACTAGGACCTACTGTCCGATGACCAACTGGGTCAATCCAATTCTCGATGGGATTGGTTTTTGGTGGGCAATTGAATCGCTGCTTAAGGCGGTTGGAATCAGGCCAATAGGCTAAACATGACTGGTCGCGCGCTATCGCGTTTCACCAAGCTTCCGGCTGGAGTTTCTAAGCCTCCAACCAAGGCGAAGTACAAAGTACTGCCTATCTACAGGAAGCAGGCCGAGTTTCGAAACATGATCCGAGCTGGCATCAAGTCAGTTGGGTTCATCGGTGGCCGAGGTACTGGGAAAACAACCATTGGTGGTCAGTCGGTCGCAGTCGAGGCTAAAAAGGGCGAACCTTGGGTTTGCGTTTCGCCTGACTATGGGGTCGCGATCGAAACTGCATTTCCGGTTTTCATTGAAATCACTCAGAAAACCGGTCAGTACATTCGCGATGTTCGATCACCATTTCCGCGAGTTGTCTTTCGAACTCTTGATGGTGGTCGAGCCTCACTTGTTTTTCGGTCTGCGGAGAAACCTGAGAAGCTTCGGGGTGGAAACTATGCAGGTGCATGGCTGGATGAGCCAACTGTTTTCCAAGAAATGGCCTACACTCTGATTCGGTCAACGCTTCGGTGGAAACAGAAGATGGGGCCGGTAATTCTTACTGGAACTCCCAAAGGCACGCATCATTGGACATTCGGGCTCTTCTACTTCCCAGTTGACCAAATCTTAGATGCTAACGGAGATCTCATTGCTGGCCTTGAAGTAGACCCGAAAGAACAGCTTGAGCTTCAGGCCAGAATTCACGCTGGCGCAGTTGAAAGCATCAATGGACGACTTTACGTAAAACGCCCCAGAACTGGACTAATCAAGGCATCGACTCAAGACAATCCATTTCTGCCTGACGATTTCTACGATAACGTTCGTCGCGACTATGGTTCGATGTTGGCATTGCAGGAACTTGGCGGCGAATTCATCGAACTCGGAGGCCTCCTATTTCGCCGCGATTGGTTCAATTTGGTTGATACCATTCCGAGAAATGCCACGCGAATCCGGTATTTCGACCAAGCCGCTACTCCAGGAAGCGGTTGCTACACTGCAGGTGTCTTGATGGCTCGTACCGACGATGGACGCTACTGGGTGGAAAATGTAATCCGCGGCCAGTGGGGACCTCTCGAGCGAAACAAGATCATCGATCAGATCGTCGCCAGCGATGCTGCCAAATACGGTGGCCAAGTATTGACATACGTTGAGCAAGAAGGCGGTTCGGCTGGCAAAGAAGTCGCAGCGCAGATGGTTGGCCGTTTGCCCGGGTACTCCGTGTTTCGCGACATCGTTTCGGGCAAGAAGTTCCGAACGGTCGATAGTGAGCAGCTTCCTGGAGAAGCGAAAGTTATTCGCGCGATGCCCTTTGCTGCCGCTGCGGAGGCTGGTCTAGTTTACGTTTTGCGCGCTCCATGGACCAACGATTATCTGACGGAACTTGCAGCGTTCCCAGAGTGGAAATTTGCCGACCAAGTAGACGCTTCCTCTGGTGGTTTCAACAAACTGGCGGAAATGGCTCCACAAGATCCTGGAACAATTTCCACTATCGGTCGAACAGTGCAAACCGGTGAAAAATTTGGTGCCCTGGCAGCTCTGAACAGTACAAAGAGTCGAATGAGTTACAAGGAAATATTCCATCATGTCCAAGAGTAAGTTACTGCGGTTTCAACTGGCTGGAATTGTTGGCTACGGATTTCTGATTGATCACGCAGGAATTGAGCAATATTCGGTTTCATGGCCCGATCGAGCGGCTGAACGATTTTCGCTTATGGAAGCGACTTCTCGAGGAATGATCGTTGAAGAGGTTGTACTTGATGCGAGTTCTGATTCAACCGTAGATGAGAGTGAAGCAGTAAAGGCTCTTCACCTGCACTATGAGCAGGCTATCAAGAATACGGTGGAAGGCCTGCAAAATGAGTTTGCAGAGACGCTGAAGATCCGTGATGAACACATTAAGTCTTTAGAAGAGAAGTTGCAGCTTTTCTCCAACCCAAACGTGCCTCCTAACCCAACAGATTCAAATTCGAACGCGCCGGGCCCCAATACTGACGAAACGTTGACTTCTTTCGGCCTGTCCGCCAATTCTCTGAAGGCTTTGCACGCGGCCGGTATCGAGACTAAATCGCAAGTCATCGAGTACCTGAAGAAGAATGGTAGCCTCGAGCCCATTCCCGGTATCGCTGCGAGAAGTGAAGATGCGATTTTGAAGGGACTAGAAATCGACAAGGAAGCGTTGCTGGCTTCAGCGGCTCAAGGCTAATCGCTGGTGGAATCGCTTTTCCAAATTCTGATAGCAGTATTCATCGCAGGATTCTTTACTTCAGAATCCTGGATCATGGTAGGCAAGGCAATTGTAATCGACCGTGAAGCTTTTCCAGCTCGCCGTAACGCGCAGCGCAATTCGAAATGTGCTTGGGCGGAGGGGAATTCCTCCGAGTACTCCAACTCCGCCTCCACCGCCTCCAGGAACTCCACTGGTTCCCGCCGAGGTCGAATCGGCCGGTCCCGCCACCTGTTGTTCGTCGTACTCAGACTAGTTCGCAAGAGCAACGGGATATCAAGCAGGTTCAAGAGGTCTACGACGATATTCAGTTGCTTGGCCGTGATCGTAGTTACGATTCCCCAGACTCCATTTCGCAACTAATGACGCAGATGCGATTGGTTAATTCGTCGAACGTTTGGGGCTACTACTACGAACTCGAGAACGATCCACGCAAGCCGAAAAACGGCCTGCTTTACGTAACGTTTCGAGCTGAAGCGCCCAAAGGTGGTGAACGTCCACACTCGGCTGGGTCAACCTACGTCTACTACGATGTACCACTGCAAAAGTACAAACAGTTCGAACGAGCAAGCGATTCAAGCGCCGGCAAGGCCGTCTGGGACTACTTGCGCGTTCGTGGAACGATGTGGAGTCACCAGCATCGATACAAGTTCATTCAATCGACCGGCGACTATGTGCCTCGCAAGGCAACCAGGAAAGGATTGCGAGTTCGGCATGCTCAAAATCCGCACGCTGCCAAGATTCCCAACTCCGTTTGGTCGGCACTCAGCCGGTTAAAGCGATCCGCAAATCCCGAAATTCGCGAATACGCTGAGAAAATGCGAAGATTGTTGCTGCAGGAGGCGGGGCATAGGCGGTCGACGAGAAGCTAGCACGTTTAAAAGAATCCTAAAGTTGTAGTTGACGGAATTCCGGAATTGATAGACAATGCCGGAATTGAAGACAGGCCCACACCCCATGCAGGCCTGTCGAAGAAACTTGCGATTAATATGCAAGAGTTGACAACAGGTCGTCAATTACCACAGCGGGTATCGGCGGACATGCGCTATCACCTGAACCGTTTTTGGTCCGAACCCGTAGGAATAGGGTGGGCGCCGTACGTATGAACGTACGAAAACTAGTCGGAATATCACGTTATTAACGTATCCTGATCTAAGTTCCATAATGGAGCCGTTTCTGATCAGGGCATGAAACACTTGAAGCACGCAGGCTCCATGCCTGATCGCCTGCTGGTAGGCTCACTACCACAAGCGAATGCCGTACTTGAAATTGCCGCGTCAACGGCGTTTTCGGGTACGGTTTATTTCTTTAATGGCGGACCTCCGCCGCCGGTTTAGTTAAAAAAACTGATGCGTAAAGACTTCAACACTAATGTCTTCGCCGGGGGAAGCAGACTATGTGTTGCGAATACAAGAGTCGTGCATCTTTTAGCGATACGTAGAATTTAACGAACCTAATAGGTAGGTCAAGCATAGATTGCTTGCGCTCAGTGCGAAAACCTGATTTTTTTTGCTGGCATTTGAAGATTGGCCAACTTGAATTCAAAACCGATCAAGATATACTTCCGGACGCGAATACGAGAGTCAATCAGCCAGCAGCTTCATTGAAACTGCTGGCTGATCTCTTTTCTACACCGATTTGTCGCCAGGGTCGAGAACTCTGGAGAATTCTCGCGATCTCATTGCGAAGCCTATCATTCATTTCCACACTGGACTGCGAAGGGAAATCGCATCCAGATGTCAAATTCTAACCTACCCGCTCGAATTTTTGACGTATCAAAATATGCTACTCCGAACTGGAATGGCACAGATCCCGCCGAGGGAACCGGCGAAGCTCCGTTTTTTGGGCAAGACGTAGTTTCTCACATCCATACGTCCATTGGAAGAATTGGCCTAACTTCCAAGGCTTATCTGTCGATTGACGAAGCCACAAATGATTCGATCACTAATGCCGAGCGAATGCGCAAAGATTGTGGCATTATGGAGCCTTTGGAGGCCCGGCAGCGAGCGACTGCATTGTTGAATTGGCACGTCGAACCGGAGGATTCAACCTCAGCCGATCAAAAGATTCTCGCCCAAGAACTGACGAAAATCATCGCTCGGACTGCTCGATTTACTGAGTTTCGTAGATTTATGCTCGAAGCCATCTTCTACGGTCGATATGGAGCTGCGATCACTTATTCGAAAGATTGGATCAACGGCAAGCGTCGAACATTTGCGAGTCGCTGCGAACCACGTCACGGCGATAAGTTGGTCTTTCGTTACGACGATGGCGAGCACACTTATCCCGCCGGCCAGGTCGGAATCAAAGTTGCTGACCGCGGGCCAACCACATCCTCCAGGCTCCGAACGAACGACCCGCGAAGCCAACTTCAGTACACAGAGCAAGGTATGGTGTACTGGCTTTCTCCTGCTGAGCGCAAGGTATTCGTAGTTCACAAGCATCACACTGAAGATGCGCCATTCCACGAGCCTCGGATGATGGGGCGTATCCACGGCGTCGGAGTCAGAGATCGAATTTACTGGACCTGGTACGCAATGGTCGAATGCCTCCAACGCGTGCTTGAATTTCTTGACCGGTGCGCCTTGGGTGTGCAGATTTGGCGATATCCGGCGGGAAACACTATTGCCGAGAAGAAGGTCAAGGAAGCGGCTCAATCCTATGTCGCTGGTGGTCGATCAATCATCTTCTGTCCGGTATTTCCGAACGAACAGGCCGACATGTTCGGCGTCGAGCACGTCGAGCCAGGTTTGGCCGGCGTCGATTCAATGCTACAGGTCATCAAGGAATTCTTTGGCCACAAGATGAAGCGATACATCTTGGGTCAAACGCTCAGTAGTGAAGCTGACTCGACAGGATTGGGATCTGGGGTCGCCGATGCTCACCTGGCAACCCTTGCAGACATTATCCAATACGATGCAATCAACCTCGAAGAAACTCTCACGCAAGATTTTCTACGAAATATTCAACTCTGGAATTTTCCAAAGTCGGCTGGGTACTGGATGCGATTCAAGATCGACACCGAGTCCGATGATGCTCAGAAGAAGATGGAAGGCTTCAAGTCCGCATGGGATATGGGATTCCGACTGAAGGCCTCCGATGTTGCCGATGTGATTGGCGCATCGTTAGCTACCGAAGACGATGACCAGCTATTCAACCCTCAAGTAGTCGCGTCGATCAAGCAAAACAAGGATCAACGTAGACCAGTTGGCGATGAAGCTGCAGAAGAGTACTTCAAGAAAAACGGCGTTACCGCTGCGTAGGGAATTCCATGAACGAAACAAAACTGACTGACCTAATTCTTGGCCGAACTGTTATTCTTCAGTACTCCGCTCGCAAAAAAGCAAAATCATCGCCTGGTCAACTGACCTTTGATGACTTGGGTGGCGGCAGGCAGTTGACCTTTGATGATTTAGGCGCGGGTCACTGGGTCACAATCGGATCTGAACACGGCTCGAATGGCTCCAACCATGGTGGGCATCGTGTCTTCATTGGCGACGATGGAAAGATGAAGACTGGCAAGTTTGCAGGCCAATCTCTCAGCGAAGCTTTTGGAGAAAAGAAGCCAGCCAGCAAGGAATTTGATACGTCCCCTATTCCAATTCGCGAGCGTCGAGCGGTAGTAGATCGACTTGCTGCGGAAGGGAAAGCCCAAGCAGAGATTGAAGAATATCTCCGCGCTCGAGGTGTTTCTATTTCTGATTCGAAGCGATTGAGCAGCCAAGCGGGGAAATCTGAAACAAAGCCCACTGTTCCTGAAACAACCTTGGCTATTCCTGAAACGAAACCACTTGTTTCTGAATCGAAACCAGGCATTTCCGTAGAAGTCCGCACTAACGAAACCGCTAAATCGGGAGACCAAATGGGGCTCTTTGGTGACGTTTCAAATGTTCCCAAGGGCAAAGCTTCGCTTCCCACTGGTGGTGAGTCCAAAGGCTTGCAATCTGCCTTGTTTAATACCCAAGGCGATCCCGGTCAAATGATGATGTTTGACGATGGAGTTACTTCCAGCGATCGGCTGATGCCGGAGGCCAAATCTGAATCGCGGTCAACGCCGAAAAGCTCGAATCGAATCGGTGACTTTGGTCAAAAGATTGGCGGTGCGCGAAAGGATACTTCTACAAAGCTTGGTCCAAGAGCCGCTTCGGCGATAGAGAAAGATCCCGAATTGAAAGGCTGGCGAAGTCGTTACGATGTTGCACAAGTGGCGAAATCGACTAGTCGGGCTGAAGAGGGTAAGTGGATAATCCACGACAAAAAGCAAAAGAATTGGCACGGCGCACCACGTCAGGTTGGAAGTGCATTTGATTCTAAGGAAGAGGCTGAAAAGGCAATTCCTCTGATTGAAGTCGCACGAAATCACAGAGTCTATAAAGTCGATGCCAAAGGAGATCTGGTTGGAATGAGTCAACCAGGCACTTGGGCGATCGTTCGGATGGTTAGTGATACTAAGCGACCAGTAGTCAAATCTGGCTTCGAATCAGAAACCGAAGCTACTCGCTACATGGTCGAACATCCCGAAGAGATCATTGAGCATCGCACCAAACTAGACGATCGCATTCATCCAGCGATCGAGAAAGTTACAAGAGACGGCAAAACTCATCGCAGTGATGGAAAACAAGCCACTCCAGAAGACTTCAAAAAGTTTGGCTTTTACGGTGTTGAGTTTGGCAACTGGATCAACAACGCTGAAGGCAAAGCGGTAATGAATCATGCTTACGATTCATTCCGTGACTTAGCCGATGTGTTGGGGCTGAAGAACTCCGACATGTCGCTTGGTGGCGATCTTGGAATTAACTGGTCTCGTGGGCAAGGCCTTCAAGGTGCAAAGGCTCACTACGAGCGTAACTATGGCACTATCAATCTAACTAAGCTGAAGGGGCTAGTTCCCTTCCTGGCTCACGAATGGGCACCACATGACCTGGACCATTACTTTGGCTCGCCAATCGGTAAAAACAAGATCCGGTCGCCAGGGTGAAAACAAAACCTTTGAGTCGGCAAAAACAGATCAAGCGACTATGTTGCGGACATACTTCAAAGTTGTCGTCGGGCTACAGTCCCGAGCTGGTGGCCGTGAACAAAGTGATGGACGTAATCGAAGCACAAATCGATCGAGTACAAGACGCATCGAAGCATGACAAATTCCACAAGCGGCGCTGATGAACTTGAACTCGACTGAACGATTTTTCGAAAGTCGTTAGCGAAGGGGATCACTCAAACGAACAGTACAAACCATATCTTGCTTGATGAAAGCCAATGAAATGCTGGCGAAACAAACTGAAGAGGTCGACGAAATCCTTGGTCGAATTCGATTTAACGCGGAAACGGGGCAATTCGGTGAAAAGAGCCGTTTGGCAAGTAGCAAGAGTTTTGACGCCCCAAGCCTCTACAATGACCTGCATCGTCTCAACGAAATCCACAAAGAGCATCGCGGCCGAAACGCTTATTGGAGCAAGTCTAGCGGCTATGGTAAGTCGTACAGTGGCCAACTGGTCGATATTCACCATGCAATGCAATCGCTTTCAGCCAGTAAACAGCAGCTCGACAGTGCCAATCGAGGCGATGTCAAAAAATCAAAGGTCCGAACCGACTTTCACAACATGGCCAAGTCGATGGACAAAGGCACGGCTGGCGATTACTGGTCGACTCCGCACGAATTGTTTGCTCGAGCTTTTGAATCGTATGTCTTCGATAAGATGAAGCAAGATAGCAAGCACAACGATTTCCTTGCGCACGAGAAGCATAATAATCACGCGGTCTACAAGATCTTTGGCGTGAAGCCCTATCCTGAAGGCGAGGAAAAGCAGCAAATCGATCAAGCCTTTGACGAATTGTTTGAGCAACTTCGAAAACACGAACAAAATCCCGCACCTGAGAAAATGCGATACTCGTCGGGTCCGTCGATTGGCGAGCTGCTGGCGATGTGGACTGTTGAGCAATATGCTCTTCTAAGGCCAACCGAAGCCCAGGCCAAAGCTGGGAACTATCGAAAATCACATATCCGGTTTCAAGGCCTGAGTATCACAATCGAGACACCCAAGGGGCAGGCTCGCAAAACTGGCTGGCCGAAAATGCCATGCGACTATGGCTACATCCGCGGAACAGTCGGCAACGATGGCGACCATGTGGACGTGTTCGTTGGCCCAAATCGTTCGAGCGGTTTGGTTGTCGTAATCGATCAGATTAACGCGGATCGCAAATTCGACGAGCATAAGGTACTTCTGGGCTTCAATAACCAAACTGAGGCGATCGCGTGCTATCGAAAGGCTTACACCCCTGGTTGGTACGTTGGTCCAGCAACCACGATGACCATTAGTCAATTCAAATGCTGGCTTGCTAAGGGATCTCAGAAACGGCAAGTCAGTAAGCAAGTTTCAAAGTATTCGCTGTACACCTCATTGAACGAAGTCCTAGCATGACCACTAAGTCAAAACGCGGACGCAAGCCAACTGGAAAAACTCCTGTTCGACAGGTTGGTCGAATTCGTACTGAGAATTGGAAAATCATCCGTCGCGGATTCGATGTTAGCGGTGAAAGAAAGTTCACCGCTTGGGCTGAGAAAGTACTGCTTGAAGCGGCGAATCGAGAAATGAGGAACTTTACGAGTTCGAACAAAGGG
Organism: Pirellulales bacterium; assembly: GCA_046349795.1. GTDB lineage: Bacteria > Planctomycetota > Planctomycetia > Pirellulales > Pirellulaceae > Aureliella. The sequence continues at coordinate 43,787 of JAXMBP010000006.1, read as the reverse complement.
TTAGTAAGGCTAGTAAAATCACGTTCCACCCGCTGAATATGCATTTAAGAACGCTGCTGCGCTGCGAAATCTCTTAGTTTGAATTTCGAGAACAATCATTTTCGTCGAGTCGTAGAAACTAAGTTTTTGCTTTGAAAGCGAGATTGTCGTACCTACGCCACAGGACTTGGGGAGAAACTTACAAAATAACAACACTCTGTTTTTGGGAGTATCGACAATGAGGTACACTCCGTCGCCTCCTTTAAGTCGCCGTGTGACTCTCGCGATCGTCCATGGTAGTGCTCCATATTTTGTCTTGAACTGTGAAGTCAAACTGCTGACATTTTCGTTCTGCCAGTTCTCAGATTTTTTCAACGATTCGCTGTCTCGCATAATTGGAGAAGTCGAAGTTGATTCAAAGTGGATCTGATCGGTCGTACATGGATGTTTTGGCCAGGGTGGCACTAGTTCATCGAAGAATACTCGGCTGCCATTTTCATTTTGGTAGTAAAACACTCCAGCACCACAAACTGGACACTTTGCGTTCGGACAAACGAAACAGTTAGAGTAAGAATTTGATATTGGTTTGCGTTGCTTTGGGGGGCGATGCAGGGATTGCGATGCTTTAACCCAACTCGAGTCCACCAAATGGCGTTTCCCATTCTTGCTTGTTCGAAAGTAACTACTGCGCCGATGACGTTTTCTCACAACTCTATTCATTTTGCAGTCCAATGTAGAAGCTAACAATACTGACTCGCCTAGTAACTTTAATGAACTAGCTAGCCTCACGAAAGTCACTGCGTTAACTATCTCAGATTTGCAAGGCATTTCTACTTTTTTTTCGGCAATCTATTTGTTTCCATTTTCGCTGGCCTTTATCTTCGAGTTCCTGGGGGACTTGAAAGCGAATGAGCCAACTGCTACTAATCTCCGATCTTTTTCCACTTATAACTCGTTATGAGTGGCAGGCGGAGCTACATCCGCGTGTGCCAGCAGGTTCACCAGCGGGGGGTGAGTTTCGTTCGGTTGGTGTCCGATCAGGCCTAGGATCATCTGGCCCAACTAGCAGCCAACCCTCTAGCAATCGAATTCGATCAACGAAAAAACGCGAAATTGCTGCACTGCCCGATACGATTCACGAAGGCCATTCGTTGCACTTGAGCAAGTTGCCACCAGATCTCGCGGAAAAATCAAGAGCATGGAGCAAGCAACTTCACAACCTCATGGCTGGCGTCGAATCCGCTAAATCTCCTGATGACCAGGAAATTGCTTGGGCAGCGGTCAACAAAGATGAGATCCGCAAGCTGCTCGACCAAATGAATTCGATGGATAAGCAGTATGGCGCCCAGACTGGTCAGAATCTTTCAGACTGGGTTAATGCTAACGGTTTGATTCCACGATCGCTGGCTGAACGGTTAGATGGTGGTGAGCGTTTTTTCAATCCCGAGAGGATCCGGAGTAAGCTCAAAGGTCAGCCTAAACCATCGGAGTCCAATTTATCAAATCCGCCAACTGACGCTGATTTGATTCGGAAGTTCAACAGTTCAGACGATCGCCAAGAGCGTAAGCGAATGCTCAACGATCCAGTCTTCAAGTCTGCGATGGAACGAGCGATGGGTATTGCGTCTAAAGGTCCAGCTACACCTGAGCCCAAACCCGACAATCGATCGTGGAAAGATGATTCGGCCAAGGTTGCAGAGTACGAACGGCGAAAGGGACTGACTCCGAGTAAGCCTAAAGAAGCTCCAACGAATTATGACAATCGAGTTGATGCATTGCTTCAGCGCCGAGACCCTGACGGCATTTCGAATCAACCAATCGATCAAGTGCTAAGCGAACAGAAGCCAACGGATTCAGCGAAAGAACCCAAACCAAAACCCAAAAAACAAGATCGAACTTTCAACAACCTCACTCAAGCACATTTCACCAAGCTAAAGAACGCGATTGCGGATTATCTCGGAACCGATTCGCCAGAACACCAAGCCGCGCTCGAGACAACTGTACCAGACGCTTGGCGAAAGCTAAACGACGAAGCTGAGCAATGGAATTCAGGATTGCGGGAGATCGTTGGCCAAGCTCACAAGAATGGATTAGGTGCCATGATGTCCAATGTTCATCGCGTGGCCGATCCAATGAGTTTTAAAGGCTTCGATCAACTTGTTCACCATGCCGAGAAATACTATCCTCAAATCGTATCGCATCCGGACGGGCCTGAAGAAGGCTTGATGCAAGCGCTGAAAAGTGGAATTATGCCTCGCTATGGATTAACCGATCCCGAAGTGATTGATCATGCAGTCAATTTGCTTGGACCAAGCTTTCGGAACTCGCTAGAGAATCTATGGCAGTCAAACGAAGAGCTTAAGCCACTTAGCAATGAAGATCGCGAAGCAATTCCTTTTTCCGTCCGGGCAATGATGTATGCAATGGGACTACCAATACTGAGGAGTCAAAGTGTCGTCACTTGAAAGCGCCATCGACGAGCTGCGAAAGAGACTGGCTGAAAAGAGTCAGCCGAATTCCTTTGGCTCGGTATCACTCGAGGTAACGATTCAAGGTGGCTCTGTGGCCACACTGAAAATCACCGAGACAATCACTGGAAAACCAGCGAAATAGCATGAATTCCAACGTACCAATGCCGATTCGCGGCGAATCTTGCGAAGATTTTTGCATCCGCGCACACCAAGCTTTGATGCCTACAGTCAGTGATGCTGACCAGCGAAACAAAGTTGTCTGGGATGCGTGGGACATGTTTCACCCTCAAACGATGAAGTACTCTCAGCACTTCTCGCAGTCAAAATATCGATTCGTTCCAAACGTTTGTCACTTCAAAGAACACGATTTGCCCACCAAGGGTGGAGTGTTTCGAGTTGGGCCAAACGAACTGAAAGAGATTTGTCAAAACCAAAATCGACGAATCAAAGAAGCTCGTCTCTACGTTCCATTGATTCATCGTCACACCACAGCTCAGGATCAAGAAAACGATGTCGATAATGCACCAACAATTTTGGGGTATGGTGTAAATTTTCGAATGGGAATGGTTGGAACCGACAATCAACAGTTTGCGATTTTTGGCGATGAGGTTCACGACAAAGAACATTCGACTGCCTTGAAAAATCGTCCACGTCGATCGGTCGAGCTACTTCGACATCCAGATTCGAAGAAAAACTTTTTTGATCCAGTTGCATGTCTAGGTGGTGATGCACCAAGATTAGACATACCGCCCGCGTACTTCGGAGCGTCGTTACAGGATGGCGTAGAAATCGAAAGATACTCAATGCCATCTGTACCTGCCTTCCCTGGTGGCGGGAATACGTTCATTCGCGAATCTTACGAACAGCCGCAAGCAACGACTATGACTCCCGAAGACATCAACCAAATCATGGACGCCATGAACAATACGTTCGGTGTCCGCCTAACCGCGCTTGAGTCGATGGTCAAAGGTATGCAGTCGGGTGTAGCGCCAGGTCAGAATGGTCCAAATGCGAATGCGGCGACACAGACATCAGGAGCATCGGCCATTGCTCCTGATGCACTTTCGCTTAATCAACAACCCGGTCAGCCTTCAAACTCAAATCCAAATCTAGGTCAGCAACAAAATGCTTCACCGCAACAATTTGGAAATGGTCAACTGGGCGGCGGACAACGTCCAACTCAATATTCAGCCAAAAATGGAGGCGGTGAAGTGTCTGAAGTCACGTTAGAGCAATACCAAGCGTTAGTCCAAGAAAATCAGACTCTGAAGGACAACCAAGCTAAGTTGCTTGAGCAGATCGGCGAAATTCGAGCCGATCAACTAAAGTCCCAAAGAGAGCGGACTGACGCGAGTCGCGCTTACCGAATCCAAACGCTGTCGCAAAAATACTCTGCGATCGCGGCTAATCAGGAAGCTGAGTTTGAGCGATGCCTCTACTCGTGCGGTTCTGAGATGTCGGACGATGAGTTTAATGCTCACATCGAGACAATTGAGCGATATGCAGCCGCTAGCGAGCCGCATACAGGCGAAATTCCTGGTGGTTCGGCTGGAACTTCCCAAGCAGTTATTAAGGAACGCTACTCAAAAGAGTTCCAGGCGGAAGTTACGAAAGTTGCCCAGCGAGAAATGACCACAACAGGCAAATGTCGCAACTGGAGCGAAATCGAAAACGAAGTTGCTGAGCGGCTTGGCGTCAAGTAATCCCGCTCGCTGAATTGAATCAATTGTTGACCCATTAAGGCTTTAGGAAATAGAAACATGAACTCGGGACAGTGGAGTTTTGTTGCGAATGCGGATATCAGCCCTAGTCGCTTCGTCCAGGTCTACGGCGGGCCTCATCAGGTTAAGCAGTGCGCTGCTGGAGGACCTGCATTTGGCGTGTCGCATGAAGGCACTGTTGATCCACCAATTCCATTAGTTTCGACAGCCTTAGCTGCAAAGCAGGGCGAGAGCGTTATGGTCTATGGTCCTGGCGACACTTGCGAAATCGAATGCGGCGCAGCAATCAGCTTGGCAACGGGCCCTGTTTACCTGAAGGCTGATGCCCAAGGTAGGGCTATCCCTGCCGTTGCAACGGACAAGTACTACGCTGAGGCCGTTAGCGAAACATCGGCTGCCGGTGAAAAAGTCAAGGCAATCATTGTTCGCGGTGTAGCGTAATTCAATCGGGCGCTGGGGACGTTATGCCTAGCCGGTGTGTAAAGAATCACCATTTTGAATAACACAATTTAGTTTCAATTTCTCAATAGCCTGAAAGTGACCGAGCACCGGAACTGGATGGGAGTAGCTAAGGAGCTATCCTATGCCTTTACCCGGCGGCAGTAATACTTACATTCGCGACTTTCAGTCTTCTGGCAAGTTGATTGTCAACTTCTCACGTAACCCGAAACGATTTGACTTAGCAAACTACTGCCAGGTTAAGACGGTCACAAAGGACGAAGGTTACTACCTCAAGATCAATTGCGAGCAAGCTGGTCGATTAGTCGGCGGCTCGACCGATGAAGCGAACTGGCCAGACAGCGCGGATCGACCGGATCACAACGACGGTACCGAGCAATTCAATTGGCTGCCGTTTAAGACTCGGCGTAAGGCGTACGGTTTCAAGCTGGGCCAAAAGGCAACTGAGCAAGCCGACTTTGATATCCATGGAACCCACATGGCTATCACCGCTCAACGAGCGATGACCGGTCGAACCGTAGACGTCGTTAAGGTTCTGACCAACGCTGCGAACTGGGATGCAACCCACGTTAAAGACGTGACAACGATCGCCGGCAACTCCGGTCGATGGGATCTCTCGACAACCGCGCGGCAAGATATCAAGCGATCGCTCAACTACGCATGTGAATTGATTGAGACCGACACTCTTGCTGCTGTTGATTACGAGCAACTGCACCTGGTCATGAGTCCAAACACAGCTCGAAAGCTGTCGATCACTCAAGAAATCGTTGACCACATCAAGGGTTCTCCTGATGCGTTGGCGCAGGTCAAGGGCGAACAAGGCAAGTTCTACAAGTACGGTTTGCCAGACAAGCTTTACTCGATCCCATTGGCGATCGAACGAGCTGTGATGGTAACCAGCCGCCGTGGAGCTGCAACGCCTGTGAAGCAACGTGTAATGCCCGATGGCGTTGCATTTTTGCTGAGCAAAGTTGGTGAGCTTGGAAGTGAATTGGACGGTCCTGAATTTTCGACAATCTGCCTCTTCTGCTACGAAGAAATGACTGTTGAGACCAAGGATGACACTGACAACCGACGCAAGAAGGGTTCGATTGTCGACGACTACGGCGCAGTGATTACCGCTCCCGCTACCGGATTCTACTTCCAGAACATTGCCTAATTTTCAATGGCCTTTGCAACCACCAATGAGTTTACCGATCGCTACGACTTTCGCCTCATCGGAGATTTGATTTCTGATGATGAAACGCAAGTCGAAGATCTAACACTCACTGAGGTTCAGGGGCACACGGGAACCGCAACTGTACTAAACGACGCCAGTGGCGAGATCGTAACAAACCTCATCGCCGGCGGCCGTTACACGCAAGCAGAATTGGAATCGCTCACAGGTTACAGCAAAGACCACCTTACACGTATCTGCTGTGACATTGCGATTGGGCTCCTGATTCAGAGGCGTCCAAAACGACTGAACCAGGAAATTGCCGAGTCCATAACGGATCAAGCACGGAAACATATTTTGGCGATGCGAAAAGGCGACAACGTTTTCGGGATACCGGAAAAGGTTGAGTCCGGAAACCTAAGCATCATCAATCAAAGTCCAGAATCAATTGAAGCACTGAACCTGTTACCTGATCGCATGGGAAGATTTTTCCCAGGTCAATCGCAGAGAGGCAGACGATAAAAGATGGCTGATTACGTAGTAATCCCAGGAAAATTCGACATCTACGTCGCTTGCAACTTTCCGTGGACAGTTGGCGGAACTGCTGTTAGTGCGCAGACTCCAATGAAGCTTGGAGAGCTTGCAGACGAGCTGTACATTCCACTCGAGCAAGATCAACACCCGGTTCCTGGCGATCGAAATGGTGGTCGTGAAGGCGATCCGATTGAAGAGCAGTTTTTGTCGCAAACGGCGCGATTCGAATTAGAACTGTCGCAGTTTGATCCCGAGGTTGCGGCGGCACTTCAAACGGCCGGTGGATTGCTTACGACGCCAGGCACAATTCCGCAAAACGTAATCGGTGCGCTTCTGCGACAAAACCGAAGCTACCGATTTGCATTCCGACCAATCATTTCTACCTCGACTCGATCACGCAATTTTCCTTGCGTAATGGTTCGCCGCGCCCACATCCTTGGTGGTGGGACGAAATTCGAAATGTTCCGGGGCGAATTCTCTGCCCACCGCGCACCGCCTGGCCACTGGGGTGGAACGGGCGCAAGTTCGAAACCAAACGTTCTGTTTGATACCGACATGACAGGATTGCCAGCACTGTCTTAATGACATTTGAAAATCATGAGTGAAGCCGACCGAATCAAGCTAAAAGAAGCCGAGGCAGCTCTGCTAAAGCTGGCCAAGGCTGTTGGCGTTGACAATCTGACTTACGACGAACTGGCAGACTACATTATTGCAAGACTCAAGAAGTAAACGATGAAAGATAATCGAGCAACGAACATCGCAATCGGGACCGTGGTAATCGCTATCCTTACATGGTGGCTAATCACTGGAACAGTTTCTCGAGCTGTATCTATTCCACTTGAAAGCGATGACAACCGCTTGTCATCGGTCGGATCATTCGGCGTAGAAATATTGGCGGATCTCGCCTATCTGGTTGGCGTTGTCACTACCTCAATGCTGTCAGGCTTGTGGACGCTTCTTAGGGCACTATTCTCAAAACTAATCGAGCTGGCCAACAAGCCGAATTCGAATTCAACCAGCGACAATCCTGTTGTTGACGTGGAAACTCTGAAAGCCGGTCTTCTGCAAGTCCGAAATCCGATTCGCGAAGAATTGGAGAAAATCAAACAGCGACTATTGGATTTGGAGTCAGGCAAGTCTTCTGAAGTGCCCGCAAACGCTACTAAGTCGGCAAGTCGCCCACGTCGAGCCAAAGCAAGTCCTAAGAAGCCAGCCGGAGCTAGTTCCAATGATCCAGCTTAATCTCGATGATGATACTCCGGTAAAGCCTGTTTCCGACGAAGCAGGTCAAACAGCTACTGTTACCACCGAACCCTCAAAGCCAGCTCCGACTGCAAATCCGACTGCTCCACTGTGGGTTGTGGTTGTACTTGTTGGCATGGTTTGCTTCTTGCTTGGTCGCAGTGTCCCGCATCGGTTTGACATTCTTCCTAACGACGATCGACGCGAAGACGTCACTCCAGTTGATCCCAAACCCGCGCCGGACGATCGCAAGCCATCGGTAGATCTAAAGACTGTTACGCTGGTGGTCATTCACGATAAGGATGTGACAAACTCAACACCAGAATATCAGGCAACTCTGCAAGACGATCAATTCGCAGCGTGGTGTAAGCAATCAATCAAGGATCTGGAAGTCCTCACAACTGAAGACGAACTCGCCAAGCAGGTACTTGCCGGTGGAAATTTCAAAGTACCGGTTGTCATTGCCTACACTGGGAAGAAGTACCTTTGGGACATGCCGCTACCCAAGGAAAACATGGAACCAGTGCGAAAGAAACTCGAGGGAAGGTAATGGCCGAGCAAGATTTCATCGTTACCACCAGTGCTGGCGAATTCTTCACAGGACTGATCGCTCCTGAACGCGTCGAAAACGTGTTTTTGAGCTATCCGCCAAAGCAAGTCCTCGACCTAGATCGAGTCAAGTTCATCTATGGGCACGCACGCCGAGTGCATGGGCTCGAACTTTACACCCGACGAAAGCAACAAGGCCGCAAGAGTTCATGCGCGAGTTACGCGGCCACCACCGGTTGTGAAGCACGCCGAGCGTTTGACCGAAAAGCCGATGTTGAGTTCGGCCCTGAGCATTTGTACTCGATGGTGAATGGCGGGCCGTGACCAAGGATCGCAACTTAAGGACAACATGCAGGCCTTGCTCGATAAAGGTTGCTGCCTTCGCAATTCGGTTCCATACCAGGTCCACAACCTCAACGATTTGTCGATGGAACAAAAGCGATTCGCTTCCCAAGAGGCCAAAGACTACCGCGCTCTTGATTGGGTCCAGTTTCCACACAACAATCCAGATAGTCTCTGGGCGAACATGATCTCGAGTATTGCAAATCGAGATCCAGTTTTGCTGGCCGTTCATTGCGGCGATAACTTTTTCAGTTGTGGTCCTGATGGTCGATGCAAGCCAGACAAAGGGCCAGGCAATCACGGCGTCTGTGGTGTCGAGCTTGATGGAGTCGAGACCGCCAAGTCTTTCCGGGATATCAAAATCTGGGTAGTCAACTCCCACGGCATTCGATTCGGTAAGAACGGTTGCTACCTGCACACTTACGATCACTCTCTTCAGCCGGGTCAAATCCACTTACACGCTGGTTGTCGCGCAATGCGAACTGGCGACCATGAGGAAATCGCCTGTCGAGTGTGATTCTGATTCTGTTCCTCACTAACCACTGAAAGTTGTCAAAGATGAAATCGATTCGCCTATTTGCGTTGGCCGTTGTTATGGCCTCTTTTTGTTCAGCCTCGCAAGCCAGCGAGTTCCACTTGCCGGCCCGTCCAATTCAACGAGCGGCCAAAGTGGTCAGCGTTGTTGCCAAGCCTGTTCGCACAGCGGCTGCTGGCGTTGCCAAGGTCAAACCCGTGCGATCGCTGCTGAAGGTGCTCTTTTTCTAAGCCATGTACAAATACCTCTTCTCTGTGATGGTGATCTTCATTTGCATCGTCCTGATTCAATTTCAGGGATGCGGTGTGTTGGATCGCATGCAGAAGAGACGTTGGGAACGACAACAGCACAGAGAAGAGCGCTTTGACGAGTGGCGTGAAAAGCGCGAAGACAAAAAAGAAAATCGTCGCGAATCGTGGAATAACCGCGATCGCAAATTCCAACCATTCAATCGTTTTCGAAATAGGTAAGCCAACCATGAAGAGTTTTGTTCTAGCGGCCCTCACCATCATGGTGGGCACATTCATCGCGAATATCAACGCAAATGTACCACTTCAAACGCATGACACGCCACCAGATCTTCCGACTCGAGCGCAGGCAGCCAAGTTGTTTGACATTCAACTTGAAGATTTAGCTGAATCCATAGCTTCGGACATTGGCCAAATCAAATTGCAAGTTGCCGACTTGCCTGAAGAACTGGCTTCGATCAACAGTCAGTTCAGTGTATTGACATCGAGACAGGATTCATTCGATGATCGATTGGCGAAACTTGAATCGAAGTGCAATTCATGTGACTGCTCAACCTCTGCTCCTGATGTGTCGGCCAAGGTCAATTCGCAATCTGAATTGCTGACTAGACTTCTTGGTCGGATTGAGAAGCTTGAAGGTAAATCGCCTCTTGTCGTGTCAAGCAGTTCAACTGCTCACTCTACAGTAAAGACTGTAAAGCCAAAAGCCTTGATTGTTATGCATACTTCGCCAAGTTGTGGCCCATGTAGATTGTGGCTTCGCAATGAACTTCCAAGGTGGCGATCGGTTGGTTGGGACTTCCAAAAGATCGACGAAGAAACCACCGACAAAACTTGGCCCTGGTTCGAAGTTTACGAAGGTGAAGTTAGGTATGAAGTCGTTGGCCCTTTGACGGCTGAATCATTCTCGCTTGCCAAATCTGGAAAGCGAGCCGGAATACTTCGAGCCAAAAACACCTATGCCAATCATTGGTCTCACCCTGGTGACATATCACAGCATTTGCTTGTCGAGCACGGCGTCTCTACGCTGGGTATGTCAAAGGAATCGAGGTTATCACTGCATGATTCGATTCACGAAGCATCCAAGAGGTAATCTCCGGTGCAAACTGAATTCCAACTTCTAATATCACTTGTGTCTTCATGTTGCCTATGCAGACTACTTTGGAAAATAATCCCGATCGAAAAATAGACTAATGGACACCGCAACAGCAACGACTGCAATACAGAGTACGAATAGCCTTCTGTCAAATCGATCTGATGCAATGGTCATCCTGGTCGGCCTAATCGTATTGGCTGCATTTTGGCTTTGGAAAATCCAGTTGCCTCGATTGGAATCCGAGCGAAAATTGCGAGAGGCGGACAAAGAAATCCACCGAACGAATTCCGAAACGCTTGCTAAGCTTTCCACGTTGACTGAAGGGATTCATCAGACCACCAACAATAGTCTTACAACGATTCATGCTATGGTGGAGGTGAAAGAAATAGAACTCGACTGTATCACGGAGATCGCGGATAAAACTGAATGTGATGTTCGCGAGAAAATCGCAGAGGCAAAAGGTGTACTGCGAGCCGTCCGCGCGGGAGTTACCTCTTGACCTGTATTCTAGCCTTAATCGCCTGCTTCGTTACTGGATTCTTAGTGGGCAAGGAATATGGCTACGCTACTCACGATTCAGACATTTTGACGGTATCCAGCAAGCTCAAAATCGAACTACGAAACCGGCTGATTGAACTGGAAAAAGCGAATGGCTCGACTTCTTAGAACTGTGTTCTTCTGGCTTGGATCAAAATTTCGGCCTGGTTCCAATGCCAGAATTTTCTCATTCTGGGATGGAACGAAGTATCGAACGATTGATCCAGTAAAAGTACTGGCCGCACTTTCTTCTCATCCGGTTTACGTCCCCGATCGCCACTATCTTGCTGCGGTTAAAGACTGCGACATGAAGGCAATGGAAATTGTTGCCTCGGCGGTAAGTGATGTGTTCGAAGTTCAGGCCTACAACGATGGGAAGGGGCTAACCGTTGCAGAACGATTATCGCTGCTGTCGACTTTCTACCTGTACTGCGAAGCTGTAAAAAAAAACACCAGCCTTTCGCCGACATAGCCTTAATCTATGGTTGCGATGTTCTTAAAGTTCGTCGATCTAATTACGAACTCTACTTTGCACTGATACTCTTGAAAGATCGAGCAAAATTCCGGTTGGCGTCTCATGTTCAACTCGGAATTCACACTGGATTGGGCAAGCTAGTTGGGAAGCAACTTCGCAAAGATTGGTTTCTGGCTCAATACGATGACCCAGATCGAGCAGAATTCGAATTCCAACGTCATAAGGCTAGCGAGATCTAATGAACTATCCTCACTATCCCGAGTTTCATCCAATCAAGTACAAAGTTGGCGATCGGGTCCAGGTTGCCGATGCTGAAGGTAATCTGCACCCTGGCGAAATCATCGAAATCACTCCCAGTGGGAAGTACCGAGTTCAATCAGGAAAATTCAAGGTAGTAGTTGCCAAGGAAGAGCTATTCCCCGCGCCACAACATACGAACGTTGCCCCACCTGAATCTCCCCAAAAACAAAAGCCACACGATCAAAAAACGCTTTCCAAGCATCTTCAAAGTGGCGGTAAGGCCTACTATCACCCAAGCGAAGGTGGGTCTCCGGTACCGATTCACGATGTCTGGATGGGCAAAGAAGAAAATCTTCCGCAGCTCATCAACTTTGATGCGGTAGCGGCCGGAAATGCTCGAATCGAAAATGAGCAACCAGAGAGTAAGACCAAGTCGCCTCGATTTCGTGGGCTAACAACCAGTGAAGTTGGCGTCTATCTGCGATCTGGCTCAAAGTTCACCTACTTCGATGATGAAGTGAAGTACGCAAAGCGCGATGGCGGGTACTCGCTGAACGACATGATGTCAAATCGGGATCTGGCCACAGATGAGAACGTCCAGTCTTGGTTTGACCACCAGATGGAAATGGAGCAAACGCGATCGCAACCGAGTATTCCCAAGCCAACGTCACTTGCAGCAACGAGCAACACTCAAGGGCCACCACAACACGTAACCGATGCGCAGGGCGTGAACTGGACGATAGATTCCGATAGACAGATGCATGGCACTCCACCTGGTACGAATGGAAATCAAAATCCTTCAGGCGAACCATCACAATCAACCACTTCAAAAGCTCTTGATGCTGCTCAAACCGGACTCGATGCAGTTGGAGTAGCAGATCCCACGCCAATTTCCGATGGCCTTAATATGGTTACATCGCTAATTCGAGCCGGCGTTGAACCCGAGCGAGCTGGCGAACATCTCAAGAATGCGGCCGTAAGCGCAGTCAGCATGATTCCATACGTCGGAGACACTGCTAAAGCCGCGAAATATGGCGGAAAGGCAGCTAAAGAAGCGAAGGTTGCGAATGCTGCGGGCGATGCGGTCAAAGCGACTGACAGCGTTGCTTCGATTGGTAGCGTTGCTACCGGTGCATCGGAGTTTATGAGCACCGCTACGGGAAGTTCAAGCAAAAACCTGTTCAGCACCGCGATGGAATGGTGGAGTGATTTTTCCTCGAGGCGAAGTAAGCGATCGAACGCTGCGCAAAACTCCAACGCGAGTGCTCCAACTGCCTCTGGTAGTGGTAACAATGCGACTGGGAATAACGCCGGAGGTAATGGTGGAGCTGGTAGCGGTGGTGGCAGTGGCGGATCTGGAGGGAGCGGCGGTGGTGGAGGAGCTGGATCTGGTGGAAACGGTCCAACTGGCAACAGTCCCGCGGGGAATAATCCAAGCAATCCATGTGGTGGACCGAGCAATGCGCCGGTGTTGAACCTCGACAAGCTGAAAGATCAAGCAGTTGAAGCCGCCGGGACCATCGGAGCACTAGCGAAAAAAGCTTACGACTTTGCCGATCATCTTGATACCGTCAATCGTCAAATGATCGAATACAACCGAAGTTTGACTCGATTCAGTGGAACGCTTTCCGCAGCTTACGGAAAACTTGATTCCGATCGGATACTGAGAGAAATTAAGTCTGCTGACGTTCAGGGAGAGTCGCTAGCCGGGCTTGTCAATGCACAGAGCAAATTGGAAGAGGCACTCGGCGATTTCAAGAATGACTGGAGAGTCGTCGGTAATGACATTCAACAAATCCTTACCAATGCGGCGGCTTCGATCATTGAAATCATCGACTTACTGTCACCGATCGAAGAGATGTGGCCGTATCTTCGCAAGTTATTGGTAAAGCTTAATCTACTCGACAAAAAAGAAGGCAAATTCGAGGGATTTCCCCAAAAGCTTCAAGAAATTCGAAAGCAAATTGCTGACATGCAGAGAAATCCCAGAAAGGTAAATTAATCATGGCCCAAGGTACTCACGTTTACTACAACGGCGTCGAATTACGTGACTGCAGAACAGAATCGTTCAAGCAGCAATTGCAATACGATGAAGCTTCCAATGCGATGTACAGCAAATTCTTCATCAAAGTAAGCTCGATGGTTTTCGGTTTCTTCTACAGCGAAAGCGGAAATCTCACCGACTATGCTCAGCTTAAATCGCATCCATCTACTGTTGAAACTTGGAAGGGTACAAACCCAGCACTGGGGTGTACGGCTGCAGATCGCCTAATCATCATTCAGCGGCTTCTCAGTTCTCCACGTGGAGATTTTTGGTACGCGCAGACTGATGGGCACAGAGAAGATCGTGCTAACAACGAAAACATTTACCAAGTGTTAGTCGCTTCGACAGGCATTAATGCAACAACCGGACAGTACTTTACTGACATTTTTGGTAACGATATCGAAATTCGATATGCCGATTTCTTCCATCCAAACCCGCTGGATCAGACATCGTTAAATCTTGCGCCCCAAAAAATCCTGCGTGAAAAATGCCTCGACGCTAACAATGGACCATTAGTCCGAAACCTTGAAATTACAGAGTTGTTTGGAGGAAAAGCGTACCGCATTTCTGTTGAATTTGAAGTCAGTCGGGTAATGTGCAAAGAAGTTGCCACTGCAAGTAGTTCTAGGCCAACCTGGATGCAAGATGCAATGGGTATCCAGCCTTCAGACAAAGTGCTCACAAACACATGGAGCACTGAAGAGTCCTTTGATGACGATTGGAGGCGAACTAAAACAATTGAAGGTGATTTGCGAGTTAGAAACTCGGCTGCGCTGGGTGACTGGGCACAGTTCTTCCGGTTCTTAGTGCTTCCTGGAGTGCTCCCTGGGTACCGCCGCAAATCTATGCGATTTGCAAGCGACCCTACTAACCTAGTGCTCAAGTATCGCGTTGAAGACCAACAAGCGGAAGCATCGCCTCCCGCTCCAGCAATCAATTGGAGAATGAGTCACGTCGATACCGACCGAAACGAATATTCATTGGTAGAACGGGAATTGTTACTTGAGCTGGTTGGGCCGCCAAAAGCTAATCGACTTCATTTGGTTGGTGCGGCCCTAAACATGTTGGACGCTCGTTTTCCAAATGCAAGCTTGATGCAAAACGATCCCAACGCAATTAAAGGAATTAACGGCCGCAACAGTTTCATTCGAGACGCTCTCATAATTACAACTCATGCGCACGAACCAACTGTTTCGCTTGTCTGCCACATCACACTAACCAAGAATAACGGAGGGGCTCCAACCTTTGCGTGGCACTTCTAGCATCAGCAACCATGCCTTCGATCGCTGGCTACAATCCTCACGTTTGGCCAACTCCAAGGCCATACGACACTAAGGATCCAGTTGGAATTCTAGGCTGCTACTTCCAGAGCCCGTGTTCACCTTGGCATGGCATTTTCAGGAATGATAAAAACACGCTCGCAAATGACAAGCCGTTGATGCCGGACTCTACGTATGCATCAAACTACTGGGAAAGTGCTAACAACCCCGACTATGCTGTGTTTGAATCTCCGATTGCGTTCAATGATGCGGCTACCGTAACCGTTTCTCAGCATCATTCTTTCCCCTACGTTTTCTGCGAAATCGACACTACATATTCATCCAACGAAGGAATGATGGTCCTACCATTGTCTGGAATGAGAAACCTTGTCTCACAGGTCTCCGAAGGTCCGCAGTCTACTCCCGTATTTACCAGTATTGCCACAATACAGATTCACCCTCCAGTGATGTATCGGACAATTCGAGTCAACGCCACTCGACACGGGAGGCCCCCTGAATTGCCAGATCCTGCCAAGATTCTAATCGATCCTAATGGTGTCCCTGAGACATTGGTTGGAGAGCCCGAGATGATCTTGGAAGCTCCACAACTTGCGAAAGACAACGCCAACAAGATCTTCAAGAGCCAGATGAAGTTGACCTACGTGCTTTCTAGACCATTAGCTTCAACTGAAAGATATCGGTCAGGAAACAATCCATCGTTGATTACATCACCTGGCCACAATTGGGTTCCTGGGGCTGCGATATTCTCGCGAAATCGAATCGAGTATCACGAAGAACCGCAACCATATTATCCATCCGGAACCGGAGATCATTCGGTTTACTCGCCGGTCAACCCAAGTCTTTCAAATGAAGTAGGCGCGGGATACGATGAAACCAATGTTGCAAGACCTGGGTATCCGTACTACGAATATCCGGGCAAGCAAGCCTAGCGCCCAAGCAAAAAAGCTAACGACACAGCCAGAAACATGGCAACGAATACACCGCCCAACAATACAAGAGCAGCAATGATTGATCTTTGAAAAAGTACTCCGACTGCTGTTCCAACGGCCAATCCTGGAATCAGGAAAATAAGTACGTGCGTAAAGATTCCACTTCTTCGCGCTGGCGACCACGGCTCCGCAATTGTGCTAAAGAATCCACCAGTTAAAGGGTAGTACTGGCTTATCACGACTGAAAATGGAATGGTGGTGATAGAAAAAACTATCGCGCAGATAACGACAAAAAGAAGCTTATCTTGCACTAACTTTTTCAGTCCAAAATCAGCAGGTGGAGTTGTTGGCGTTGAAGCGGTTGGATTTGGCGTCGATGCCGGCTGAGGAGCTGGTGGAGGCACATGAAAAGAGTTCTTGCACTTTAAACATCTAACCGCCTTCCCGGTTGGGACAGACTCCACATTCAGGTTAACGCTACAAAACGGGCACTGCATGATTCGCATTTGATTTTCACTTGAAACGTTCTCGGGGTAGCCTTTCGTGATAACCAATAAGGTACTCGACTAAAGCAAGCGAATCAAATCGAAGAAAAGATTGACGTTATGAATAACGCCGGGTAATCTGTTGCATGGAAGTTAGATTATCACATGTAAAATAGGAGATCGGCCAAGTGAAGAAATTAGACGCCACCTGTGTCTTGCTCAATAGCTCGAGAGAACCTGCTTCTGAAGAATTGCAGTCGGTCGTAACGCTCCATGAAGTCGAAGGACCGCTAAATACCTATTGGTTTGGCATTGCTGAAGTTGCGACCAGCTTCGCAACGTGCCTTAAATGGACGAGAGATAATCCATTTGAAGTCTTTTTGTCGATACACTTCGCTGACGGGCGTCGTGGCGAAGGACGATGGCTCGCAAGCAAAGTGGAACACGATAGTCAATCGGATGCTGTTCAGATTTCCTTCTTTGTCATCACACTGCTCGCGGCGGACTAGTTTGAATTAGACTCCCGGAGGTCTAATTCACGAATGTAGCGAAGCCATCAATGGCAAAAGCTTGAGCTGTGTTTCAATCCAATTTGACTTGGGACTTCCGGGAGGTTTAGCATTGAAATCGTAATCGACTTAATCTTACGAAATAGCGCTAACGCAACTATTAGAGGAACAATGTAGATTGCCCATCCACCAGTGTTGACAACAAAGGCGGCTCGCAAGACGCGATTAAGCCGTTTGGAGATATCTTGAACTTTCTGATTCGTACACGATTCGACAACTTTTGACCTTCGTAATACTTCATCGCGTACCTCAGGATTTTCTGCAAGGTATCGTTTCAGCATGAACGCATCAGAAATGGAAAACTCGGACATTACTCGCAATGAGATGTTCATGGCCGACTGCAGAATCAACAGCGACTCTGAATTATCGACTGTCATTTCGCGTCGAAGCTCGTCTCTAAGAGCAAATACGGAGTACCTCATATGAAGCCTAATCGAAGGTGCGATGATTCCATCGTAGAGAAAATGCCACATTGCGGCCAAGATTAGACCAACGAGAACCCAACTTAGGGCAACACTCATGACTTTTTCTTTCCGGGGTTACTAGATTCAATCCTTTGTGACAATTGTGCCTGAAGTCGATTGCGTTCGTCCGTGATTCTTTCCATTTCTTTCGTAGCTATTCTACGTTGCGACTTTGAGTGAGTGAACCATCCAAGTAGTGCGAAAAACGAGATTAGCCAGCCTATCAAGCTTAGATCAACAAATCGGGAAATAAGTTCGGCTAGAATCTTACCCGCAACTTCATTTGGGACCTTTATCAGCAAAATCAACAAACAAAGAAAGATCGCTAGAGGCAGAAGCTGGCCCCTGTCTAGAGCCCGAAGTGTAATGTCACGGAATGCTTGAGCCCACGTGACTTTATGGGAATTGCTGGTTTTTTTCGCCATTCGCGATCCTTTCGGGACGGAATTGTAATCAACAATCTCGCCCTTGGGCAACTGTATTTTCGGTCGTTTGGGTGGAAAATTTTCGCCGTTTCGAAAATTTCGCTTGACTGAAGATTTTCAATCCTGTATTCTTTCACGCATCGTTTGGCAGTTCTCCAGGACTTTCTAATCCAGGAAAACTCGATTCGGACTCCGGCATTCTTAGCCACCGAATGACAAAAGCCTAAGCATTACCTCTAACGCAATTGAAGAATGCAGCAGCCCACCAATTGAGCAAGTTACCGAAGTGTTGATCCGCGCAGGCGGGGAATAACGATTTCTTGGCATCGGTGTAATGCCCGATGTTAGAAACTCGGTTGGTGGGCTCTTGCGTACATGAAGGATTTTCCTCATGGCTGCTACGACAACTCTCCGTTCTACCACTGTACCTCACTTCGCGGAACCAACGTCGGTAACAACTACATTCGACGTCGATTCTGTCTCTGGCCGATTTGTTCACACAAATCTCGATGTGGCATGGACCGACAAAGAAGGTCGCAAGCGATTGCGAACCATCACGAGCATCAGCAAGGATTACGCTTGGCGACGTGCTCGAAACTTCGCTCAGAAACTGGCCAGCCAGGGATTGAGGCCAACAATTTCGACTTCCCCAGATCGACCGCTAATGATGCAGTTGGTCGATCTGAAAACGGGCAATGTCGAGCAAAAGATTCGATGCTATTCGATGGACGAAGCCGTCACCATTGCAGCTCGGTTTGCTCGACGGCTGACCAAGCTTCCAGTGTTCTACATGGCTCCAATGGTCTAACGATCATGGAATCAACTGAAGAATTGAAAGACACTCGCCGAACTCACGAGCAGCTTCGGCGGGTGTTGATGCTGGCGCAGGTTATGTCAGCCTACCGATTTCCAAAAACCGTCGATGATCTTTGGCGAGAGCTTCAAGAGTTCTACGGTTGCAAGCGAACACTTGAACGAGATTTGGATCTACTGGTAAGCACTGGAATAGCTTCAAAAACCAAACTTCACAGCGACAAAAGAACGTCAACAACTGTTACTGGCTACCGCTTAGATTTACTGATTGTGAAGCGGAAATAGGAAATCTCCACCCTGGATTTAGTGGCAAGAACAAGTGGGCGCAATGCGGACACTGAACAATTTTTGCCATGAGCGTGTCCGGAACCAAAACTGGACCCCGGCAAATTGAGCAGTCAAAATCCTTGTCGAAACCGCCGATTCCCAAAAGGATATCGGGGTGATGGACTCGGCGGCGTCGGTTGGTGTCTCTGCCAACCATGGTGGTATCAACCGGTTCGAGCGCCTCAACATCCACCGCTTCGGTTTCGCCATCGGGAATGCATCGGTTGACCAATAGACCGCCTTGGCGCCGAATCCCCCAGCGCTCGACATAATTTCGTTCGATTGAAGCTGCCTCTTCGGCTGATTCTCGAAGTGCCAAGAAGTGATACCACTCGGTTTCATTGCGATTGGCCAAGTCGATCAAGACTCGATGTTTCTCTGATCGCTGTAATTCTGGCAACCGGTCGACCTCTTCAGCATGCTGACATACGCGATACTTCTTGCCGCGGCCAACATAGAACGGCAACCCGCTCGGATAACAGAGTGCGTAGACGTAGAACTGGCCTTGTGCATAGAAGCCGAAGTTCCTGGCCTCGCGCCAAGTGAACAACGGCCAGAGCGGTTTCAGGTCCATCGGGATCGAAAAAGCTTTTGGCTGATCTTCTAGCGTGACCCCATAGAGGCCTCCACAATTGGAACATTGCCACGGCTGGGCGTGTGTCCAGTGCAGTGGAGTTTCCGGGAGATCATGTTGGCAAGTCGGGCAGCGCATAGGAGGGAGATTATACCATGAGTCGAATCTTCGCGCTTCCCTGGAGTGAAATCCTCAACAAACCAGCTATTGGCGACCTTTCTGGCGTACTGCCACTCGATAAGTTACCAGCTCACACTCACTCATGGAGTGATATCTCGGGCGTTCTGCCGATCGACAAGTTGCCTGCTCACACTCACAGCAATTTGGTACCGTACTCGGGTGCGACTGGTGCGTTGGATCTTGGATCGCAGAATCTATTGACAACGGGGAATTTAACTGCCAATCGAGTTTTCCTTGGATCAACTGGCCCGCAGCTAGACAGCTCAAGCGGTACGATTCGAGCTAGAAACAATGCTAATAACGCTGATGCACCATTTAGTGCAAGCAATATCACAAGTAGCGGTGTTGGTAGTTTCGCAGGATCGAGTTCGTCAGCACCAGTTTTGAGTTTGGCGGATACGTGGAGTAGCTCGGGAGTCAATTACACTGGGTTGAAGTTTAACACCACCCGTACAGCCCAAGGGTCATCAAGTAAGTTCTTTGCATTTCAGAGCAATGGAGTAGATGTTTGCTGGCTAGATAGCAACGGGGCGTTAAATGTAACCAGTTTTGGTGGAACGAGATCTATCTTAGCAAGCCAAGCGATCAACGCTCCAACTTATGAAGTATCGAGCAACGGCAAACTATGGTTTTCCGACGGCGCTGCTTACTCTACCGCCCTACATGCGGCGTCAAGTGGTGTGCTGCAACTCACAAATGGTACCAGCGGCACCTATCGAGATTTGTTACTGCAAAACCTAACTGCTAGTGGCAGTGTCAACCTTAGTACAATTACAGCAGGGGTTAAATCCAGCAACAATCCAGCTAGCACAGCATCATCTACAACTAATTCAGCAGTCATGGTGACTGGTTTGCGTGACGGAGTTGAACAGTCAATCAAGTCTTATAGAGGTCGTTGGATTTTTGACAACTCCGCAGGAGGTCCAATTATTACAATTGGAGACCCAGGTGGGGCTGAAAATTTCGGGTTCCTTGGTAGCGGCTTAGGTATGCCTATAGGCTCTGGGAACATTGGGTTATGGGCGCAACATACTTGTCGGTTTTGGGTTAGCCCGGCTGCGTGCGGCACAACAAATGCTTTAATTGGATGGAACACCACCCCTACTATTTGGCTCGACACTTACTTCAAGAAAAATGGAGTAGGCGATATTAGCCTCTGCCAGAATCCTAGCAATACGGGTGAGATTGCTGCTAATTTTACTACTGGAGGATTAACAGCAAGCGGTAATGTAACCGTGGGTGGCACAACAGCACCAACAATAGCATTCAAAAACGCATCTAACTCGACTTATGTTCAATTCGACGGCACTAACAGAATCTTCTTTGCTGGGGGCGATGCGTTTGCCGTTTTGACAAGTGATGGTACAACGCGGCTCTATAACAACGGTGCTTTAGCCTGGAACTCTACTAGCGTAGCGTCCTCTGGAACAATTGATGCAAAGTTAATACGCTCCGCTACTGCCCAAGTTGGAGTGCGAGCAGATGCCGGTTTGCAAGTCATGAACCTAGCTGGTTCAGCTTACACAACGCTTTACTGCAATATGGTGGAGGTTGCTCCGACTAGTTCGTCAATTTTCCGACGGTCAGGTTATTTCGTCTGGCGAAATCCAAGCGATGGCGTCATCAAGTTTGCAAACTGGGCTGAAACGGGTGGAGTTCACATGGACTTCACTGCGGCTGATTGCGTTGGAATCAAGAACTTAGCCAACAATGGATTTGGCGCATTGAAGCAAGGGCTCGTCTCGTCAACTGCAGCAGCTAACACAACTAGTCTGCCAGGTGGAGCTGCATGGTGGCAGGACACGACGGGTAACACACGCCGGTTCAACTACAACGATTCGGGTGTTATCTATCGGTCACCATTGTTGATCAGTGGCAACTATGATCACCAGCCCACCAAGCTATGTGACAAGCGTCAATTGGTCGACCGGTACCGTTAGTGACAAGCTCGATTTCCTATTGTCGGTTGTCGCCGGATGGGGGCTCGCAGCTTAATGCCTCGAAAAACAATTGGCGAGTCTAAGACATCGGAGGTTGCGGGAGCGGATTGCACGATTTCGCACACAGTCAGCCCGCCGACATGCGCGTCATTACAGACTGTCGTAATTGTCGGTGTTGGTGTTGCGATCGTGTCAGGCAGTGCAGCAGATGTTGCTAGTGCTGCCTCGGTAAATTCCGCTTTGGCTTCCATGCAAAACCAAATCAATGCTTTAGTCGGTTGGCTAAAGGGTAATTAAATCCTCAGGAACATTCCAAAATGACATCAATCAAAGCTCGCGCAGTTCTCACTGGTTTCACTCTGGGCCTAGTCCCCACAGTCAACCCGCTCCAAAATCAAGCTGGCCAAGTTGTAGGTGCACAAGTTGAATCGAGCGCGTTCTCACCACGGATCTCGACCTATATCGTGCATGATGGGCAATCCTTGTTCAGAGGCGAAAAGTCATTCACTTTTGGGGCGACGAAACAGGAGCCTGAAAATGGCGTGCACAAAGGCCTTCTTTCAAAGAAGGATTTCTTTGCCAAAGAGTTTCAATTGCTCGACGGTTCGACAGTGACCATGGCCACTGTCGTTTCTGCGTTTCAATCGACCGCTACGGCGTTGTTGGATGATACCGTCGATGGCCAAAACACGGATGGAACAATTGAGCTAGAGTACCGGATCGATCAGATATCAGCATCGCTTACCGAACATGATTTGGCTAACAACTACGTCCAGGTGGACTTCGGAATTTACGAGCCGAGCGGCAAGCAACGATTGGCCACTCGCGTTTTGAGATACATTCCAGACTCTCTGGTTGAGCCACAGCGCATCAAGCGTAGTCAAGCTGAAAAGCGGCTCAACGATGCGCTCTTGGAGTTGGAGAAGTTGAATTCTGCGGCGGGTGAATTGGACCAAACAGCGCCCGAGTATCAACTCGAATTGGTTGCGATCTCTCAAAAGATCGAACAGCAGACCCAAGTCTATTTAGAGGCTGCCAAGTCGCTTGGCTCGAGTGAATCTGTGACGTTCTTTCCGCTCAGCCAGCTTTGGGCTGAAGTCGGAATTCCGCAAGCGATTAGCCTGCTAGTGGTATGCGTCTACAGCGAACTGGTTAACTGCAGCTACCTGATGGCCAGCTATGACCTATCCGCGCTGGCTTCGATCGACTTGGAATCGATGCTGTACCTGTACGCCCACATGAAACCGAAACCTGAAGCCTAATCCATGACTCAACCAGGGAATATCTGGTCGATTAGCGATATTAACGCTGCGGAACTCGCAAGTGGCGATGCCTCTATCGCAGTAGCGAGTGCCGTCGAACCAGGAATCAGCTTTTCCAACTACTACACCATTACATTTAGTGGTGTAGCTCCAGGAGACTACGACCTAGTATTGAAAATTGGCTCAACTATCGTAGCAGGCGCCGAAGTAACCGTAACCGCCAATGGTTGGTTCGAGCGCTCCCAAAACGTTAATCAAGCCGTGACCGAGATTCTCGATCGAATTAGTGGTGGTTCGGTTTCGTGGAATGCCCCTGTTCTCGAAACCGGTCAACTATCTGAGCCGATCATCATCGGCGATGACTATTTGATTAGCGTCAATCGAGCGTTTGATTGGTTTGTTGATCCACTGCCGATTCCAGTCGGACAGGCCACCTGTTGGTTTGGTGGAAAGTCCCAATCGAAACCTCCAGGGTGGAACGTGCAAGGGGCTGTTTCAGAAGTAACAATCGATAGCCAAATTCGTTGGAGACTGCGATTTGAATTGCCTCGTAGTGTTACTTCCCAGTTGAAATCTGGGCTCTATAGCTGGAGTGCTGAAGTTCGTGGGGCAAGCAGTCAGGTCACTCGAGTACTCGGTTCAGTGAACGTGGTACCCAAGCAAACCGCATAATGCAACGCAAAGCTACAAAAGCAGAAGTACTCGAAGCGTTTCGCTCTCGATTGCGAGACGTCTGCCCAGGCTGCGCTAAAACCGGCCAATGTTTCATTTCAGACCAACCAGTCCCTGAAGGCGAGCTGTTTCCATCGATCAGTCATTTCGTGACCGTTTCCGCCGGAGCTGGTTCTTTCGATCAATCCATGTTTGTCGGCGGAGGGGCAGCTACGCTAAATCAAGACTTCCAACTGGTGGTGACTCCAATTGTGCAAATGAATCTTGATCGTTTGCCAGCTGCCGAAAAGCGGATGTTGCACATCTCTCGAGGTCTCACTACTTGGGAGCAAAATATTCTTTCGAGTATCTTGCTCGACAATCCAAACAACCCGAATTCGGTTAGGCCTTGGGATCCGGAATTTGGCGATCGCAAGTTGTTGCGAAATCTCCCAATGCCAGTGCATACATCGGATGTTTTTGACGTTCCAAATCAGCTTGGCTATAGCGGAATCAGTATCACATTCTCAGTGTCATTCGATTGGCGATTGGGGATAGTCACTCCATCATGAGCGCTCTAATCGATGACCTACCAATACCGTTGGACTTCAAGTTCCAAATCCGAAGCTTTCTGAATGATCGTCTGCCACCAGATGAAATCTTGTTTGCGCGAAGCCTCGATCGTCGCCCCGTCAATCCTTTGACCTGTGGCAATGATCCCGATTACTTTTCACTTCCTTATCCCGTCTTGCCACCGATTTCAATTGGTGAGTATCAATGCCCGACCGGCTTTTCGAGGTATGGTCGAGCACTATTCATGGTGGATTGGTTTGTCCTCGGAAAGATTGCGAAAAAATGCTGGGGCTGGGCTAACGAAAACGCGCCCGCAGACATTCCAAGCGATTGGGTAACTGGCTCTCCAAATGTTGCTTCTGTCAGTCTGAAATTTGGCGGTCAGGAGGAGCAGGTCTATCACGTTGCTCAGATGTATCCATTAACGCCGTATCGCATTCCAGGGCTCGGTGTCAATCTTTGGCTACTACCATTAGTCGATCGACGTTACTTCATGCGTCAGGTCCACGAACCAACCGACATCGAGCCAGCCAATTGGACAGCTTACTTTAGCAGTCTTGCGACCGAGCTGGGAATCACGGCCAGCTTCACCAATGACTTTCTCGATTCAGCCAACGCATATCGAAAGCCAGACGTGCGACTCTACAATGTAGAGGTACCGCAAGAATCGGCGGTCTTGATGGATATTGCAGCGTTATCGGTTGGCCTACGCCCGATCTACGATCCTGTTGCAAATACCTTTAGACTGCAGGATGCTCAAAACGCGGGACAGGCTCGTATCAAACGATTGGCGGATCCGCGAATAGCAGCTCCCGACGCAAACTCACCAACGTCACCACTTTTGATTGCTGGCGGCCGTCGAGGATCTGGAATCTATCCCGAAGCTGTGAACCTTTGGGTCAAGAAAGACGGAAAGTTTGTCAGCAAGTCGATCAACCTTCCTGGTGGTGGAGTCAAATTCACTTCGCCGCCGATCTGGACCTCGTTTGAAGGAACTCAATCAGAAATCGATCAGTTCGCGACTCGCGTTGCTGACGATCTAGTCGCGTGGTCTGATTCTGGTGGGCAGTACTGTTTTGCTGGAATCGTAGTCAAAACCGAAAACGTTTGCGGATTCGATGACTTCTTGTCGATCAAAATAGCTGAGTCTCAAATCGATGGTCAGCAAATGTTGACTACTCGATTTTACGAAGTTCCCGCGCTAATGACCCCGCAAGTGTTGTTAGTCAACGGGAAATCGTCTGAATGTGGAGGTCAAGTTAAGTACTTCACTACTGCAGAAGATGCTGAAACATCCCGACCATGGGTGTGGTGTAAGCATTCGAAATTTGACAAAGAAACTGGATCTGTTTCGCTCAATCCTGATAGCCCAGAACTGTTTAAGCTTTACTATGCCGAATATGAACTATCTTTGCCGGCCTACGCTAAAGCTGGCTACACCGGCATGTACACGACGAATGACGCTGGAATTCTTGTTTTCCTCAAAGGATTTCAATGCATTGGAGGTTGCCAGGCAGATGGTTCAATCAATCTTGACTTGCCAAATGGTACGGTCGATGAGGAATACAGTCATACCGTAACCGGTACCGCGATCGACCCGGATACTATCGATGTTATTGATCTACCAGATGGACTCGAGCTTGATGCAGAAACAAACCAAATCACAGGCACTCCGACTACTGCCGGAGTCTATCAGGTTGTTTTGCGTGCAACATCTACCAATGGCTGTTTAATCACCAAGATTCAGGATGTCACGATTACGGAGGCTACGTGATGTCTGATTGCTGTTGCGACAATTCAACTGGTCGTTGCTGCTCTGCCTACATACGGCCAAGGGGTAACTGCATAATTGAATTCGGCCTTCAAGCACCGTCTGGAGTTGCTGGTTGCGATGGTTCCGAGAATTTCGCGAGCATGGCAATACTTGTAAAGATGACCGAATTGTCGATGACCGAGATTGAAAGTGTTGTAGCCACCACAACCAGCCAAGCCTTTTTCGAAGTTCCGGTATCTTCAGTTCATCAATACTATGCCGTACTGGTGGTGTGCTGTGCTGACGTGACTACAGAGACGTTTACGGACTGCACGTGGGAATTTGATGGGACGGATTGGGTTCTTGTTGGTAGTCCCGAAGGTTGCGACTGCTCAGCGGTCCCAGCCATACCATCTCCACATCCGGCTACCGGAACTAGAACGCATATACCTTGTGGAGGACTACCAGATTGACGCTACCAACTAGTTGGAAAGATCAACTTGTTGCATTTGGCATTGAGCCACAGTGTGAGGACATTCGATTCCAGGGCTCGGCTATTATGTTGCATACGTCGACATCAGACTGTGCGATACTTATTACGCCGGGAGGTTCGTTTTGTGGTGGCGGGTTTAACATCGGTTTCCCACCACAGGTCTACGTAACGTTTACTGTTCAGTTCCGTGGCGTTGCATCGTGCCAGCCATATACTCCTCCGGATACTATCCTCGACTCGCTTTCGTGCTCCAAGCCGATCTACAGTGTTGTTGAGACGACAACGGCCAATGAAGTCTTGCAAGGCAACAAGTCTTACAGGGTAACGGTGATTGCCGGCTCGGCTTATCCGATTTGCGAGGCGATAACGCTGACTGCGACGAACACTTGCGGAGACATCGCCTATGGAACGTGGAAGCCAACTTGCTATTGGAACGATTGCCTTAACTGCTCGCAAGTTACATACGCTGTACCTGGGTTGAACTTCGACCACGATCAAACGTACTTCAATCCTGTTTCCTACTCCGCGTGGCTGGGAGGTGGGTATGGTGCAGGCGATACGTGGATCGAGAAGTACAGAGCCAAACTGTCGTTTGCTGGACCTACTAAGTTTACGGCTATTAGGAGGATAATAGGCAATTGCCCCGAACCGTTCGTGCCAATCAAGTACAAGGTAACTATCGATTACCTAACAGAGTCAAACGGTATTAGGTGGCAAAATGGGTCGCCATACTCGATTGATCTAAAGATGACCGGAACCGGAACCGGGTACTTAGTTTTTAGTGGGTCGAACATTTCAGCACTGGACTTTACTGATGCCGTTATAGACTTGCAATTGCACCGAAACGACTACAGCTTTTATCGAAAAACATGGGTTCCGAGAACAAGCCCACCTTACATACTTGAGGCAAAAGAGGAAAGCTGGGTTGGATGCTGGGGCAACAGTGCCCCCGGATTAACTCCACCCCCAAATTGCACCGCACCTGCTCCGTGGAATACATTTAGAGTCGCAGACACATTGGGTTACAAGCCTGAACCACCATATGGACCTTGCGGGTTGGACGAGCAAAACATCCCAACGTCTGTAAACCTGCGGTGGGTCGGAGTGCGTTACGACGCACTAACGAATACTTTCAGCGGAACTCCAGTCTACCCAGTGCCGATGGGCGGACCGGGCGGATTCATACCTGGAGCAGATGCTGCAACTCTAGTTCCGTCAATTGGTAATCCCTGTGGGTCTGCAATCAAGAGCTTTGTAACGTGCTAACATGACGACGACTGACCCGACAACATACACAAGCGAAGATGATAACTGGGTTGGGGCAACACAAATTCCTCAAGCCGTAATCGACGCATCGCCCTATCTTTCAGCCATTCAAGATGCCAATGACGGAGCCGTCATTGTCTACGCTGACGGGGCAAATATAGTTGACCCGCAACTATCGGCAGACTGGTCGAATGCTTCGTCGATAACACAAAGCGGAGTCGGCATCGGCAAAAGTACTCAAGATCTTTGGGCTGAACTGCACGAGTACCCACAAGTGAATGCAGGTTCTTGGAATCCGACGATAGCCCAAACTTGGTTCGAAGATACTTGGCAACCACAGGTTGGATTAGTAACCCTCGCGTCTGGCACATGCGGCTGTTCTGCCAAGTGGGCTAGGATGGTTGAACTAAGCCCGCCAGACTACTCGACGGCTCGCAATTTTGCGTACTGGGCATTCGATCAGCATTTGCGAGTTTCTAGAACGATTTTGCATCACCACTTCACTAAGTTCACCTGGGAACAAGCAAAGGCAAAATGGAGCTATCCTGGGGCATGGTAAAGGAACCATCAATTGACGTGACACGCTGAATAAAGCTACACAGTCTTAACTAAATCTCGGCCAAGTTTGGTTGCTCGCCATTTTTCTGTTGTGAATTGCCCTTCAACTAGTTCAACACAACCGATGCTAAGTAGTTTTTGAAGACAGGTAGTTGCAATCGCATTTGTCACACGGGCGCCAAATGCGACGGCGTTAACTGACTCGTAATTCCGCTTAGATAACCAAAAAAGTACTTTCTTGATATGTCGATCTGCGAGAATCACATCGCGTTGAACGATTGAATCTAAGTTCGATGAAAGACTGGGATCGACCGGTGACTGGAGCTCTAAATCAGCGATTCTCGCACACAACAGATTGAGTCGATTTCTAACTTCTGATTCAAACTCGTGAGTGCTAAGGATTGACTGAAGTTCATCGGTAAGTGGAGTGTTGCTCGAGGACATTTGTCAAATCTGAAACAAGATTAGAAGATGAGGTTTGAAATTCTTGCTTCTAGATAGGTCAATTGAATAGTGCATTCTATTGGTTTAACCAAAAGTTTTCGGTGAACCCTGCTGAAATCACCCCAAACAGCATGCAACAACACCGCGAATTAGCTACTTCGAATCGTTCTTTTAAACAAACCACCTAAAGCGGTGTGTTTCTAACTTCGAATCTACGCTAGCCTTAACAATCTCATCTGTTATCCCTTTCGAGGATTCAAAGCATGCGAAGTGCTGTTAAGACTGTTTCTCGCCGATTCGCAAAGTTAGGCGAACACGATCAATACCACATCTTGAGTGGATTACGAACGGCAACCGGCATATCCGTTACTCAACTTCTTCCAGTAGCCGAATTTGAGGAGCTACTTAAGTCACTGGACGTTGAGGGCCTTGATGCAATTTCATATCTTGTCGATCAGTGCATACCAAATGTAATTCGAAAAGTTACGAATTAGCCGCGCTTGGTTTCCTTGATAAATCTAAGCTAGTTGCTTGCTTTTAGGAGGTGGCTGGCCATCGAATCCTGCCACTTGCGAACTTGCAGCTCCTTGTTCGCAAATTGGCCTGACCTTCGGGTTAAACCGAAGGTCAGTTTGATTTCTCAGAAGGAGCCGTTTCGTTCAAGACCTCCGCCGGTGCCCCATCGGAGGCCGACCCACTTGGATCTTTGAGTTCAAGTGGGTCGTTTAATTTTATGGCCAGATTATCGTTGCGACCTCACCACCAAATCGCTAAGCTTTTGCTTGAGCGTGCGGTAACTTGAGTAAATGGGCATGAGCTTCGGTTGCCGCACCGCTCATTTTCAAAGCGAAAATTCAGTCTTAAGGATAATCATCCTTTCGAATAACGGACCGACACTTAAGCATATCGTCGAGATTTGATTTGTCCCCAAATTGTCCCCGCCAGGAATGGCAAGACCCGATTACGTTGGCTTTTTTGGTTTCGAAAACCTTGCTTTTTTCAGGAAAATGAAAATATTTCGACGTTGACATCGTTGAGGTCACAGATTCGAGTTCTGTACCGCCCACTCAATAAAAACAAGGATTTGCGGCCAAAATCGCGAGTCCTTTTTTTCTGCCCTAGCTCAAATGTGACACGTTTGTGACACATTGTAGGCTTCACATTGGGTTTGTATCGATGGTCCGGTAGGCCCCCAATTCTTACGATTGGTCGAGTATTCTGAGTCTCGTTCGAAGGAGAGAACCGTGGCCACGCTGGACCACCATCCGACCTCTAAACACTATTTGATTCGTTTTCGTTTTGCAGGTCGTTCGTACAAGCGAAGCCTCAAAACGACTAACCAGAAGCTGGCAGAAACGGCGGTGGCTCGTGTCGAAGAGACGATCTCGCGTGGCGTACTCGAAACGCACCCAAAACCGACCCAGTAGTCTTCAGCCTCTCGGGCGCCAAGACTTGCGTGAAGCACAATGTTTCTCGAACAATTATCCTCTTCAATCAACTTTCGACCCCCTCGCGTCAATCTGATGTTCGACCTGGACATCCCTGCCAAGAAGCGCAAAAGAAGCCCTATGGTGGTTCGCCGAATGGCAAGTTAATGCCAGATTACTTTGGTTCAATCGAATCATAGGGCAGTCCCATATGACTCAAGCTGAGGATTTGGACGGCGAAACTCTAAGCTTCGTTGCGAAACTCAAAGATCGTAGGTGATGTTCGTGCAACACGCAGATTGACCAGCCGGGATGCCGTTACACCCGTCAAGAACAAAGCTAGGCTTATATTCTGTGGCCTCGGTATGATGATAGTTATCCACTGGTCAAATTCCAAATTCACTCAACGAGATGGCACTCGAATCCTCTGTGATACCAACACCAGCATATCTGTCAGTTACCGTCTTGCTCACGATCCTCATTGCGATAGCTGCTTTCGTCACCCGTATCACTTTCGCTATGGTTTCTTGAATCGAGGTGCAGATAGTTGTGTGAAAAATCCCATCGAGCCCTAACCATTCCGCTAAATCTATTGCAGGACCACGAATGGCATTCGAATAGTGCCTCCTGCTCAGATAGATTTTTTTCCATATGGCCCGCTGACTGCCAATTAGTGTCTTGATGCCAAAACTCATCAATGCCACCTCCGTGTGGAAAGCACGGTTCACACCTGGAAAAGACTTGGATTCGCTCAGAGGGTTTCATCGAAAGGATTGGTTGGCACTTTCCTTCATGAATGTTCCTTTCGAACCGTAATGTTAGTTTTGCGTCCTCAACGTGATGCGATCCGCACGACCACAATCCTGCAGACTGAGGAAATCCATTGTTTGCTTGTGATTCGCCGAACGCATTCTTGTACTGCCATGCCAATCGATATTCGACGATGTCGCCAATCTTGAGACCGACGTCTGCAAACTTCAACTCAAACTGCAATGTCCGAGATTCGACATTTCCATTATTAAACTTTGGACTCAGATTGAGACAGTCTGGATCGACTTCGTTGTCACCAACTCTGATCGGAATACACACGAGGAATTCGTTTTGGTGCGAAGGAATCGCATCGCGAAGCCTAACGAATGGTGGCAGTGGTTCGCGAACACGCCATATCGAATGTGACCTCGAAAATTCACCATCGAGTTGCATTCGAAATCGGTGATGCGACTCAATATATACCCAGCCATTTCTCCGAACTGTCACAACTTTGTTTATCATTTCGTGCCGAGGTCGGTCATCATGCTGCGATACTCTGAGCAAGTTACTGACTACCCTCTGCAGATTCGGAAGTGCTGTTTCTTCGAGTTTCCGCCTATCAAACCGATAAAAGGTCTGGTCTCTAGCAAAGGCTATCCCGAGTTGATTCTCATCGACACCGTTTTCAACAAATGCAAACATTTTGGAGGATGCCTCTGGATCAAGGCAACTAAGTGCATAGCCAGACTCACTTAGGACATAGGATGAAGTCGTCCAGAGACCTAGTAACTGATCGTGACTTCTTCTCGGAAAAACGCAAATGCAACAATCTGCCATGCGTATCGCGTTCTTTACTGCATCTGATATTTTGGTGCCAACCGGATCTATGACGTGAATAATTTCAATCTTGCCCTCGTAGTGGCGCTCAAGTTTCTCTTTGAACCATAAAAACACATCATGGTTTGAAGAAAATTCTTCCACAGCATAGGTTTGTAAATCACCTGCAAGAAATATCCTTAGACGACGAGTCATCGCTAATCTCCGAAGAGCGAATGAAATTGGTATGATAGATAGAGGAGACTCGAGGCAAATCCGCGATGATAGAATCACCAGTTTAAAACCAGAACATCTGGCTGTCAAAACAATGCAATCAAATTGCATCCTTATTGCTAGCATTGTCCATTGAGTTGGGGATAACATTTCAAGAGTTATTGTCGGAGACTATCACAATGAACCCTCCAACTACCTGTTTTATCATCATGCCGTTCCTGCCTGAATTGAAAGCAGTACGTGATGTTGTTGCGGATGTAGTACAACGCCAAAAGAACGGGACTGCTTTTCGAGCGGATGATTCCTATCATCCTGGGAGCGTTATCGAACAGGTCAAGCATTCGATCGCAATGGCGGATTTTTGCGTAGCAGATGTTTCAGGTGCGAACCCGAATGTCCTCTGGGAAGCGGGGTACGCTCATGGCTTGAATAAGCCCGTGATTCAGATTTGCCAAGACACAGCTTCAATGCCGTTTGATATCCGCGCCATGCGTACGCTGGAATATTCACTAGACGATTTGACTGAGGCTTCGGCGGCGGGCAAAGAAACTGCACTTCACACGCCCCTTGGTGAAGCGGTTAGCGCGGTGGTCAGGTCACTAGTCGGGAAACCACGAATTCTAGGCGCTCCGTACGACGAACTTCGTACGCTCGCTGAATCGCTTCAACATCGAAGCATCTACACAAGGCGAACGGAACCAGTCCTTGGAATCGTCCTCCGGGCATTGAATGAAGAATGTACGAAAAACCCAAATCGTATTTGGCAAACTGGGGATCCAGCCAGACTGATGCAATCTGTGGCTAAAGTGGCCAGCAGAGACGCGCAAGATACATTTTGGTGGTTAATTGTGCATGGAGTTTTGGTATACGACCAGATTCACGTATTCCAAAGTTATGGCAGCAATGGCTGGCGAGATAATCTAGAATTAGTCAAGATTTCCGACCGTGGCGTTGCATTGCTGAATCAAATCATGATTCCAATCCAGAGCCCAAACTGAGGTTAATGCAGTAGATGCATGGCGGCACTGCTGATAGGTAACTAACTGATTCAAAAAGGCAAGCATCTACTGGCGCAATTGAACTCCACTCCGTCCGATTGCGATTCGAACCACTTACTGGTTCCATTCTGGGAGTTCACGCAAGCTATCATCCGAAAACACGAGGTCGCTGGACCGGCTGTTCACATTGGAGGGGCTCGTGATGGTAAAAAAATGACCGTCGCAGAAGAGGTCGAGGTCGTGAAAAACAAGGACCGAGAATCCGTCCGCAACTATGTAGACTATATTGCAGCAACAAAAAACTATCGCATCGTCGAGTAGGAATGATCACCTGAGCTAGAAACTTTGCGATTGGCTCTCGCACCAATCACATCTGCAACTTCCCAAAATCTCGTGAAGCAGCAGGATAGCATTTTCGAATTAGGTGATGCCGCAAATCTGCGTACCACAAAAATGGCAGTGGCGACGTATGGCAAAAAACATTGATTGCACCATTGCGATCAGGACTTAATTCCAATGGAAATTTTGGATTAGTTTTTGAACCAGCGTTTTATGCGGTTAATCAACCCCAGCTTCGGTTCGTTTGATTTCTTCATCGATTCTGGTGTTTTTCGAACTTCATTCACGTTCGGGGCAACAGTCGCTGCCAGTTGACCTTGTGGGTCTTTACCTTCGAGGTGTTTCACTAATCGGACGGCGACACGAAGGCGGGCAATTTCGAATACTGCTGTCCTTTCGTCGGAAGTCTGGCACAACGCGGCATAACCGGTTTGCTCCATTTCCCAGATGTTTCCGTGCAACACTGCGAAATCGATGGCAGCGGAATCCGCGACATATTTCAGGTAGCTTGCCATCTTGGGATAGGGTGTCAGATCGATGGCGTGGCGGTCTATCAATTCCTGAAGATCTGAATAGAAATCGGTCTGGCTCACGGTACCGAGACGCATGGCGAGTGCTCTCGCCATGAACCTTTGGACCTCGGCGTCTGACAACTTTTGTGCGAGCAGGTTAATTACCGCGGTGCGTTCGATCTCCGTGCCACGGTTATCCAGGTTGCGTTCGATGTCCACAACGCGGAGGAACTCGCGTACGGCACTCGGTGGTGACTGTTCTGAATACAGTGTGCGGACGTATTCGCCAAGCGTCCCGCTGCCACGACCGTAATCTTCCACCCGAAGATGGAAAGCAGCCAACGATGGATTGAATACAGCACGGCGCCTGAATTCGGAGGCATAGCGGTTGAGGCTAGTCTTCATTTCCGTACAGTTTCCCAGTCTCTCCAGATGTATTCCCGCACTGAGGAGTGCCATCGTCAGCGGATCGCTGGTTCCACACCGTTGTAATCCCCGAAATGCAGTTTGCGCTGCACAAAGATGATTGCCGTCGATACATAGTACTGTCTTGAACAACCAAGCTAGCGGTTCACCGGGTGCCTCATTGAGTGCATGATCGACGACTGCAAGTTTACCCTCTAGAGAAGATGCGGTATAGAAGTTGGCCAACGCACCCAAGCCACGAAGATGGTGACTTCGCCAGAGCATTTCAGTCGATTTCCGATTCGTTCCTATCAATGTCTTATTGCCGTTGTGTTCCTCGGTCCCACCACTGACCCTGGCGCGACTTGAGAACAGGATCGATCGCGATGTCAGCGGGTCACCGAGCGGTAGCCCGCAACCTGGGCAACTCAATCTCCATGCCCAGAGTGAATTCGGTTCTGCATCGATCAGCTCGATCGATCTCGTGGCGCATGCTCCGCAACAGAAGCGCCCACACGTTCGACATTCGCCGATGGACGCAGCTCGTGGACTGCCGACGCAAAGTAGTCCGACATTCGAAGATGGTCCAATCGCCGTGCAAAGTTCATTTCCCTGACAGCGTCGCGCGGGGCCAGGACTGAGCCATTCCGGTGCGGTAGGAGTCGTAGAAGGCATTTTTCACCCTGGCTTTATGTTCATTGCGCGGTTAGGTCGGGCATAACGACAAGATGGGAGGCCTCAGCAGCCCGCCATGCGGCGAGAACGGCGGGTTGGTGAAAGCCGAGGCAAACCAGCAATGCCTGACCGCCATCTTCTCGCGCGAACTCCAGAGTCCGGTTGGCCATCTGCCGCGCCCGTTTCCGCGCCACATCGTAGAAAGCGAGCAGTCGGCTGCGTTCGGAATCGAACTCTTTCGCAGCCGCCTTGAATCCCGTATCGACTATTACTCGCGAGGACGCGACCGCGTTAAGAACATCCTCGAGACGGTAATCGGGCAACTCGGCACTCAAATCGCTATATTCTTCGGGCGTAATCTCCAGAGACGCAAGCCGCCGGAGTTGGCGAGCCTTTCCAATTGATTCGAGCAATTCCTGTTCGCTAGCAGGGAGGCAGTTTTTCAAATGTGACCACGCTTGTTCATTAGCCTGCCTAAACGTATCGAGAATGCCACGCTGTGCATCTCCAGACATCATACTGGTTTGCTGAATCATTTTCCGAAGCGTCGGGTAGTCGTCTAAGTCGATCCCCAGGACCTCGGCCGTCTGGGCGATGTAATCCTGAATTAGTTGATTGTGCTCGACCGCGAGAGCTACCTGCTTCCCCATATCGGCGGGGACTTTTTGAGCCGGCTTCTGACGCGAAATCATCTGGTAGAGTGATATTGGCAACATGCCTGAATTAATCCCATCCACCAATTCGCTGCAATGTCGAAGCAAGTCCGCTTGAACACTCGATAAGACTACTACGCCGGTACCGGTTTGCAGCCGCACTGGTTTTGCCGACTTTGCATCCGGATTCAGCAAGCGGGTTTCCGCGTCATCGGCCAAAACGCCATTCTGAACACGTTCGCCGATCCTTCGCTTCAATCTGCTCCGTCAGTTCGACACCTCGGAGTAGGCGACGAGCTTCGGCGGGCATGGAACGACCGAAGCGGCGTTCGAGCGCAAACAGTTGACGGATTTCCGCGCCCTTGCTGACCAACTCGACGTCCCTGGACAAGCGAAGGCGAAACAACTCGGCAAAGTTGCCGGACGGCAAACTCGCAGCCACCACTTCGAGAGAGGCTTCGACTTTTTGGAACAATTTCTGATACTGAGGCGCCTTCAGCATTGCTTCTGACTGGATTGCCCGCATCTCCGCAATGCCTGCTAACTGATCGACGCCCACAATCCGGACCTTGTGAGCTTTGAGCAGGGCGTTCGATTTCGGGCCGAGTATGTTTGATTGGACCTGTGGGCCCTCAGCATCCTCTATCGCCACACTTCGCACTCCCTCGTCAAGGAATGCCTTGAGGATCGTCGCGCACCGAGTATCAACCATTCCGGCATCGAGCGGCATGCCTGGTGTTACGAGAATCGTGATGAGTCCGCCAACCCAGACAGACGAATCCGGATTTGTCGATTGTCCAACCACCCATGCAGTCTTTTCAG
This sequence comes from Pirellulales bacterium, assembly GCA_046349795.1. GTDB lineage: Bacteria > Planctomycetota > Planctomycetia > Pirellulales > Pirellulaceae > Aureliella. The sequence goes on along the minus strand of JAXMBP010000006.1, from coordinate 7,542 downwards.
GAAACGTAAACGTAAACGATTTTCCTGTCATGGATCGAATCTCCCAAATGAGTCAGGCATTGAATCAGATTCCTTCGGCTCCAGCAAGGTCAGCGCCAATCCAAATCACATTTGTGAGAACGCATTTTTCAAATGTTGCGCCTCGGCAATTGGCTTCCGAAAGATCAGCGCCGGCGAAATTGCAGCGTAGGAAGCGTGACCCTCCAAGGTTGGCTTCGGAGAGGTCTGCTTCGGAAAAATCGAGTTGCTCGCAAGTAAGGCTGTTCAAACGGAATCCAATGAGGTTTGGCTTTGGTTTTTGCAGTATGTCGCGAGCGTAACTCAGCCAACAACGGATTAGTGCCGCCCGGATTCGCTGGATGTCTTCGGAATTGGATCCGAAGACAACGTCGGGTTTGCGGCGGAGGGCATCCGAGACTTCATCCGCGCCAAAGCTCGCGCCAAGTCGGCCTACGATGAACGCGACCAGGTCTTCGCTATGAAGAATCCGCCGAGCGAATCCGCTGAGATCCTCTTGTCTCGACGCGAGGTTTCCACCACAGCCTTGAAGCAGTCGAAGGAATGCAAGTGCCTGAAAAAACTCCTGAAACGAGTAGTGGCCAAACGAGTAGAACGCCCGGTCGTCGCCGTAGCGGTGACAGTTGAGAAGCGAATACGCTCGCATCTCACCTGCGATGTACTCGGCAATATCGGAATCATCCAAGATACGTAGCGCATGGGCCGCTGCCTGGCGCAACTCGGTTTCAGTCACCTGGGCTAACGCCGGGGTGTCGGATTGGTTAATAGTTCCTTTCTTCGCCATCGATGTTGCCAGAAGTTCGAGGACACGTCTCTTATGGTCAGGGCTCAAAATTTGTGTCATTCCGGACCGCGTCTTGAAGAATTCATCGACGTAGGCGTGATAAAGATCGGCAACATTTCGTATCTCCTGTTGTAGGATTGTATCGCGGCGTTCGATGATCATACGACACCACAGCGGTCGGGACGTCAGGTCCAGAAGCGGCGAGGGCTTTCCAGGTGGTCCAGCTACTTTGTCTCGAAATTGTTCCCAACCGCCTGGGAAGCTTGCGATATTCGTTTTCTCGCATTGCTCCAGTAGGCGTTCCCAGTGCTGCCCGCCCGCTTCCCACGAGTCTAGTTGCGCGACGCTGAATCCTGGCAGTTCCGCGCGCTGTTGTGTCGCACCGTCTGGGTACAAGCCCGTTCGAAACGTCAGCAGCAAGGCCAAACGAGGAAAGGCTTCGAACGATTTAAGGAGATTGCGGAGCACTGCCGTCAAATTTTCACGATTAACTGGAATCTCGTCAGCGGCGTCTGGGATCAACAGACTGTCTCTGCTGTCGAAAAGCAAGTCGGACGTGGCATTTGGAAGTACACGTTGGATGTACTCGACGACCTGTGTCAGCGGCTTCTTGTCAGAATTGGGTTGTAGTTCCTTCAGCGGATAGAACAGCGGCACAATCGGCTTGGATTGGGTTACAATCGCGTTCCCTTCAGATTCACTGCGATTGGCCAAAGTAAGTGCGACCTTCCAACTCAGGAACGTCTTGCCCTGTCCATAGTTAGCCGCAATTCCGAGCCGCTTATCTCGACCGGCTTCTAGTCGGGCCACGAGATCAGCAGCAATATCTTCTGCTCGGCCGCCATCATCCCAATTGGCTGAAAGCGGGACGAACTGGTCACGTGGGTGAAATGCCACACGATCGTCAGGTCGGAACCAGCGGTTACACTGCTCGGGTAAACGCTTTGACATGTACTCATCAAACGGGTCGATCTGCGAGTGCAGGGCACAGTGAATGAGAAATTCCAGGCGGTCTGGCGTGGAGAAAACCGCAGAAGTTATTCCGCTTGCCAACACCCGTTGCCGGAACCGAGTCTGCCGTTCGTCCTCCGATCCGGCACCGGTTGTCGTCGCATCCAGTAGGAAAGCCAGCACTCGTATGTTACGCCGTTCTTTTTCAAGTAACGCCGTCTCAAATTCCAACTCTGTGTATGAGACTTCAGGACGCTCGCGGACCGGACTGCCGTAATCCAGCCCAAACACACCGATATAAACGTCGCATTGCGCGACTGTGTCCACGCAAAGGGTTGCCGGCGGCCGATCGTCCGCCGTGAAAAAACGCATATCGCGAGGAACGAAGCCATTTGCGTTGATCGCGTCAATGGCGGCCTGAACATACGTACGATCGCCGGGGATTCGTGCCATCAGGCTCGTGTGGCTCAGGAAGACTTGACGATCATTCATCGGCACACGCCCTCATTTGTGATCATCGACAGCCCGTACTCAATGTATGTTTTTGCGAAGGTATTCCGCATGAACATTTACCTAAAAAGGTGTTATCGGGGCGCCAAATCTGACTTGTAGAATCTATGAGGAATTCGTGCAGACCTGGAAAGTTATTCTCGCAGGTGTCCCAAGTTGCAAATACTGCACCGTGCATTTGTTGAGCTAATCGAAGTACATATTTGCTGTTCTCCAAAGGGTTTGGCACAGTACTAATTGATTTCATTGTCAGCGATGTAGGTTGCGCCAAAAAGTTTTTGGTCGACGAGCCAGATGTCGGTTGGATAGATTGTGTTGCGGTCGTCGTAGGACTTAACTAGGTAGTCGCCGGGTTTGCCGCTGAGGAGGCCCCACTGGGCCTGAACTTGGAAGGTATGAGGTACTTGTGCGGCCATGACTCCGGAGGCGTCGGGTTTGGGGTCGAAGCGGTACCAGCCATCCTGATCGACTTCGGTAGTTCGATCGTACTTTGCGAGCAGCCGCTCTTCGTCTTGCGGCCAAATATCTGCAGCTTCGCCACGGCAAAGATATGTGCCTGCTGGAACGGTTTCCTCGCCTTCGAGTGTTTGAACCCTTTCTGGCTTGCTTAGCCGCCGGGCCCATATCGGGCGCGTCTTGCGGGCGTGAAACCAAGCGTCTTTCCCGTTGATCTCGTCAAGCAACGTTTGATTCGCTTGGCTCGATTGTTTGTCAATTGTCATCGACTTTGTACTCTCCGATAAATGATGATCGCAACTGCACGTGAGTATGAATATGCCAATTGGGATCGACCTAATTGCTAAGAAACTCTGCGTGTACCTCAATTTCGTGCTTCACTCCATTCCACCGTTTCATTTGGCTTTGATGCAAAGACTTGCCTTTTATGATTGGCCGATTCCGCTTTCGCCGGATCGAATCCAAGTATAGCTGTCGGGCAGGAGCCTGTGTGGTGCGGGCGGGATGCGCGCGTAGGTCACGAGGTACGAGTGCCAGCCGTCAGAACCGTTCCCTGTCGCGGCGATAGCTGGCGACGCTCTGCCCCTCATGCGTCGATCACTTTTCGGCTTTCCCAAGCCGTTGACTGTCGATCTCCGATCGCCTTGTGATAGTTTTTGGTCGCCTCCGGTGGCGAATGCTCGGCGACCGGACGGTGGAATTCCTTTACTTCGTACCAGCCATTTGCCGATCGATGCAACTGCCTCTTTTTTCAGCCAGCAGCAGAAAAATGTCCTCAGGCCACGCCAGTTCATTGCAAAAGAGCTCAAGGAGTTCATTCGAGTACTGGACTAAGCCATGTAGATTCTCGTGCAACGAAACTATTCGTGGGTTGGCCGCATGGGAGATTAGCCAGAAGTGACCGAAAAAGAGGTTAATCCAGGTGCGGTGGCGTAGAGCGTCAGCAGTTTTGTACTTAAAATCTCAGGAATTCGATGTGGTGCCGAGATCAAACTTGCGCGAGCTTCGAACGGATTACTGAAATAGCTACCTCGCTGCGTTGAGCACGAGCTACACATTCTGGGAAGCGCTGATGCGTTGCTTGGGTCAAATATCGGATAGAAAAAGTGCTGAGAAGTTCGTTGCTTTCCTGTACATGCAAGGGATAACCACACAGGTCGAACCCGTTCCAAACTCAATGGATGATTGGGAGATATGGGTGCGAGAGGAAGATCGGCTCGGCGAAGCCGTAAGCTACCTGCAACAGTTCAGTGCCAACCCGGAAGACCCCAGGTACGCGGCTTCGGTCAAGGAAGCCAACGTCGCTCTACAAGAGAAAATCAAGCACAAGAGCACTCAGGTTCAGAATGTTCGAAAGGTTCGATATCGCTCGAACGTGCTTGGCGATCGACGAATTCCTCCGCTGACACTGACGTTGGTGATTCTTTGTTCTCTTGTTTCTGTCTTCAACAACTTTGGTAGCCCTGATCCATCCAACGAGATTGGGCAATCGATCAGCCGCCAAATGATGTTTGTGAGTCCGTTTGATTATGAAAGACAACAAAAAGATCCGCTGGCTAGCGTCAAGCGGGGGCAAGTTTGGAGAGCCGTGACTCCGATTTTTTTGCACCAATCACCGTTTCACTTGGTGATGAATGTCATTGGGCTTGTAATTCTAGGGCGTGTGTGTGAGCGTTGGCTAGGGACAACGCGATTTGCTCTGTTGGTTTTTATCGCTGCACTCTTTCCTAACCTGCTTCAAGCAATGGCACCCGCTGCTCTTCGTGGAACTCCATTTTTTGGGGGAATCTCAGGCGTAGTGTATGCTTTGTTTGGATTGGTTTGGATACGATCTACCTTGAATCCTATGCATGGCATCTACATACCATTTGTCTATTTGGTCATGATGCTGCTGCCAATTGGCTTAGGGTTCTCTGGTATTATCCCCAATTGGAATCAAGCAGATCTTTGTCACTTAGGTGGTTTGCTGGTTGGAGTCATCGTGGCGTATATCCAGGAGCGTGGTTGACGGTAGTGGATGCGGTCACGATTCCTGACTATGCATAAGCGCTAATTGAAGAAGTTACGATTCCTAACTGTGGATAGACAAGGTTACGATCGGGACTCGTAACCTCGTCCACTACATATTCGTCAGCAGTGGTGCAGCATGTCACAAGAGTCAAATGTACGAACAGGCCGACGAGCCTTTTTGGTTGCATCGGCTGCCGGTTGTGCTGGTTTACAGTTGGGACGCCCCAGCGCGAATGCCAACCCATCGTTGCTGACAGCAAGTGGAGGCCGCGCGAAGTCTGTGATCCTCTTCTTCTTGTGTGGTGGAGCTTCGCATATCGATACATGGGATATGAAACCCGAAGCGCCCAGCGAGTATCGAGGTCCATTTAATCCAGTGTCGACTTCCTCCCCGGGAGTTCAATTGTGCGAGCATTTGCCGTTGCTCGGAAAGCAAGCTCATCATCTTGCCATCATCCGATCCGGTTTGCGGAACTGTGAACACAAACGATCATCATGCGGGATATTACTACAACTTGACGGGCCACGCAGCCGATCCGACGTTTCTTTCGCTTGGTAACGATCGAAAGCCTTATTCGACCGACTGGCCCTACATGGGGACGGTAGTGGCGTCGAGGCGATCAACGAATGTTAGCTTGCCAAACGCAATCACCTTGCCTCACATGCCTAGCAAAGCACCGTACACTCGACCCGGGCAGTTTGCTGCGAAGTTGGGTGTCCAGTTTGATCCATTGTATGTGCAAGGCGACTTCAAGGAGCCACTTAAGTTCAAGCCCCGTCGCTTGCGGCGCGGCGGGGACGTTACCGCTCAGCAAATGCAGTCTCGGCACCAACTACTGAGCACACTGGATCAAGCTCGTATTGCTTTTGATGCCGCTTCTACGCCTCAGCAAGAACTGTGGAGGCAGCACCAGCAACGCACGCTCGACCTGCTGTTATCCTCTAGCACTACAACGGCCTTTGATATTGCTTCTGAGCCTGTGTCAGCACGGAGAACGTTACGGCAAGACCAGTGAACTCGATGAGCTTACTCTTGGCGCGGCGACTAGTAGAGGTTGGTATTCCGTTCATCACCGTATTCTGGAAAGAGAACGAGGCTATCGCGAAACAGTGTGCCAGTGAAGGAGCTTGGGACACTCATGGGAATAACTTCAATTGCTTGAAAGAGCATCTGTTGCCTGAGTTTGACCAAGCATTCTCAGCTCTACTGCAGGACCTTCATGAGCGGAATCTATTGGAGGATACTCTGGTTCTAGTCACCAGCGAGATGGGCCGCAAACCAAAGATTGGCGATCCACGATCTGGCGGCGGCTGGTGGAGCTGGACGCGATCGTGGACTCACTGCCAAAGCATTTTGATGGCCGGAGGTGGAGTTCGTGGGGGTCAAACTTTCGGTTCCACGGACCGCTTTGCAGAATATCCCGACCAAGATCCACTTACCCCTGCAGACATCGCCAAGACTGTTTACTATGCAACTGGAACGACCGATCTGATGGCTCAGGATTCGCAAGGCCGTCCGTACCATCTGCTGGAAGAGGGCCGAGCTATTACTAGTCTGTTTGGATGATTAAGTCGCTCAGCGGTGGCCGAGCTAGGCCTGATCTCTAGAAGATTTTTCATTTCGGAGCACTTATGAATAGAATCCGCCGAAAAGCAAGTTCGCCACGTTACGCTGATCTGGTTGTTTACCAAGGAGTGGCCAGATGGGTTGAGGTGGCCAGCGACACAACTGTCGGTGGAGCGGAACAGATTTCGCAGATCCTCCAACAGATTGATGCCATGTTGAATGAGTTGGACTCGGCCAAGAGCGACTTGCTAGAAGTGATCATCTATCTGAGCGATCTTAAAGATGTGCCAGCTCTGAATGAAGCTTGGGATGCTTGGATCGATCCCCAGAACCCACCAAGTCGAGCTTGCGTTGGAGTTGCCTTGCAAGGCAATTTGAGGGCAGAGTTTGTTATTCGAGCGGCATGTGCATAGCCAAGCCAAAGATAACTTCCCACGATCAAATGGGAAGTTTTCGAACGAGTCCGAAATGCCAAGAACTTCTGCAAAGTTCTTGGCGTTGAGTATGTCGAAAAAAAAAAGCGATACTTCTCGCTGATCGCGTTGGTTCACGCGACTGGACCCTCTGGCGCGTGCAAGGGCTGCTACAAAAAGTACCGCGAGCCTAGCGGGGAGGGTTACCCTATTCTTCACCCTCCCCGGAAAGCTCGCATTACTCGCTTACCGACACTCCGTAAAATAACTTGTTTATTGTAGATTCGTAAGCGTCCGGGAGAGTTCGTCGTTGACGGTAATTAGAGTTTGCCTTTAAGATTCTAGGCCTTGAAGCCTTCTAACTTGCTCATCAGCGTTTCGATCGTTGGCTTCAGAATGGCTTCAACTCCAGGAATCGCCATCACCTTCTCAAGGATCGGCTTTAGTTGATCGATTGAGTTCTTGAAAACTCCAGAAACAGCAGACTTGGCGGCATCGGGCATCTTGCCGAACATTTCGGACATTCCAGAAAATCCTTCAGCCAACTTGCTGATTTCCGTGGAGGCTGCGGTTGCAGTGTCAGCATCTTTAACGCCGCTAAGCGTGCTGGTCAACTTCCCAAACAGTTCCGTGGATTGCTTCAGCATTTCAGAACCACCTTCCACACCAGACAGTGCTTCGGTAGCCTTGCCTAGCAGGTCCGCGCCGCCCGAACTGACTTCTGCGGCGGCTTCTTTGGCCATTGTTGCAGCCTTGTCTTCCATTTTCTTGGCGGCATCGCTGTCACAGCCCGATGCGAGTGCAAGAACAACAGTCGAAGTGGACATTAGGCT